>NZ_JALGRD010000058.1:0-500 GCF_022810315.1 Stutzerimonas marianensis | reverse complement strand
ACAGCGCAAGTTGTGCCTCGTCTCTCAGGTGTCGTTGAAGCGGTCAAAGTCGATTTGGGCGAACAGGTGAAACAGGGGCAAGTGCTTGCTGTGATCGCGAGTACCGACCTGTCGGAACGTAGAAGCGAGTTCTACGCGGCACAAAAACGTCTTGCATTGGCTCAGAAAACCTATCGACGCGAAAAGGAGCTGTGGGAAGAGCGTATTTCTGCAGAACAGGATTATTTACAGGCACAACAGGCTCTACGGGAAGCAGAGCTGACTGTTGCGAATGCAAAAGCACAGCTACAAGCGCTTGGTAGTGATGCTGGCAAGCCAGACGCATTGAGCCGCTACGAACTCAGGGCGCCGTTCGATGGGATGATCGTTGAGAAGGACATCACGCTCGGTGAGTCAGTCAATACCGACGACCAGATATTCATCATTTCCGATCTCTCTACCGTTTGGGCAGATATCAGCGTTCCTGCCAATGCACTCAGCGCGGTACGAGTCGGCAGCAA
>NZ_JALGRD010000057.1:0-500 GCF_022810315.1 Stutzerimonas marianensis | reverse complement strand
TTTAAGGGTCGGCGTAGCGGAGCAGAGAGCAATCGGGCGTTTCCGGATCGGCGGGCTTCCGGAGGATCTGCAGGCAGAACGCTTGGATCCGGAGGGATCGCCAGATCCTGAAGGGGAGCGGATGCAGGCAGGGACGTCCGGGCTTCGTGGAGGCCGAGGACAACGGGAGCAGGATCGGTGGTTGCGGCAGGGTACCTTGCGGTGATCGCCAGAGAATGTTCCGAACGAGTCTGAGGTGACGCGAAGGACGACTGAAGAGTAGGCCGGGATCGTTGACCCCGGAATGGCCGCTGGTAATGCAGTTGGCCGTTGCGGGCGAGTGAAAGGCCGTTCAGAGGCGTCGGTTCTGGTGGTGGATTACCTTCGCTGGAGGGCTTCGAGGCGTTGAACCGGTGGCGGCTCAAAAGGCTGTAACCGGGGAGCTTTGAAGTTGACTCCCGGTATCCGTCATCACGGTGCTCAGGCCGTGCTAGCCGGCGGTGAGTACAGCATGCTCGATT
>NZ_JALGRD010000056.1:316-518 GCF_022810315.1 Stutzerimonas marianensis | reverse complement strand
GGCTAATTCATTCGGCAGGTGAGTTGTAACACACTCCTTAGCGGATGACGACTTTTATGTCCACCGTCCTGCTGTCTAGATGAATCAACACCTTTTGTGGTATCTCATGAGCGTACACTTGGGCACCTTAACTCGACGTTAGGTTCATCCCTCATCGCCTGTTCTGCTTACCAAAAAAGGCCCACTAGAAGCACGTATTCTG
>NZ_JALGRD010000056.1:0-218 GCF_022810315.1 Stutzerimonas marianensis | reverse complement strand
CGTTAGGTTCATCCCTCATCGCCAGTTCTGCTTACCAAAAATGGCCCACTAAGAACAACGCATTCCGCC
Organism: Stutzerimonas marianensis; assembly: GCF_022810315.1. NCBI lineage: Bacteria > Pseudomonadati > Pseudomonadota > Gammaproteobacteria > Pseudomonadales > Pseudomonadaceae > Stutzerimonas > Stutzerimonas marianensis. The sequence continues at coordinate 149 of NZ_JALGRD010000056.1, read as the reverse complement.
CGGAAGTTCAGTTAAGATAACTCCCGGTTCTTACCAATTTAAAGTTTGAGAATAGGACAAGAAGAAAACCTCCCTGAGACCTCTAATCATTCGCTTTACCTGATAAAACTACATAATTGCTTCAGCTATCCTGAGGGAAACTTCGGAGG
>NZ_JALGRD010000055.1:0-526 GCF_022810315.1 Stutzerimonas marianensis | reverse complement strand
GGAGACGCTGAACAATTAGCCAATTCTCACCGTCCCCCTTTTTCAACCCGGTTTTTTCAACCTACCGGCCTTATTCTGCGTTTCTTGGGCCGATTTCTACCCTGATTTTGCTGATTAGCGGGCCAGCCCCGCCTTTCGGACGGACTTATCCCGCCGTCCGTTGCAAATACCGCTTGGCCAGTACCAGATTGGCCAACCCAAACAGACTGAACAACTGCGCCGTATTCTTTTCCAGTCCACGGTAGCGAACCTTACGATGATTGAAGCGCACCTTGATCACCTGGAAGGGATGCTCGACCTTGGCACGCAGCTGCGCCTTGGCGTATTCGACTTTGCGCTTGACTCGGTACAGCACGCTGTCTTTGCCGTGATGTTTGTAACTGCTTGGCCGTGCTGCAATCGACCAGACAACGTCCCGTTCAGCATGCTCCGGTCGCTTGGCCGCACCAGTGTATCCAGCGTCACCCGAAACATAGGTTTCGGCGCCGTGCAGCAACTGATCGACCTGGGTGACATCCGCCACGTT
>NZ_JALGRD010000054.1:0-541 GCF_022810315.1 Stutzerimonas marianensis | reverse complement strand
GTCCTCTACAGTCAGTTCTACATACTTAGCCGACCTACTTGGGTTTAACCCGGGGTTTAGCCAGTCGGCAGGCCGACCACGGGCGAGTCACCTAGAGTTTCGCGCGGGACCAAGTAACCCGATCCTCTGCTAGTTCCTGTAAATGACACTGCATCGGGTTTTACCCCACCTGACCCAGGAACGAATCAGTGCAGCGGCTTAGGCCTTAAGCGGCCAGAGCGAAACGCTCGTCGTTGGCGTTTGTAGTTTTCCAGTTGATTTACGAGGTGACTGGTCCTCGGTATGCACTGATCTGCTTCGCAACCCACGTCGAAGCCNTTTCGCGCGGGACCAAGTAACCCGATCCTCTGCTAGTTCCTGTAAATGACACTGCATCGGGTTTTACCCCACCTGACCCAGGAACGAATCAGTGCAGCGGCTTAGGCCTTAAGCGGCCAGAGCGAAACGCTCGTCGTTGGCGTTTGTAGTTTTCCAGTTGATTTACGAGGTGACTGGTCCTCGGTATGCACTGATCTGCTTCGCAACCCACGTCGAAGCCAAG
>NZ_JALGRD010000053.1:0-554 GCF_022810315.1 Stutzerimonas marianensis | reverse complement strand
AAAAAAGGCGCCCTGATGGGCGCCTGAAACACATCTTCAAACCAAGGGAGCAAAACTAAAGAAGATGTGGTGTTGCTCATGGTGTTTCACAAGATCGAGAGCGGGTACTCGGCTATGAATCGGACCTCATCGAGGTCGGACTCGAAAGCAGTCGCCCGCGTGGTAGCCTGGCGCACCCGCAGAGACAAATCCTTGAGAGAGCCAGTCTGTACAACGTAGCGGGCTTCGACGTCGCGTTCCCAGCGGTTCTGTCCCGTCAGCGGCGCACCGTTATCGTCTTGGCGCATGTACACCTCGTTCGCATTGCTGTAATCGGCGCCCCAACCGCGGGCGTAGCGGGTCATGAAAGTAAGCCCGGGTATGCCGTATCCCGCCATGTTCAGGTCGTAGCGCAGCATCCAGGACTGCTCTTTAGGTGAGTTGAAATCACTGTACTGGATGGAATTGTTCAGGTAGATCGAGTCCGCCTGGCGCAAGTAGTCAAAGTCGTTGTTACCGTTGTTTCGCTGATACGACGCCGTGACAGTGTGCGCGCCGAAGGCGACACCCAGGCT
>NZ_JALGRD010000052.1:0-558 GCF_022810315.1 Stutzerimonas marianensis | reverse complement strand
CTTGTCGGTGGCTTTCCTTTATCTTGAAGATTAAGCCATGCATGTCTAAGTATGAACTGGTTTAAGGTGAAACTGCGTACGGCTCATTACATCAGCTATAACTTTCTTTGATCATAACTCCTAAATGGAATAACCGAGGAAAAGCCTGGGCTAATACATGCGACAATTCCGGTAGCAATATCGGAATGCTTTTATTAGATCAAAACCTTCTAGTTCCTTCACCGGAACTGTTTGTTGGTGACTCTAAATAACTTTGTGTTGATCGTATGACCTTCGTGTCGACGACATATCTTTCAAGTGTCTGACTTATCAACTTTAGACGGTACATTATATGTCTACCGTGGTTGTAACGAGTACAGAGAATCAGGGTTTGGTTCTGGAGAGGCCGCCTGAGAAACGGCGACCACTTCCAAGGAAGGCAGCAGGCGCGCAAATTACCCACTCTCAAAACGAGGAGGTAGTGAAGAGAAATAACGATGTTAGTCTTTTATAGGCTGACAATCGGAATGGAAACACTGTAAATAGGTTATTGATTAACAATTGGAGGGCAAGTCTGGT
>NZ_JALGRD010000051.1:0-565 GCF_022810315.1 Stutzerimonas marianensis | reverse complement strand
CTTTTACTTCCTCTAAATGATCCAGTTTGAGCATCTTTTCGATATATACCGAACGACCCGAGAGCCACTCGGAAAACCAAGCCGAAGATCTCACTAAAACATTCAATCGGTAGTAGCGACGGGCGGTGTGTACAAAGGACAGGGACATAATCAGCACATTCTGATGAAATAGTGCTTACTAGGAATTCCTCGTTGACGGAGAATAATTGCAAGCTCCGATCCCAGTCACGAAGAGAATTTAATGGTTACCCACTTCTGCCGAAGTAGGAAGAAACATTCTGAACTCTCCAGTGTAGCGCGCGTGCAGCCTCGGACATCTAAGGGCATCACAGACCTGTTATTGCTCCATTTCGTGTGGCTTAATTAGTGCCACTTATCCTGCTAAGAAGTCTTGAAAAGTCCCTGCGAACTTTAGACTATTTAGTAAGCCGGAGTCTCGTTCGTTATCGAAATTAATCAGACAAATCGCTCCACGAACTACGAACGACCATGCACCACCACCCACCTAATCAAGAAAGAGCTCTCAATCTGTCAATCCTAAAAGTGTCCTGGCCGAGTAAGGTTT
>NZ_JALGRD010000050.1:0-577 GCF_022810315.1 Stutzerimonas marianensis | reverse complement strand
GTTTGCCCACCCGCTGTGCATGCTCAGCGTGAGCGTGGCGTAACAACCTTGCCGTGCGATTGCCCTCTGGCTCCCCGCCCCCGGATTTGCCGGTTGCGCTTCACTGCCATCGGGTTCGCCAGTCGCGCCAGATTGCCCGAAGCCGATTCGCTCGCGTTAGCCTTTCTCTAGCCTGTAAGGATTCCCGGTCTCCCGGCCCACCCTCGCAGGATCAACGATCCTGGCCTGACGCTTCGCGATTAGCGCCAACCTTCCGCCCTGCCCGGTCCGTCCTCCAACTCCCGGCCTCGCCCGTTTCCGCATTCGGGGCCGATCATCACTGGAAAACCCGTTGCCTGGCTTCCGGCCAGCGTTCCTGCCTCTTCCCTCGCCAGCGCTCCCCCTCGGGACTTTCATCCCTCCGGATCTAAGCCTTGCGGCCTACGTTCCCTCTTGCGAGTTCACGACGCGCCCACGAGGCAACTTGCAGGGTGGCTTGCCATAACTTTACGCCCGATCTCTCTTCGCTCCCCGCGGAGTTTCCCCCACGGCTCATCGGTCCGAGTCCGCTACGTTCCGTCTGGCTCACTGTTCCGCG
>NZ_JALGRD010000005.1:0-367017 GCF_022810315.1 Stutzerimonas marianensis | reverse complement strand
TGGGTCAATTTTCCATCAGCGCCAACACCTCGTCGAAGAACAGCGCCAACAGCGGTCGATCCGCGTCCCCTCGCTCGGGCAACTGCTCAAACAGCTCGGCTAGCAACCAGAGGAGGAAGGTCGCGTAAACCTTCGGCGCCTCGTGAACCAGACGGCTGGCATCAAGCAGGTGTATCCGTCCATGCCCATCCGCATCAGGCCGCAGCACATCGCCAAGCTCAAGTGCGGGCTCGCCGAAAAGCGCTTCGGCCCCCTGCTGCTCAAGTGTCGCCAGACGCCGGAGCAACGCTTGCGCCGAACTGCCGTTGAGCAGCGCCGCGTCCTCACCGAGAAGTTCGGGATGCGTTCGCAGGTGGTTGAGCAGGGCCTTGAGGTCTTTGAGATCCAATAGCAGTAGGGCTTCGCGATCGGCGACCTTGAATGCGGCGAAAAGCGCGGCCTGCTGGCTGTCGCTCAGCTCGAGCAGATTTCCCAGCAGCAGCGGCCCCATTTCGGTGAGCGTCGTTCGCAGCGGATGGCCGCTCACGCCCTGAACGTCCCACAGCGTGACGGGATAGGCTCGGGGACGATGATTCAGCCAGGGCATGCTGGCGATGCGCTCGGCGAGCTTGCCACTTGGCGTGCCCGCGGCAGCCAGCCCACACAAGTCTCCCTTGATGTCCGCGGCGAAGACGGCCACGCCGGCATCGCTGAACTGCTCGGCCAGACGCTGCAACGTGACGGTCTTACCCGTGCCCGTTGCGCCCGCGATCAGACCGTGGCGGTTGGCCAGACGCAAGGGGTGACCGATGGAGCGACCCGACTCGTCCGCCCCTAGCACCAGCCTATCGTATTGTTCCATCAGCACCTCCAGGCCTGCGCATGCATTGATCGGCTTCGGCAGGCCAGCAATCACTGCGAAGCATCAGGCTTCGCTAAGCCGGCATCTTCTTGCGCCTCGGCCTGCAAGCGGAGCCAGAACCGGCGCGCCTCCGGGAACGAGGTCCCGGCTTCCGGCGCCATGGCTTCCAGGTCGTAGCGCTGCGTACAGCCGCTGCCGATGATCGGCGGTGCGACCGCCGTCCCCCTGTCTCGCGGATCGTTCATGTCCGGCTCCGGGTCGCTATCAGTTGAACACCATGGTCTTGTTGCTGTGCACCAGCACACGCTCTTCCAGGTGATAGCGCAAACCGCGTGACAGCACCATCTTTTCCACGTCCTTGCCCAGACGAACCATGTCCTCGACGCTATCGCGATGGCTGACGCGTACCACGTCCTGCTCGATGATCGGGCCGGCGTCCAGCTCCTCGGTGACGTAGTGGCAGGTGGCGCCGATCAGCTTGACGCCTCGCAGCGACGCCTGATGGTAGGGCTTTGCTCCAACGAACGAAGGCAGGAAGCTGTGGTGGATATTGATTACCCGCTGCGCGAATTCGTCGCACAGCTCGGACGGCAGAATCTGCATGTAGCGAGCCAGCACAATGACGTCGGCACGCTGTTCGCGCACCAACCGGGTCACTTCGGCAAACGCCTCTTGCTTGCGTCCGGGCTCGACAGGCACATGAAAATAAGGAATGCCGTGCCACTCGACCATACTCCGCAGGTCTTCATGATTGGAAATCACACAAGGAATCTCGCAGTCCAACTCGCCGCTGTGCCAACGGTGCAGCAGGTCCGCGAGGCAATGCGACTCGCGACTGGCCATCAACACGACACGCTTGCGCTGCTCGGAATCGGTGATGCGCCACTCCATGGAAAACTCGCGGGCTATAGGCGAAAACGCCTGACGAAAACCATCCAGATCGAATGGCAGCGAGTCTGCGCGGATTTCGTGGCGCATGAAGAACCAACCGCTCTGATGATCGGAATGGTGATTGGCTTCGGTGATCCAGCCATTGTAGGTCGCCAGAAAATTACTGACCTTGGCAACAATGCCAACGCCGTCGGGACAGGCGATGACCAGCCTGAAAGTGCGCATTAAAGGAAACTCCGGCCTGTAAAAAGAGGCGCGCATTCTAACGCAGCGCGTAAAAGCGCCACCATATTATTCAGGCCACCATCGGGTTGCCGCTCCTCGCCAGGCCCCGAACATGGCGCCAGGCGCGCCCTACAGCCTTACGAAGATTGCGGAATTGTCCTTCCAATAAGGCATTAAAGAGCGGCCGAGCAGGACGATTCAGAGGTACGCCATCTAAAGTTTTACAAGATTTTCGACACAACTGGCCGACACTCTTCCAGCCTAACTTTCCCACTGAGCGACGCCGCTTACAGGCGAACAATCTATCGAATGCTATATTTACTTACTTCATGCGCCTGTCTATCATTGTCAACACTTGCGTTCCAACCTATACCAAGGAAGTGACATGTCGCTGATCAATGAATACCGCGCTACCGAAGAAGCCATCAAGGAACTTCAGGAACGCCTGAAGTCTCTGTCCGCTGACGAAAAGCTCAAAAAAGAGCTTGAATTCGAGGGCAAGCTGCGTGAGTTGATGGGTGAATACCAGAAGTCGCTTCGCGACATCATTGCACTGCTGGATCCCGACGCTCGTAGCAGTAAGCCATCCCGTACGGCCAAGGCACCCGCCGCTACCAAGCGCGCGCGCCGCGTCAAACAGTACAAGAACCCTCACAACGGCGAAGTGATTGAAACCAAGGGTGGCAATCACAAGACGTTGAAAGAGTGGAAGGCCCAGTGGGGCTCCGACGAAGTCGAGAGCTGGGCCACCCTGCTCGGCTAAGCGTAAAGGCGTCATCCAGAGCCATTCGGTCCCAGGCGGTCCGAATGGCTTTTTTATTTCATGGATTCATCAGCGGCAGTCGAATTGCCGACGCAGGCGCGCAGCGTGTGCCGCCCATTGTTCCAGAAGCGCGATTTGCTCTCGTGACGCTGTGTTTCGCGCCAGCACTAGGCTGTTTTCAAATTGCGCCAGGGTGTTGGGCGCCCCCCACTCGGCCAGCATAAGCCGTTTACGGCAGAAGTCCTTCCAACGTCGAGTTTCCTCGGCCGACAGGCTTTCCGGGTAGTTTCGAGCGCGATAGCGGAAATGCAGCTCAGGCAAACGCGGGTCGTCAAAAGGCAGCGATGCCGCGCATTGTTGCCCAAGCGTTCTAACCTGCTCGCAAAGCCCTTTATCACGATCACCGATAAAGCCGTCATAAAGTTGCTGCTCAGGGTCGTCCACTCCTGCGAAGGTTTCATCCCGATAAATATCGGCCAGTTTCGGCTGCCATTCCGCTTGTCGCCGACGCAACTCTTGCGCGCGGCGTTCACAGCCGTCGAGATCGAGACCGAGGCGCTCTATATCCGCTGGGCGCAATACAGACAGCGGCGCGACTACCGGGCAACGGTTTATATGCAGCAGTTTCAACGGCACGGGATGCTTCGTACCCAGGTCCTCATGCCGGGTATATAAACGGTCACGAAGTGCGTCGCCACTTTCCTCCCACAACGGACCGCACTCAGCGCCGAGATCACAGACGATCAAGGCATTGCGATTGCGCGGGTGCCAGGCCAGGGGAAGCACGACTGCCAGATAATGCCGGGCCGCTGAAAAACGCCCCGAAACATGGACCATCGGCTTGAGCAGTTGGACCTGTTCCATAACGGCCTGCTTTCGACGCAAACGGTACAAATAATCAAAGAGCCGTCGCTGGCGATCACGAATCAGGCGGGCCAAGCCAATCGTGGCCCGGACATCGGACAGCGCATCGTGGGCCTGGAGGTGCTCCAGGCCATTGGCGGCACTCAGCCGCTCCAGCTTGAGCGTGACGCGGCCGTCCTCCTCGGGCCAGCACAACCCCTCTGGACGCAGCGCGTACGCGGTGCGCACAAGGTCGATCAGATCCCAGCGGCTGTTGCCGCCTTGCCATTCGCGCGCGTAGGGATCGTAAAAGTTGCGGTACAGGCTGTAACGCAGCACCTCGTCGTCAAAACGCAACGTGTTGTAACCGGCTCCACAAGTCCCCGGTTGCGCCAGCTCCGCGTGCAACCGTTCGATGAACGCCGACTCGGGCATCCCTTTTTCGGCCAGTATGGCGGGCGTGATGCCTGTTACCAGGCACGCCGCGGGATGCGGCAGGATATCGTCGCTGAGGCGGCAATAGAGATTCAGCGGCTCACCGACCTCCTCGAGCGCCTCATTGGTGCGAATCCCGGCCACCTGCAACGGGCGATCGCAGCGCGGCGAAATACCTGTGGTTTCGAAGTCGTACCAGAAGATGCTGGGCGTCACGAAAAACTCCTTGTCGAGCGAGGGTTCAGTCTAGCGCTGACCGGGTGACACCGGGCGGCTTCTGTACCGGGTTCGGACACATCTCGCCCAGGACGCCGGGGCACGCTTCACAAGTTTCAACCATGCTCCGCGTGCGGAACACTGGAATGCGCCCTCGGCGATTGCCCAAACCCTCGACAGACGCATAGCATCTGCGCACGCCCCCGCCGCGAGTTACCGCATTGCTACCCTTCCATCACGCTCAGCCGCTGCTCGACAACCGCTACCGGGTCGAAACGCCGGAGGGAGTCGACCTGCTGCTTCGTCCAGCAGGGCTGGTCCCGCGGGCCATTGCGTTCGCCATCGACCTGGCGATCCGTGCCGCGATCGTGCTGATCCTGGGATTGGGCTTGGGTGCGCTCGGCAAGTTCGGGCTAGGCATCGGCGCACTGCTGCTTTTTCTGGTGCAGTGGTGGTACATGGTCCTTTTCGAAGTGCTGTACCAGGGCCGTACGCCTGGCAAGCGCTGGCTCGGACTGCGGGTCGTGCATGACGATGGCACGCCGGTCGGCTGGGCCTCGTCGCTGACGCGTAACCTGCTGCGTTTTGTCGATCTGCTGCCCTTCGGCTATTTTCTCGGCGCGCTGTCCTGCCTCTGGCACCCCGCCTTCAAACGGCTGGGCGATCTGGCGGCGGGCACGCTGGTCGTCTACAGCGAACGCAAGCTCGAGCGCCCCCAGTTACCGGCAGCGGAAAGCCAGCCGGCCCCGTTTCCCCTGAGCCAAAGCGAGCAACAGGCACTGATCAGCTTCGCCGAGCGCCAGGCCGGCCTCTCGGGTGAGCGCCGCCAGGAGCTGGCCGGACTGATCGCCGAACCGCTGGCCGTGCCACCCGAGCGAGCCGAAGCCCGAATCAACGGCATCGCCCGCGGGCTGATGGGGCAGCCATGAAGCAGAGCCGGTTCGAACAGTCGCATCAGCATGAGTGGCAAGCCTTCGACGACACCCTGCACGCCCTCGAACAGGGCAAGGCCCGACAGGCCCAAGGACTAGCGGACCTTCCCGCCGCCTATCGGCGCGTCTGCCACCACCTGGCGCTGGCTCGCGCACGCGGCTACAGCCCTCACGCCACGGAACATTTGCAGCAGCTGGCCCAACGTGGTCATCAACAGCTCTACCGTCATCGCAGCCCGCTGGCCAGCCGCGTGCTCGGCTTTCTGCTGGGCGGTTTTGGCCGGCTCGTGCGCGCCGAATGGCGCTATGTACTGGCGTCGAGCCTGGCCTTCTACCTGTGCCTGATCGGCATGGGCGCGCTGGTGCTGGCCTATCCGGACCTGGTTTACAGCGTGATCGGCCCGGAGCAGGTCCGCGAGATGGAGGCCATGTACGATCCGGACGCCAGCCGCCTCGGCCGGTTCGGCGAGCGCAGTTCCGGCGACGACTGGGTGATGTTCGGCTATTACGTGATGAACAACATCGGCATCGCTTTCCAGACATTCGCCGGCGGCCTGCTGTTCGGACTGGGCAGCCTGTTCTATCTGATCTTCAACGGACTGGTGATCGGCGCCGTCGCAGGGCACCTGACCGGTATCGGCTATCACCAGCCGTTCTGGTCGTTCGTCATCGGCCACGGCGCATTCGAACTGACAGCAATCACGCTGGCCGGGGCTGCCGGGTTGCGGCTCGGGGCCGCCCTGGTTGCGCCGGGCCGTCACCGCCGCGCCGACGCCTTGCGACTTGCCGCCCATCGCGCGATTCGGCTGATCGCTGGCGCGACCTTCTTCCTGTTCATCGCAGCCTTCATCGAGGCGTACTGGTCGTCGATGACCTTCGCCAGCCCTGCCGTGAAATATGCTGTCGGAACAGCCCTCTGGCTGTCGGTCGGCCTGTATCTGATGCTGAGCGGCAGGACGCAACATGCGCCTGAGTGACATCAACCTGGCGATCCGCCCGCGCAGTGCCTGGGAGGCACTGGACCTCGGTATTCTTCTTGCCCGGAGGCAGATCGGCCTGCTGGCGCTCAGTTGGGCCCTGCTGACGCTGCCGGTTTTCGCGGCGCTGACGCTGGCGCTGTGGCGCTATCCGACGCTATCGCTGCTGGTGTTCTGGTGGCTTAAACCGCTGTTCGAACGCCTGCCGCTGTATATCCTGTCAAGCTCGCTGTTTGGAGATACCCCGACACTGAGGCGCTGCGCCAAGGCATTGCCGGGCCTGCTTCGGCCCCAATGGTTCGCCAGCCTGACTTGGCGGCGCTTCAGCCTGACACGCAGTTTCGATCTGCCCGTGGTACAGCTCGAGGGTCTGTCGGGCCCGGCACGCAAGCGCCGTCTGGCCGTGCTCGGGCAGCGCAACAGTGGCACGGCGAGCTGGCTGACGATCGTCGGCATGCATCTGGAGGGCGCCCTGTCGCTGGGTTTGCTCGCCTTGCTCTACCTGTTGATCCCAGCGCAGATGCTCGCGGACTGGAACTGGCAGGACCTGATCGGCGCGAGTCAGCAATGGCTGTGGGCCGAGCACCTCTCCAACCTGCTTTACGCCTTGGTTCTCATTGTCTGGGAACCGATCTACGTCGCCTGCGGGTTCAGTCTTTATCTGAATCGGCGCACGGTGCTGGAAGCCTGGGACATCGAATTGAGCTTCCGCCGGTTGCGCGAACGCCTGCAACCGGTGCTGCCGATGCTGGCGCTCGGCCTCAGCCTCTTTCTTGTCTTCGGCCCTGCCGAACAGGCCAATGCCGAGGCGCCGCCTGCACCACGCGACTCCGTGCAACCGGCGCCAATGCCAGCAGATCCCAAGGACGAGCGCCTGCTCAACCAATCGTTGACCAGTCAGGCAGCGAGCGAACAGATTAATGCCCTGCTCGACAAGCCTCCCTTTCGCAATCGAGAAACGGTGACCCGTTGGCGCTTCGGCGACGACGACACCGAACAGGCGCCGGGCTGGCTGCAACGCCTGCTCGATTCGCTGTTGCGCAGCGACGGCGCCGGACGCAGCCTGGACAACCTCACACGGGTCGTCGAGGCTCTGCTGTGGTGTGCGCTGTTCGCCCTGATCGCCTTTGCGCTGTGGCGCTACCGCAGCTGGATCACCCTTCATGTCGGCCGGCTGCGCCGCCCCTCTCGCACGTCACGACAGGCCCAACCCGTCCAGCTGTTCGGCCTGGACCTGACACCCGAGCAGTTGCCCGACGACATAGCCGCTACCGTGGAACGGCTATGGGCCGACAAACCGCGCGAAGCGCTGGGGCTGCTATACCGGGCACTGCTCAGCCGACTGCTGCATGACCGGCAACTGCCCTTGCGGGAAGCACATACCGAGAATGAAGTACTTGCCCTGACCCGCCAGGAGACACCGCAATTGCAGGCGTACGTCGAGGCCGTCACCGGTCATTGGCTCGCACTGGCCTATGGGCACCGCCTGCCGGCTAACGATACGACAGCCGCGCTCTGCCAACGCTGGCGCGAGCTGTTCGAGAGAGGCGCGTCATGAGCCGCCGGCTGACCCTGCTCCTCGCTTCGCTGGTCGTACTGATCGGCCTCTTGCTGGCCTACCTGGCAAGCAAGGCCACCCCCTATGAAGAAGTCGTCGAACACGGCCCGGCGCCGGAGGTCGCGGCCGATCCCTATCTGGCGGCACGGCAATTCCTCATCGCGCAGGGTCGTCAGGTCGCACGAACCTCCGGGCTTGAGCGCCAGCCCGAACGGCGCCCATCCAGCCAGGTGCTGCTGATGCTCGGCGACCGCAGCGAAATGACGCCGACGCAGACGGAACGGCTGTTGGACTGGGTTGCCGAGGGTGGACATCTGGTCTTTGTCGCCGAGCAAATCTGGGACGAAACAACCGAGCGCAGCGGCGACCTGCTGCTCGACGCGCTGCAATTGCAACAGCACGAGACAGCAGCCGACTCCACCGCGCGAGACACGGCCACCGAGCAGCGCGACCCGCAGCCGCGACTGACCCGCCTGTACCTGGAAAACGAAGATGCACCTGCCTTCCTCGCCTTCGACACAGGCTTCCACCTTTACGATGCCGGCCACCGCGCCCACGCCTGGGCCAACAGCGACGATGCCACGCACATGCTGCAATTGCGGCATGGTCAGGGCCTGGTCACCGCGCTAACGGACGCCTGGATCTGGCAGAACGCGCAGATCGGTCAATACGATCACGCCTGGCTGCTCTGGTACCTGACCCAGGATCGGGATGTTCAGCTGGCCTACGACACGGAACAGGACAGCCTGCCCCGGCTCGTGATGCGCCATTTTCCCGAAGCGCTCGCGGCCCTGCTCATCATGGTGCTGCTGGGCGCCTGGCATGTCGGGCAACGGCACGGTCCACTGATCGAGACGAATGATCGCAGCAGGCGTCGGCTACAGGAGCATCTGCGGGCCAGCGCCGATTTCCTCTACCGACGGGCCGGACCAAACCACCTGCTCGAGACCCTCCAGGCCGACGTCCATCGCCGCATTCGATCCCGCCATCCCGGTTTCGACCAATTGCCTCTCGACCAGCAGTACCAGCGCCTGGCCGCGCTCTGCCAGCTGCCCACCCAATACATCGAACAAGCCCTGAGCCGCCCTGCCAAGGCGCTCGGTGCTGCTGAATTCACCCGTCAGGTCACCTACCTGCAACGCATCAGGAACTCTCTATGAGCGAAGCCACAGGCGAACCACAACCGGCTGCCAATCCCAGCAGCCAGCGCGAACGCGCCAGTCAGCTGGTGCAGGCCCTGCGCCACGAATTGCACAAGGCCGTCATCGGTCAGCATGAAGTCGTCGACGGTGTCCTCACCGCGCTGGTCGCAGCCGGCCATGTGCTGGTCGAGGGCGTGCCGGGTCTGGGCAAGACCCTCCTGGTCCGAGCGCTGGCCCGCTGCTTCGGTGGCGAGTTCGCACGCATTCAGTTCACCCCTGACCTCATGCCCAGCGACATCACGGGCCACGCGGTCTACGACCTGGCCAGCGAACAGTTCAAGCTGCGCAAAGGGCCGGTGTTCACCAACCTGCTGCTCGCCGACGAGATCAACCGCGCCCCGGCAAAAACCCAGGCCGCCTTGCTTGAGGTGATGCAGGAACGCCAGGTGACGCTCGAAGGCCGTGCGCTCGCGGCGCCGCAGCCCTTTCTGGTCATGGCGACACAAAATCCTATCGAGCAGGAGGGCACGTATCCGTTGCCCGAGGCCGAGCTGGACCGTTTCATGCTAATGCTGCGCATGGACTACCCACGGGCCGACGAAGAGCAACAACTGGTGCGCCAGGCGACGCGCTCGGCACGCGCCGACATCATCGAGGTCAGCGGCCTTCGCGTCATCCTGCAAGCGAAGGACGTGCTAGCGCTGCAGAAGATCGCCAGCGAACTGACGGTCGATGATCAGGTGCTCGACTATGCGGTACGTCTGGCCAGGGCCACCCGCGACTGGCCAGGCTTGTCGCTCGGCGCCGGCCCACGGGCTTCCATCGCTCTGGTGCGCTGCGGAAGGGCCAGGGCGCTATTGCGCGGCGCGGATTTCGTCATTCCGGACGACATCAAGGGCTGTGCCCTGGCCGTGCTGCGGCACCGGGTCAGGCTATCGCCGGAACTCGACATCGAGGGTACCTCGGTGGATCAGGTGCTGTCGCAGCTGCTCGACCAGGTCCCGGCGCCACGCCTGTGACCGCGACCCTCAGGCAGCGCTCACGATGACGCCCTCCGGAAAGCTGATACAGGCCGTCGGCGCCCTCTTCGCCTTGGGCCTTTTCATGGGTGTACTGGACACACTCGGACATGCGCTGCCAGACGTCATCAGCGCAGCCTGGTGGGGAATGCTGCTGTGCCTGGCGCTGTTCGCCACCCTGGATGGCCGTGCACTACGGCGCCTGCCCTCACCGACGGCCCGCCGGACACTGCCGACCAACCTCGCGTTGGGCCGCTGGCATGACGTGCAGGTCGAACTCGGCACGCCGACCGAGGCACCCTTGCTGCTGGACGTGTTCGACCATGTGCCCTCGGCCTTTCTCTGCCAATCACTGCCGCAACAGGTCAGCCTGCTGCCCGGCCAGCACGGGCGGATCGTCTATCAACTCTGCCCTCAGCGCCGCGGCGCTCATCGTTTCGAAGCGTGCGAGGTGCGCCTCTACAGCCGCTGGCGATTCTGGCGTCAGCGCAGAGCCTTGGCACTGGTATCGGAAACCCGCGTGTACCCCGACTTCACCCGCCTGCATGGCGCACCGCTGATGGCCGTCGACAGCTGGCTGAACCGCCTGGGAATCCGCCAGCAGCCACGCCGCGGGCTGGGCCTGGATTTCCACCAGCTACGCGAGTTCCGCGAAGGTGACACTACCCGGCAGATCGACTGGAAGGCCACCGCCCGCAAACGGACTCCGATCGTGCGCGAATATCAGGACGAGCGGGACCAGCAACTGCTGCTCCTGCTCGATTGCGGCCGACGGATGCGCAGCCAGGATGATGCGCTGTCGCACTTCGATCACGCTCTGAACGCTACGCTGCTGCTGAGTTACGTCGCGTTGCGCCAGGGTGATGCGATCGGATGCCAGGCTTTCGCCACGCCACAGGAGCGCTTCATCGCGCCGGCCAAGGGCCAGGCTCAGCTGACAACGCTGCTCAACGGCGTCTATGACCTGGAGAACAGCCAACTGCCCGCCGACTACGAGCAAGCCGCCGCCGCACTGCTCGGACGACAGAAGCGCCGCGCGCTGGTGGTGATCATCAGCAACCTGCGCGACGAAGACGACGAAAACCTGCTTGGTGCCGTGCGGCAATTGTCCCGGCGTCATCGCGTCCTGGTGGTGAGCCTGCGAGAGAAGGTGCTCGACGAACTGCGCCAGCACCCCGTCGAGGGCTTCGCCGAGGCGCTGGACTATGGCGGCGCGATCGCTTACCTCAACGCCCGGGATCGCCTGCACGAACGGCTGGCGGCGCAGGGAATACCCGTACTCGACGCGCGCCCCGAGGAGCTAGGCCCAGCCTTGATCAGCCGCTACCTCGCGTGGAAGAAAGGCGGTGTGCTGTAAGCGAGCAAGAACGTCAGGTTCCGTGGCAGCGGTCCTGATCGACCCGGTGGGTTGGCGGGTCGGTCCGCGGCAGACGCGCCGGCGGGATGTGCTGGATCGGGCGGAAGCTGAAATAGTGATGCAGCGCATCGATCATGTCGCGGATCTCGGCCGGCGGTGAGATCAGCGCGAAACCCGAATCGAAGCTGCCCGGTGTGACGTCCTCGCGCGACCAAAGGCAGGTCGCGCTGAAATCCACGCAGCGCAGCTGGCCGTGCTGCCCTGGTATCTTCAGGCGCATGTCGAAACGAACATCTGTCATCATCGGGTAGGGGCTGATGAGCATCAGGCCGCCTTCGGACAGGTTACCGATGAAGCCCAGCGGCTTGTCGGTATAGCGGTTGAAAACGTTCAGGTAATAGGGCAACTGGTGTCGCTGGATGCTGCGCTGGTTGAGCATGTTCATCGTTCCGGGCCTGCCACCAAGTGTCTACACTGCCGCCGTTCCGGCCACTCAGCTGCAGTTCTGACTAATACGACTGGCCAACTGCCGCCGCGCCGCCCCTACCTCATCCTCACTGTAGTAGACACGCTCACCCTTTGCATCGACGTGGAAATAGCGCCCGCCCCGGTTGAGCAGGGCCAGCTCCTCATTCAGCCGACCGCACAGCTGGCGCCGTTCGCGCTGCCGTTCGCCTGCCAGCCGCTCGGCCGCGGCCTGCTCGTCACGTCGCGCCTCGAAGAAGCGCTCGGTGCGCGCTTCGCGTTCGCGTGTTGCCTCGTCGCGCTCGACGACCTGGGGACGCACATCGACCTGCTCGGCGCCCGGACGTGGGCGGGACTCGAAATGCACGTTTCCCTGCGGGTCGACCCAGCGGTAGATCTCGGCGCCCGACAAGGGTGTAAACGACAGCCCGGCCAACAGCATCAGCATTCGGTGCATGGGTTCCTTCCCGACCGGCCATGGGCCGGCCCATTTCAGGGTTTGACGGCGGTGGTGACCACCCGCTCCTCGGGCTGATAGTGCCCCAACTGGCGTAACGTCTCCAGCCTGGCACGCCCACGAAACGCATATTCACTCGCGGGATAACGTGATCCGATGAACCGATAGGTTTCCACCGCATCGACGAACAGGCCCTGGCGCTCCAGGCACTGGCCGCGCAGCAGCGAAATCTCCGGTTGCAGATTGTCACGTGGGCGGCTGCGCCGCTCGGCCTGGGACAGCTCCAGCATGACCTGGTCGCAGTTGCCCAGTTCGTACTGTTTGTAGGCGTTATCGAGGTGTCGGTCGAGCGCGCTGCGGCTGCTGCAACCGACGCTGAGGGTGGCCAGAACGATGATGAACAAGGTGCGCATGGGTGAGATCCTCCGATGGCCCGTGTATCGACCGTTGATGAAAAAACTGCAGTGCCACCGGGCGACTCGCCAGTGTCCAGGCCAAGGTAAAGAGTAGTGAAGACCGACGATGACTACAGCCGTCCGGCATAGTAGCCTCCGGCCCATTCTTGAACAGGAGCCTTTGCATGATCTCGCGCCGTACCAAAATCGTCGCCACCCTGGGCCCGGCCAGTAGCTCGCCGGAAGTGCTGGAAAAGATGATCCTCGCCGGGCTCGACGTAGCCCGCCTGAACTTCTCCCACGGCGGACCGGACGAGCACCGCGCTCGAGCGCAACTGGTACGGGATATCGCCGCCAAGCACGGACGCTTCGTCGCGCTGCTCGGCGACCTGCAGGGCCCGAAGATCCGCATCGCCAAGTTCGCCAACAAGCGCATCGAGCTGGCCGAGGGCGACAGCTTTCGCTTCTCCGTGACCCATCCGCGCGACGCCGGTACCCAGGAAGTGGTTGGCATTGATTACCCCGATCTGGTCAAGGACTGCGCCATTGGCGACGAACTGCTGCTCGACGACGGCCGTGTGGTCATGCGCGTCGACAACGCTACCGCCGACGAGCTGCACTGCACCGTGCTGATCGGCGGCCCGCTTTCGGACAACAAGGGCATCAACCGCCGCGGCGGCGGTCTGACCGCACCAGCCCTGACCGCCAAGGACAAGGCCGACATCAAGCTCGCCGCGGACATGAACCTCGATTACCTGGCCGTATCCTTCCCCCGCGATGCCGCCGACATGGAACTGGCCCGCCGCCTGCGCGACGAAGCCGGCTCCAACGCCTGGCTGATCGCCAAGATCGAGCGCGCCGAAGCGGTGGCTGACGACGAAGCGCTGGACGGTCTGATCCGCGCCAGCGATGGCGTGATGGTCGCGCGAGGCGATCTGGGCGTGGAAATCGGTGACGCAGAGCTGGTCGGCATCCAGAAGAAGATCATTCTGCACGCCCGTCGCAACAATAAAGTGGTGATCACCGCGACCCAGATGATGGAGTCGATGATCCAGAACCCCATGCCCACTCGCGCCGAAGTGTCCGATGTAGCCAACGCCGTGCTCGACTACACCGATGCCGTGATGCTGTCGGCCGAAAGCGCCGCCGGCGAATACCCGGTCGAAGCGATCAAGGCCATGGCGCGGGTCTGCTGCGGCGCGGAGAAGCACCCGACCAGCATCAAGTCCGGCCATCGCCTCGGGCAGCGCTTCGAGCGCAGTGACGAGAGCACCGCGCTGGCCGCGATGTACACGGCCAACCACTTCCCTGGCGTCAAGGCGATCATCAGCCTGACCGAAAGCGGCTATACCCCGCTGATCATGTCGCGCATCCGTTCGTCGGTGCCTATCTTCGCCTTCTCTCCGCATCGCGAAACCCAGGCTCGGGTTGCCATGTTCCGCGGCGTGCAGACCATTCCCTTCGATCCGGCCGCCCTGCCGGCAGACAAGGTCAGCCAGGCGGCTGTCGACGAATTGCTGCAACGCAACATCGTCAGCATCGGTGACTGGGTGATCCTGACCAAGGGGGATACCTACCACGGCACGGGCGGTACCAACACGATGAAGATCCTGCGCGTCGGCGACTCTCTCGCCTGACCAGGGGCGCCTGCTCGTTCGTCAGTCGTCGGTGTGGCGGCTGACGAAGGTATCGCTCAAGAGCTGACCGCGCGGCAAGCCCGCCAGGAACAGCCGCCTGCTTGAAGCCTCCACGAACGCCTCGCGCCCGCACACCAGGGCAACCTCCTGACGCGAACGCAGGCGCAGGCTGCGCAGGCAGGCCTCCATCGACGCCTGGCCCTGCACCAACTCGACCTCGAGCGTGCCGTGTCGCGCCGCCAACCGTTCCAGCGCTGCACGGAGATAGGATTCACCCGAGGCCACATGGATCAGCCGGATGGGCGCTTCATGGCCCTGGCGCAACGCCTCGCGCAACAAGCCCCACAAGGGCGCCAGCCCGGTACCGGCCGCCAGCATGAGCAGTGGGCGACTCTGCCAGTCCGGCTCGTAGTACAGGCCCCCTTCATGCAATGCGCCCAGGCGCAGCTGATCGCCCGGCCGCAACGCCCGGGCCGAGTCGGCGAACGCACCAGGCCGGCTGCAATCGATGTGCAGTTCAAGCCCGACGTCCTCTCCCGGCAGACTGGCCAGCGAATAGGGCCGCGCAACGCCCGCCGCGTTCCACAGCAGCACATGCTGTCCGGCGCGATAGCGGATCGGCCGCTGGGGTATCAGTTGCAGGCGCAATACCTGACCGGCCAGCCACTCCACGGCGTGCACGTCGGCGGGAATAGCCTCCCGGGCTGGATCGTAGGTCGCGACATGCAGGTCCGAGACGATTCGACACTGACAAGCCAGTCGCCAACCCTGCGCCCGCCGTGTCGCCGGCAGCGCCTCAGGCCTGGCATCCAGGGGCTCGCCTTCGATACAACGCACGAGGCAGGCCTGGCAGCTGCCCGCCCGGCAACTGAACGGAACAGCAAAACCGGCCGCATTCAGCTCGTCGAGCAGATTGCGGCCGGCAGGCACCGTCCAGTGACGGTCGTTGCAGGTGATTTCAGGCATCGACCGTGACCCAACTGGCCTCGCAGCGATTGCGACCTTTGTGCTTGGCACGATAGAGCGCCTCGTCCGCCCGCTGCAGCGACTCGTCGAGGCTGTCGTTGGCGCTGAGCAGGGTCAGGCCGACCGACAGGCTCAGCTGGCCAGGCTGCAGTTGAATATCGAGCGGTTGGGCATTGGCAAAGGCCTCGCGCAGCCGCTCGCAGCAGGCATGGAAGCGTTCGGCGTCGGTACCCGGCAACAGGAGGACGAACTCTTCGCCACCGTATCGCGCGAGCACGTCGTCGTCGCGCAGGCACGAGCGCGCCACCGAGGCGAACGTCTGCAGGATGCGATCGCCGGTTGCATGGCCGTAGACATCATTGATTCGCTTGAAATGATCGAGGTCGATCAGCGCGAGCCCGGAATAATGACCGGGGCGCAGACGGTTCAGCTCCGCTTCGGCCTTGTTGATGAAATGACGGCGGTTGTACAGGCCGGTCAGCTCGTCCGTCGAAGCGAGATCCTCCAGTTGGCGCATCATCCCGCGCAGTGTTTCCTGGTGCGCCTGCAGGGCGTAGCGCCGCTGGCGCATGCGTTGACGAAGCTTGTAGACGTATCCCACGAACAGGCACATCCAGACCAGCGTCACCAGCAGCACGGACGCCTGCAGGAGCAAGGCCTGCGGCTCGTCCGGTCCATTCAGCGAGAGATCACCGAGCGAAACGCCGACGAAACTGCAGAAGGCCAACACCGCGTAGCGCGCGAATATCTTGGGCGGCAGAAACACCGCGAACATGAGCACGAGGACGTAGAGCACCATCAGCGAACCGCGCTCGGTGCCGAGGTTGTAGAGGAAAAAAGTGAGCCAGGCGAGGCCGACCAGCACCTGTGGTTCGGTAAGGCTCGGATCGCGAAAGCGCAGGTTATGGCCGCGGTAGAAAATCCAGAAGAACACGAGCTGGCTGACGACGATCATCAGCGAGCCGATCACCGCGGTGTCGACTGGCGCCTGGTAATAGCCACCGAAGACCGTTATCCAGGTCAGCAGCAGCGCCAATGCATAGGTCCCGGCCGCCATGCCGAAACGCTTGAGCACCAGCAGCTGAAGCGCTTGCTGCTCGGAGTCTTCAGGAATCGCGCGCATGGAATCCTTCCCATAGTGGCAATTCGACACACTCTACGCTCAACTTCTGCAATTGCCTACGGAACTGCGGACGATCGCTACCGTTCGCGACCAACGGCAGCGGCGCATGATGGGCCCGTCGAGCACCTGGGTGCACGGTAGGCGGCCTTGCCTGCCGTCGGCATCGGCATTGCGTCGCGGTCGGCGTTTTCCAACGGCTGGTCCTTGCGTCCTGCATCCCTTCACCTTTGGTCCGTCTGTGTACCCTGCCCGGCAGCAGGTTATACTGCCGCGCATTTTTTTACCTGGGCGTGTCGGTCGTTTTTTCTCGATACGCGCTGTTTCCGCCCCGCCAAGAGGACGCGCTGCATGACCGTGATCAAGCAAGACGACCTGATACAAAGCGTTGCCGACGCTTTGCAGTTCATCTCCTACTACCACCCCGTCGACTTCATTCAGGCGATGCATGAAGCCTACCTGCGCGAAGAGTCGCCGGCAGCCCGCGACTCCATGGCCCAGATTCTGATCAACTCACGGATGTGCGCAACCGGTCATCGCCCGATCTGCCAGGACACCGGGATCGTCACGGTATTCGTCCGTGTGGGCATGGATGTGCGCTGGGATGGCGCCACCATGAGCCTGGACGACATGATCAACGAAGGCGTTCGTCGTGCCTATAACCTGCCCGAGAACGTGCTGCGTGCTTCGATCCTTGCCGACCCGGCAGGTTCCCGGAAAAACACCAAGGACAATACCCCGGCGGTCATCCACTACTCCATCGTCCCCGGAGACAAGGTCGAGGTTGACGTGGCGGCCAAGGGTGGCGGTTCGGAAAACAAGTCGAAGATGGCCATGCTCAACCCGTCCGACTCCATCGTCGACTGGGTGCTGAAGACCGTGCCGACGATGGGCGCCGGCTGGTGCCCGCCGGGCATGCTCGGCATCGGTATCGGCGGTACTGCGGAGAAAGCCGCCGTGATGGCCAAGGAAGTCCTGATGGACCCGATCGACATCCACGAGCTGAAGGCCCGCGGCCCGCAGAACCGCATCGAAGAGCTGCGTCTTGAGCTGTTCGAGAAGGTCAATCAGCTGGGCATCGGTGCCCAGGGCCTGGGCGGTCTGACCACGGTCCTCGACGTGAAGATCATGGATTACCCGACCCACGCCGCCTCGCTGCCGGTGTGCATGATCCCCAACTGCGCGGCCACCCGCCATGCGCACTTCGTGCTCGACGGCTCCGGCCCGGCCAGCCTCGAGGCACCGCCGCTGGACGCCTACCCGGAAATCGTCTGGGAAGCCGGCCCGAGCGCCCGTCGCGTCAACCTCGACACCGTCACCCCGGAAGAAGTGCTGAGCTGGAAGCCGGGCGAGACGCTGCTGCTCAACGGCAAGATGCTCACCGGCCGCGACGCCGCCCACAAGCGCATGGTGGACATGCTGAACAAGGGCGAAGAGCTGCCAGTGGACCTCAAGGGCCGCTTCATCTACTACGTCGGCCCGGTCGATCCGGTCGGCGATGAAGTGGTCGGCCCGGCCGGCCCCACCACCGCCACCCGCATGGACAAATTCACTCGCCAGATCCTGGAAAGCACGGGCCTGCTGGGCATGATCGGCAAGTCCGAGCGCGGCCCGATCGCCATCGAGGCGATCAAGGACAACAAGGCCGTGTACCTGATGGCGGTCGGTGGCGCCGCCTATCTGGTCGCCCAGGCGATCAAGGCGTCGAAGACCATCGCCTTCCCGGAGCTGGGCATGGAAGCGATCTACGAGTTCGACGTGAAGGACATGCCGGTGACCGTGGCGGTCGACACCAACGGCGAGTCGGTTCACACCACGGGCCCGCAAATCTGGCAGAAGAAGATCGCCGAGAGCCTGGCCGTCGAAGTGCAGTAACTCGACGATAAGCGGTACCGCAAAAAAAGCCCGGCCATTGGCCGGGCTTTTTTGTTTGCGGGCATGCGCTCAGCGGTTGAAGCGCTCGACCAGCGCACGCAAGCCACGCGCGGCGCCCTCCAGCTCGCGGCCACGCTGCATGGTCAGCTCCGCCTTGCTCACGTTGCTGTCGGTAGTAACGGCGATGCTGGTGACCTGGCGGGCGATGTCCTCGGCCACGTGGGCCTGCTCGTCGGCCGCAGCAGCCATCTGCTGGCTCATTCCGGTGATGCGATTGACCGCGTCGCGGATGCCCTGCAGTGCTTGCTGCGCTTCGATGACCTGCGCCAATCCCTGGGTCGCCTCCTTGTCACCGACCTGGGCGATAGCGACCGCTTCGTCGGCCTTGCTCGTCAACGACTGGATGATGGCCTGGATCTGCTGGGTGGAATCGCGGGTCTTGCTGGCCAGCGCACGCACCTCGTCCGCCACGACGGCGAATCCCCGGCCCTGCTCACCGGCACGCGCGGCTTCGATCGCGGCGTTGAGCGCCAGCAGATTGGTCTGCTCGGCGATGCTCTGAATCATGCCGGCCGCGGACATGATCTGCTGGGTCTCGCCGGCCAGCTCATTCACCGCATTGCCGATGTTGGTGACCGTCCGGGCCAGCATCTCCATGGCCTGGCGCGAGCTCGAGGCGACGCGATCGCCGTCGTCAGCCAGCGCGTTGGCCGTGGTGGCTTCCTCGGCGGTCTGCTGGACATGGCTCGCGACTTCAGTGATCGAGGCCGTCATCTCGGTGACAGCGGTGGCAGTCATGTCGGTTTCGCCGCGCTGTTGACGCAGGTCGTTCTCGGTCTGGCTGGCGAGGGTATAGGTCTCAGCCGAGGCGCTGGCAACCTGGCCGGCGAGGTCCGAGAGCCGGGTCAGCGCGGTGCGCAAGCGCGCATCCTCACTGACCAGCGCCATTTCGAGCCGAGCGGCATTTCCGTAGTTCTGCGTATAGGTCAGGGCGACGACGGGGTCGGTAAAGGCCTCTGGCACGCGGTCGAGTATCTGTTGCAAGCGCCGCTCCGACGCGAAATGACAGCTCAGGCCCAGCGCGAAGAACAGCCCCAGCAGCGCGACGAACTCTACGGCCGGTGGCAGCCAGAACATGCCCGCCGCAGCGACCAGCGACGCCCCGACCGGCAGCGCCAGCATCTTGGCCCAGCCCGTGATGCGACGACCGAGGGACACGGCCGGCTGACCGGCACGCAGCCGCTCGTACAACGCACTGGCCTGGGCGACCTGCTCGGCGGTCGGCTTGACCCGCACCGACTCGAAGCCGGTGAGCTTGCCATCGTCGAGAATGGGCGTGACGTAGGCGCTGACCCAGTAGAAATCGCCGTTCTTGCAGCGGTTCTTGACCACGCCCATCCAGCTTTTCCCGGCTTTCAGGTAGCCCCACATGGCCTCGAAGACGACCGGCGGCATGTCCGGATGGCGTACTAGGTTGTGAGGGCTGCCGATCAGCTCCTCGCGCGAATAGCCGCTGATCGAGACGAACTCGTCGTTGCAATAGAGGATCTTGCCATGCGTGTCGGTCGCAGAGATCAGTCGTTGATGCGCCGGAAAACTCCGCTCTGTGTTACTTACCGGGCCATTGTTTCTCATCGTCGCGATCCCCGTGATGGCGATTTAATTCTCATAGACTCGCCGGTCACGGCGAATTGAACTGCTAAGAGAATCGGACGCTACGGGGTTAACTTGAGTTGTCCGCCAAGAAATTTAACGGGCTCCAGACCAACGAGCTGCCAGGCATTCCGCGGGGGCTACCAGAAGCATTAGCGCGCCGCGCGCCGAGCCTCGAGATAGAGCGCTTCGACCTTTGCCCGGGCCCAGGGCGTCTTGCGCAGGAACTTCAGGCTGGACTTGACGCTGGGCTCGTTGTGAAAGCAGCGGACGTCGATCCGCTCGGCCAGCCCCGCCCAGCCGAAGCGCGCGTGCAGGTCGATCAGGATGGCTTCCAGCGTGATGCCGTGAAGGGGGTCGTTTGGTGAGGGCATGGCTGTGCTCTGCAGGGAAACGGATCGCCGAACTCCGTCGAGCGGCCATGCGAAGCGCCGCACCACCGCCACGGTTCCGGCATGGCCTGAAGCGGTCGCCTCAGGCCAGGCATCTTACAGGCTGATGCGGGTGCCGAGCACGTCGAGGAAGGCTGCCAGCCAGCTCGGATGCGCCGGCCAGGCCGGCGCGGTGACCAGGTTGCCATCCGTATGCGCCTTGTCGACGCCGATCTCGACGAAATCGCCCCCGGCCAGTTTCACTTCGGGTGCACAGGCCGGATAGGCGCTGCACGCACGCCCCTGAAGCACACCCGCGGCGGCGAGCAGCTGCGGGCCGTGACAAACGGCGGCGATCGGCTTCTTCGCTTCGTCGAATGCGCGCACCAGTGCGATCACACGCTCATCGAGCCGCAGGTATTCAGGTGAACGTCCACCCGGCACGACGAGGGCGTCATAGTCCTCGGCGCGTACGGCATCGAAATCGAAATTGAGGGCGAAATTGTGGCCCGGCTTCTCGCTGTAGGTCTGGTCGCCTTCGAAATCGTGAATGGCGGTTCGCACGGTGTCGCCGGCCTTCTTGTCCGGGCACACGGCATGGACGCTGTGCCCAACCATCTGCAGCGCCTGGAAGGGCACCATGGTTTCGTAGTCTTCGACATAGTCGCCAACCAGCATCAGGATCTTTTTCGCAGCCATGAGAACACTCCTCTTCGGTTGAATGAATCGCCGCCAGACAGGGCTAGCCGCTTCGATTGAAGATGTTGATCACCAGCCGGTCGAGCAGCCCCCACAGTCGCTGATACATCCGCTGACGCAGCGGACGCGCGTGCCAACGCTGCAAATCGATCTCCCGGCTCTGCTCGAAGTCGCACTCGAAGCTGTGCGCCACGGCGGCGCTCAACTGCGCGTCGACCGCTTCGAGATTGGCCTCCAGGTTCCAGCGCAGGTTCCAGTGATCGAAATTGCACGAGCCGACGCTCACCCAGTCGTCGACGAGCACCATCTTCAAGTGCACGAAGTGTGGTCGATATTCGAAGATTCGCACGCCCGCGCGCAGCAGGCGTGGGTAATAGCGCTGCCCCGCATAGCGGATCGAGGGGTGATCGGTGTTGCGACTGGTCAGCAACAGGCGCACCTCGACCCCGCGACGCGCCGCGCGCATCAATTCGCGCCGAACCCGCCCAGTCGGCAAGAAATAGGGGGTCGCCAGGAATATGCGTCGCTCGGCGCGCCGCAGCTGACGCAACAGACTGTAGAGGATGTCCCGATGCTGACGTGCCGCGGCATAGGCGACACGACCGGCCCCGTCGCGTACATCGGGGCGGGCTGGAATCTTCGGCAAGCGCTGGGGCAAGGGCATCTGCCAGACCCGGCGCTTGAGACATTGCGCCCACTGCGTCTCGAACAGGCGGCGCCAGTCAGCGACCAGCGGCCCGCTCACCTCCACCATCACCTCATGCCAGTGATTTTCCGGCTGCTGCGGGTTCCAGAACTCATCGGTCACACCGGCACCGCCGACGAAACACCAGGTGTCGTCGATCAGGATCAGCTTGCGATGATCGCGGTGCAGGTTGCGGAATTTCAGCCGCAACCGCAGCGGATTGTACTGGCGCAGATCGACCCCCGCGTCGCGCAGACGTTGGCGGGAACGCTGACCGAGCTTCAAACAGCCGAAACCATCGAACAGGCAGCGGACCTGCACGCCCCGCTCCGCCGCGGCGACCAGCGATGCGATCACGCGCTCGGCGCACAGGCCGTCCTCGACCAGATAAAGCTCGATGTCAACGCTTCGTTCGGCCTCGTCGATACGCTGAAGAATGCGCGGAAAGAACTGGGGGCCGTCCACTGAGAGGTGAAACCGGTTGCCGTGCTGCCAGGAAAAGACTTCCCCGTTCTTCATCAAGGCTGCCGACGTGGGCGCAGCAGCCTGATGCGATTCAGGCAGAGGGGGCGTGAAGCGAGAAGACATTCGGTTCCTTGTCCCGGCGGGACGGCGTTCGCGTTACGTTAGCGGACCTTCGGCATGGCGCCCAGTGCGATCATGCACGCCCCTTAGGCGCACGGACGCCTGCCGGAGTTCCACCTCGGCGTCTCAGTCTTCCGGCGCCCCGAACGCCGCCACCGCCTGTGCCAACCGTCGAGCCTGAGCGGCGCGTGCCAGGTCGAGAATGCGCCGATCGCGCTGCCACAGACGTGCCCAGTGCGGCGGGCCACTCGCCAGCGCGGCGTCCAGGCTCGGTTGCAGCGCCTCGAACTGCGCCTGAATCCCGGCCAGCAACAGATGCGTCGCCGGTGCCGAGGGCGACAGCGTGGCCACCTCCGCCGCGGCGGGCAGCAATCCCAGCAACCGCAGCTGCAGGTCCTGCGGCCATCGGCACTCCAGGGCGAGCCCATGGAGCCAGCTGACGAGCGCAGCGAGCACATGAAGATCCTCGAGCGTGCGAAAGGGTTTGATGAAGTCATCCCAACCGTCCCCCTCAAGGACTTTGGCCGGGGCGTGGTCCAGCCGCAGGCGGGCATGGGGAATGTCCGGCACCAGCGGCAGCGGTGCAACGGGCTCGAGCGTCACGCCAGCGGCACCGGTCTCGACCAGATACAGGCTCAGCCGCGGCGAGTGCCCCGGAGCCTCATCGCGCGCGGCCACGAGTAACCATCCGGCAGCCGGCCCCGCCGTGACGTAATCCTTGGCGCCGCTGATGCCGCCCTCCGTGAAGCGAGTCTGCATGTCTGCCGGGCGCAGCGAGCGCTGCTCCGTCGCGCACAGCGCCCCTAGCCCCGGGGGCGCCGAGGGCCAAAGCCGGCGCAGCGCGGCCTGATAGCCGGCCAGAAAAGCCAACCCCGGCGTAGCCGCAAGCCGCCCGCCACGCATTGCCGACGTGAGGGTGTCGCACCCGGTACAGCGCGCCTGCACCTGGGCGAACCAGCCGTCGAGCTCAGCCGGTTCCGGCAGGCGTTCGACGGGCGCCAAGAACCATGACCAATCCATATTTCACACTCCGTGAACCCTGTCAGCTCCGTACCCTTTGCCGTCATCCAAGCATCACCATTTGGTAACCGCCGTGACATTGCGGCTGCCTAGCCTGAGCCGGCAATCACCCGATTGACGGAACGCCCAACATAATAACCACGCGCTCCGAATGCATTGCCATCGCCAATGGCTGACCAGGAGACAGAAGCATGACCACCCTCGAATTTCCCCGCATGACCCGGCGCCTGCAGGGCGAACGCCTGTACGGCCAGGACGCGCTGCGTGAAGCCCAGGCGCTGCGCTATCAGGTCTTCAGCAGCGAATTCGGCGCGCGATTGGAAGGGGCCGAAACAGGCTTGGATCACGATGACTTTGATCCCTACTGCCATCACATCGGCGTCCGGGACATGGACAGCGGCATGCTGGTCGCCACGACACGCCTGCTCGACAGTCCCACCGCCGCACGCCTGGGGCGCTTCTATAGCGAAGGCGAATTCAACCTGCAGGGCCTGGCGGAGCTGGACGCACCGATCCTCGAGATCGGCCGGACGTGCGTCCATCCGGCCTACCGCAACGGCGCGACCATCGCCGTGCTCTGGGCGGAACTGGCCGAGGCGATGAACCAGGGCGGCTACCGCTACCTCATGGGGTGTGCCAGCATTCCGATGCGCGACGGCGGCATCCAGGCGCTGGCCGTCATGCAGCGCTTGCGTGAGCGATACCTGTCGACCGATCTGCTGCATGCGCGACCGAAAAATCCATTGCCATCGCTGGAGCTGCCGGAAAACGTCACCGCAGAGATTCCGGCCCTACTGAAAGCCTACATGCGCCTTGGCGCGAAGATCTGTGGCGAGCCCTGCTGGGACCCGGATTTCCAGGTGGCGGACGTGTTCATCCTGCTCAAGCGGGACGAGCTTTGCCCGCGCTACGCCCGTCACTTCAAGGCTGCGGTCTGATGCGCCGGCTGCGCACCCTCGTCCGCCTGGCGCGGTTGGCCGGGGTGATCGCCATCGGTCTGTCACTCGCTTGCGGCCTGAGCCTGCGCGCGCGGCTCGGACGGCCCGCGCCGCAGGCAACAAGACAGCGACTATGCCAGTGGTTTCTAGCCCGCCTGACCGCAGCGCTGCCGGTCGAGGTCCGGTTGACCGGCGAGCGCCCTACCCGACCGATGCTGTGGCTTGCCAATCACCAGTCCTGGAGCGACATCCCGCTGCTGGGCATGCTCGTGCCCATGACCTTCCTTGCCAAAGCGGAGGTCCGCCAATGGCCCTTGCTTGGCTGGCTCGCCGCGCAGGCCGGCACGCGCTTCATCCAGCGCGGCCAGGGGGATACGCTGGCGCTCGGCCGCCAGCTGGGCGACCACCTGCGCCAGGGCCGTAACCTGCTGATCTTTCCAGAAGGCACGACCACGGACGGCACCAGCCTGCGACCCTTCCATCCTCGTCTGCTGGCCTGTGCCGTGGAGACCGCGACGCCGATCCAGCCGGTGGCAATCCGCTATTTGCGCGACGGACAACCCGACCCCATCGCACCTTTTGTCGGTGACGACGACCTGCTGTCCCACCTGTTTCGGCTGATGTCTCGCGACCGCGCCATCGTCGAGATTCACCTACTCCCACCGATCGACACCACAACGATGGAGCGCAGCCGGCTCGGCCGGCTCTGCCATGCGCAGATCCACGAGGTGCTTTTCGGCGAGCCGCCCGCCCTGCGCCAGGCCGCCTGATGCAAGCCTGACGCAAGGAAGCGCTGCTAAACTGGCCCGCATGAACTATCTCGCGCACCTACACCTTGGCGGTACGCAGCCGGGCGAGCTGCTGGGCAGCCTCTACGGCGACTTCGTCAAGGGGCCGTTGCAGGGTCGCTGGCCGGCGGACATCGAGGCTGGAATCCGCCTGCATCGACAGATCGACGCCTATACCGACAGCCACCCGCTGGTGCTTCAGGCCAAGCAGCGCTTCGCCCGGGACCGGCGTCGCTACGCGGGTATCCTCGTCGATCTGTTCTTCGATCATTGCCTGGCGGTCCACTGGCACGACTATGCCGACGAGCCCCTGCCGCGCTTTACCGCACGGGTCTATCAAGTGCTCGAGGCGCAAGCCGAACTGCCCGGCACGCTGGCGATGATCGCCCCGCGCATGGCGGCGCAGGACTGGCTGGGCAGCTACCGCGAATTCGGTGTCATGGAGCGGGTGGTCGGCAACATGAGCCGAAGGCTGTCCCGCCCGGAAGGCCTGGCCGGCGGCGCAGCCGACCTGGAGCAGCTCTACCAACCGCTCCAGGCAGACTTCCGCGCCTTCTATCCCGAACTCATCGCGTTCGTGGCAGGCGCCAAGCGGGACAATCAGCTGTCGTAGCCGGGGCTTTGCTGGTCGAGCTTGCGCAGCAGTGCCGGCCAGGCCAACGCTCCGCCCATCCCACCCTTGCTCCGTGTCACGCCGGCGGCCATTGCCTTGGCACCCGCGAGGATCTGCTGCGGGATCGGGATCAGCTCGGCACCGCCCGCCTGGGCCATGACCTGCACCTCGCAGGCGCGCTGGAAAGTGAACATCATCAGAAAGGTGTCGGGCACGCTGGGCCCACAGGTCATCAGGCCGTGGTTATGCAAGAGCATGAAGCCGGTTTCGCCGAGGTCGGCCTGCAACCGCGCCTTTTCCTCGTGATTCAGGGCCACGCCCTCATAGGCGTGAGTCGACAGGCTGGCAAGGACGAACAGCGACTGCTGGCTGATCGGCAACAGTCCCTGCCGTTGTGCAGACACGGCCACGCCGGCGGCCGTGTGGGTATGCATCACGCAGGCGACGTCGTGGCGAACCTCGTGCACCGCACTGTGGATGGTGTAGCCGGCCGGATTGATGTCGTAGGGCGTGTCCATCAGCTTGTTCCCGGCCAGATCGATTTTCACCAGACTGGACGCGGTGATCTCATGGAACATCAGCCCATAGGGATTGATCAGGAACTCGTCGGTATCGGGAATCTTTGCCGAGATATGGGTAAAGATGAGGTCATCCCAACCATGCAGTGCGACCAGCCGGTAACAGGCCGCCAGATCGACCCGCGCCTGCCATTCGGCGGGGCTGACCTGATGCTTGAGCGAAGGAATCGTTTGCAGAGCAGTCACGCGGCACCTCTTTTATCGTTATTGTCGACTCGACTGAGTCTAGCGAGGCTGCCGCGCCGGGGAAGTTGCCTTTCCAGCCAGGCTGATGGCCGGAGAGGACAGACTCAAGCGCGCAAGGCTTGGGCGAAGCGCTCGAGCCAAGGCTCGGCGTCGGTTTGTGGCGTCACCGTCTCGCTGGCATCCAGGCGCAGCATCTCCACCACTTCGCGAACGCCGAGCTCGGCATAGAGTTCGCGAATCAATTCGCCGGCGCCGCAGAAGGTGTCGCCATAGCTGGCGTCGCCCAGCGCGATGACACCGCCAGGCAAGCCCTGCCACGCCGGATACTGATCGCGGATCGCGGTGTACAGCGGGACGAGATTGTCCGGCAACTCACCCATGCCAGTGGTGGCGGTAACGACCAACAGGGCCTCTGGGCCGAACTCGACGAGCTGCGCCAGTTGCGCCCGCGGGGCGTGCCAGGCTTCGAAGCCTGCGGCCTTCAACGTTTCAGCGGCATGGTGGGCAACGTCTTCGGCGGTGCCATAGACCGTGCCGGAGAGAATGGCGATTTTCATGGGAAGCTCCCTTGCGAATTCAGCCACGCATTATGCCGCATTCGACACATTTGCCTGCCCCGGCCGGAACTACACTCGCCAGATTCGGCGCGCATCTGACCGTCTGCCGAGGGAACCTGCCGGCAAACTGGCTGTCGCAGCCCGCGTCGGCAATACTTCCTACTGTCTACCTGCTGATCGAGGCGCACCGTAGCGGCAACGGTGCATCGGGTATGACTGGCCGCCTGGTAAAGGGACATCGAAATGGCGGATAAAATCGAGCTGAGCAGCGCCGAACTGGCGTACATCAACGAGTTGGTCAACAGTTCGCGCGCACGCGCCGAACCCGGTGAATCCCGTGCCGGTTTCCGGATCGACGGCGGCGACCGGGCCAATGCCCTGCTGTTGCAACTGGCCGCCAAGGCCAACCTGACGCTCGAGGCCGAGCTGGAGGACTATTGCATGTCCTTTCCGCTGCAGCTGACCGAGGACGAGTTCCATAGCCTGACCATGCAGCTGGCCCCTCCCACCATCTATGAGCGTGGCCCGGTGTTGCGCGCCTGGCGCCTGCACCTCGAGGAGCCGTTGCCACTGCTGTCGACCAACGGGGACAAGACCGCCCTGAGCGTCCACGAACTGTCGCCGAACGGCCTGGTGGTCGACAGCGGTCCGAAACAGGCGCCCAAGCACCTGCACCTGCGCCTGGCCCTGCCGGGTAACGAGTCGCTGGAAGTCGACGGCTGGCGGATTCGCGATACCGAAGATGGCATGACCGCCTACGAAGTCGAATATCCGAAGGGCAAGGATGCCGAACGCATCCGATCCTACCTCTACGAACAGCACCAGCGTTTGCACCCCGAGCTCCAACCCGAACTGCCACAGCCGCTCCCGCCCGAGGACAGTTGACGGCGGCGAATCGAGCAGCCGACCGCCGCCGCGGTGTAAGCTGACCGCCATCGTCGCCCGGGCGCACCTTCCGGGCGCCCATCGGCAATCAGCGGACCCCCATGAGCCAAGCCAACGCCCCCATCCTCATCACCGGCGCCGGCCAGCGTATCGGCCTGCATTGCGCCGAACGACTGCTCGACGCCGGCCAGCCGGTCATCATCAGCTATCGCTCTCATCGCCCCGGCGTGGACCGTCTGCGCGAGCGCGGCGCGACCACCTTGCACGCCGACTTTTCCGGCGCCGAGGGCATCATGGCGTTCATCGAGGCTCTGCGGGAGCAGACCCCGGCCCTGCGCGCCATCGTCCATAACGCCTCTGGCTGGCAGCGCGAAGAAGCCGGTCGCGAGGCCGAGGTCTTCCAGCGCATGTTCGAAGTGCACATGCTCGCGCCGTACCTGATCAACCTGCACTGCGCCGACCTGCTGCGCCACGGTGGGCCGGCGGACATAGTGCACATCAGCGACGACGTCACCCGTGCCGGCAGCAAGAAGCACATCGCCTATGCGGCCAGCAAGGCCGGGCTGGACAACCTCACCCTGTCCTTCGCCGCCAGCCTGGCGCCGGCTATCAAGGTCAACGGCATCGCGCCGGCCTTGATCCAGTTCAACGAAGGCGACGACGAGGCTTACCGGCGCAAGGCGCTGGCCAAGTCGGCCCTGGGCATCGAGCCGGGCGCCGAGGTGATCTACCAGAGCCTGCGCTACCTGCTCGATAATCCCTACGTCACGGGAACCACACTGGCCGTCAACGGCGGTCGCCACCTTGTCTGATCAGAGGGAACCTCATGCCTCGACTCGAACCGGCCATGGCGCGCATCCGCGTCAAGGACCTGCGCCTGCGCACCTACATCGGCATCAAGGAAGATGAAATCCGCAACAAGCAGGACGTGCTCATCAACCTGACCATGCTTTATCCAGCCGCCGAGGCGGTGCGCGACAACGACATCGAGCACGCCCTGAACTACCGCACCATCACCAAGGCAATCATCCAGCACGTCGAGGACAATCGCTTCGCGCTGCTCGAGCGACTCACGCAGGAAATCCTCGATCTGGTCATGCGCTACGACCAGGTGCGCTATGCCGAAGTGGAAGTCGACAAGCCGCACGCCTTGCGCTTCGCCGAATCGGTATCGATTACGCTCGCCGCGCACCGCGACTGAGCAGCCGCGGTGGCCCGTAGCCGTCGTTCAGCCGGGCGATGGCTGGCAGCGGGTCACAGGCGAAGGTTATGATCCGAGCACGTCTGCAACGCCGAGACTCACGAGATGAATGATCAAGAACGCACCGAACTCGAAGCTGCTGCCTTTCGGCGCCTGGTTCAGCACCTGCGCAGCCGCCCCGACGCGCAAAACATCGACCTGATGAACCTGGCCGGCTTCTGTCGCAACTGCCTGTCGAAGTGGTACAAGGCGGCGGCCGACGACCTGGAGATCGACGTCAGCATCGACCAGGCCCGCGAGGAGGTGTACGGCATGCCCTACGCCGAATGGAAGAAGCGCTACCAGAAAGAGGCGACGCCTGAACAGCAGGCCGCCTTCGAGAAGAGTCAGAAATCATGAGTGATCTACGGCAGTTTCGCGCCCGTCTGCGCGACGAGAACCATCCGTTCAGCGATACGCTCGCTTACATCACCAACACCTACGAGTACCGGCCAACCCGGTTCGTCAACGGCGAAGTAGAAAACGCGGCGGGAGAAAACGAAGGGTCGTGCAAGGTCCTGGGGATGGCCATCCTCGAAGCCTTCTCCGACGAAGAGGCGCTACTGGCCTTTGGCGAGCACTATCGCTCCGTGCTGGACAACCCCGCCGGCCAGGACCACAGCAATATCCGCGCGCTCATGGAAACGGGCCTGCAGGGCGTACGCTTCGACCAGCAACCACTGACACGCAAATCCTGAATAAAAAAAGGGCCGTCCAGGCACTTGGGGAAGGCTTGAAAGCGGACGGCCCTGAAACCAAAAAGGAGAAACTCGGCGGCAAGCCTAAGGCCCAGGCTTGCCGCCGGCCATTGGCTTAATCTGATCGGCTGCATAGCCGGCGCCTATCGCTGCGCTTGCGGACCTTCCCCCACCCCTTCAAAGCCGGTAAGGTCCGGGCCGGTCCCTAGCGAGAGAGCCTTCCGATGCCCATCACCGCCCTTTCCGGCCCGCAGTATCTGCGCGAAGGCCTGCGGCTGATCCTCAGCCCAGGGCTGCGTCTGTTCGTGATCCTGCCCGTCACGGTGAACCTGCTGTTGTTCGCCGGCCTGATCTACCTCGCGCTGCGCCAGTTCGACGGCTGGGTCGATACCTTCATGCCCAGCCTGCCGGAATGGCTGAGCTTCCTGGAATACCTCCTCTGGCCCCTGTTCGTCGCACTGGTGGTGCTCATGGTGTTCTTCACCTTCACCCTGCTGGCGAACATCATCGCGGCGCCGTTCAACGGCTTTCTGGCAGAGAAAGTCGAGACCGTGGCCCGCGGCGAGGACAGTTCACCGCCCTTCAGCTGGGCGGAACTGTTCGCCATGCTGCCGCGCACCTTGGGCCGCGAGGCCCGCAAGCTGGCCTACTTCGCACCGCGGGCGCTGGGTCTGCTGGTGCTTTCTTTCATTCCGGTGGCGAACATCGTGGCGGCGCCGCTGTGGTTGCTGTTCGGCATCTGGATGATGGCCGTGCAGTACATCGACTATCCGGCGGACAACAACAAGATGAGCTGGGCGGACATGATGGTCTGGCTGCGCCAGCGCCGCTGGAAGAGCCTGAGCTTCGGTGCGGTGACCTATGCGGCTTTGCTGGTGCCCGGGCTCAACCTGCTGATCATGCCCGCCGCGGTGGCAGGGGCGACGGTGTTCTGGGTGCGCGAGGGTGGCCAGAACCCGAACCTGCCCGTCAGGTCGAGGTGAACGGTGTGGGGGGCGGCTGTCTAGATACGGACAACCCGTTCTGACAGCCCAACCCGGGAGACCCGCCCATGGCGTTATCAGCCCTCGCGATCAACTGCACCCTCAAGGCCTCTGCGCAGCCTTCATCCTGTGAACTGCTGCTGAGCCAGGCCATGCAGGAGCTCTCCAGGCTCGGCGTGACCTGCGAACAGATCAGGGCCGTGGACTTCAACATCAAGCCCGGCGTGACCTCCGACGAGGGCAAAGGCGACGACTGGCCGATGATTCGCGACAAGGTACTTGCGGCCGACATCCTCATCCTGGGCACGCCGATCTGGCTTGGCCACCCGTCCAGCGTCTGCCAACGGGTACTGGAGCGGCTCGACGCCTTCATCGGCGAGCTGGATGACGAGCAACGGATGGTTTCGTACGGCCGGGTGGCCTGCGCCGCCGTGGTCGGGAATGAAGATGGCGCTCACCACGTCGTGGCGGAGCTGTTTCAGGGCCTCAATGACGTGGGCTTCAGCATCCCGGCCAATGGCTGCACCTACTGGGTCGGCCAGGCGATGGGGTCCACCGACTACAAGGATCTCGAAGACCCGGGCGAGAAAATCGCCAAGACCAACGCAATGCTGGCCCGCAACGCCGTGCACCTGGCCCGACTGCTCAAGGGTTCGGGCTACCCGGGCGCGTCTCAATGAGTCCGGGCGCCGCTCAGGCGGCGCCCGACGACATCAAGCCAGCGTCTTCAGCGCTTCTCGACTGAACGGCAGGATCTCGTCCATCCGCCCGTCGCGGACCTTCACCGCCCAGTCCGGGTCGCAGATCAATGCACGTCCCACCGCGACCAGGTCGAATTCCTGCTTGTTCAGCCGCTCCAATAGCCCTTCGATATTGGCCGGTTGGGCGACCTTGTCGGTCTTGACCATGAACTGCAGGAACTCGCCATCCAAGCCGACGCTGCCTACGGTGATGGTGGGCTTGCCGGTCAGCTTGCGTGTCCAGCCTGCGAGATTCAGGTCCGAGCCCTCGAATTCGGGCTCCCAGAAGCGCCGGGTCGAGCAATGGAAGATGTCCACGCCAGCCGCCGACAGGGGCGCGAGAAACTCACCAAGCGCCTCGGGTGTAGTGACCAGGCGCGCCGTGTAATCCTGCTGCTTCCATTGCGAGAAGCGGAAGATGATCGGGTAGTCCGGCCCCACCGCCGCACGCACCGCCTCGACCAGCTCGATGGCAAAGCGCGAGCGATTCGCCAGGCTGCCACCGTACTCGTCGGTGCGCTGGTTGCTACCCTCCCAGAAGAACTGGTCGATCAGGTAGCCATGGGCACCGTGGATCTCCACGCCGTCCATGCCGATCGCCTTGGCGTCGCG
Source organism: Stutzerimonas marianensis (assembly GCF_022810315.1). Lineage (NCBI taxonomy): Bacteria > Pseudomonadati > Pseudomonadota > Gammaproteobacteria > Pseudomonadales > Pseudomonadaceae > Stutzerimonas > Stutzerimonas marianensis. The sequence continues at coordinate 335,072 of NZ_JALGRD010000005.1, read as the reverse complement.
CGCGGCCTGGGCGAACGCGGCGATGACCGCCTGAATGTCGTCGCGGGTCATGCCATGGACGATCACCTGTCCGTCCTTGAGCTTTTCCATCGGCCCGTAGCCCGGCACCTCCGGCTCGGGTTCAGTGCCCTTGCGTCGCACATTGCCGACATGCCAGAGCTGGGGAACGATCTTCCCTCCGGCGGCATGCACCGCGTCCACGACCGTCTTCCAGCCCGCCAGCGCATCTTCGCCGTAAAAGCGCGGCACTTGTGGGTAGCCGTTGGCCGCTGCATGTCCGACCGTGGTGCCTTCAGTGATGATCAAACCAACGCCCGACACCGCGCGGCGCCGGTAGTACTCCACCACCTGCGCAGTCGGCACGCCATTGGGCGAAAAGGAGCGGGTCATCGGCGCCATCACGACGCGCGTCGGCAATTGCAGCGCACCGAGCTGGAAGGGTTGAAACAGGGCGTTTACGGCGGCGTTCATGGGTTTCTCTCCGTGTAGGTTCGTTCGCAGTCGGGAAAGGCGACCGGTCGTCTCCTTTCAAGCCGAAAAAATCAGTGCGGTGTGAGCAGACGCTCCAATTGAGCCAGGAAAATCGACAAGGGGGTGCTGCTGCGCCCGACCTTCATCCGCATCAGCGCTCCCTCCCAGGCGTTGCCGATGAATTCGGCCAGGGCAGCGCAATCGACCGAAACATCCACCTCCCCCTCCGCACGTGCCTGCTCCAGGCAATCGGCGAGCAATGCGACCGAGCGTTGCAGGATCGCTTCGACCCGCTGGCCGATCGGCTGCGACAGCTCCGCCATTTCGAAACTCAGGCTGCCGATGAAACAGTGATATTCCGGGTTGGCCTGGCGGGCGAAATGCGCGACCAGCTCGCCGTAATAGGCCAGGATGCGCTCGCGCGGCGTACGCGATGGGTCTTGCAGGGCGCGGCAGTAGCGTGCCAACCGCGGCGTATAGAGGTGATCGAGCGCCTGCAGGGCGAAGTCTTCTTTGCTGGCGAAGTAGTGATAGAACGAGCCCTTGGGGATCCCGGCGGCCTGGACGATCTCCAGCACACCGGTACCGTGATAGCCACGTCGGGTCATCACCTCGGCGCCTTTGGCGAGGATCAGGGCACGCTTGTCGATTCGAGCTCGGCTGTTCATGGGGCCGAGGATATGACCGGTCGTCTCGGATCGACAGCATCATCCATGACGTTTATCGAGCGACAACGACCCCGAGGATGATCGAGCGCCGTCGAATCGTCTGCACCACAGCCCCGCGCACCGGTACAACCCAGAGGTGACGCGACGCGTGTGCCTCAGCCGAGGGCGTTTTCGATGGCCTGGATCAGGACTGGGTCATCCGGCGCGGTACGTGGGGAAAAGCGCGCCAGCACGCGCCCATCCTGGCCGACCAGGAACTTCTCGAAGTTCCAACTGATGTCGCCCGGGAAGTCGGCACCTTCGCCAGCCAGCAAGCGATACAGCGGGTGGCGGCGCGGGCCGTTGACCTCGAGCTTGCTGCTCATGGGAAAGGTGATGCCGTACTGCTGCTCGCAGAATCGAAGGATTTCGGCCTCGTTGCCCGGCTCCTGCGCAGCGAACTGGTTGCACGGGATGCCAAGCACGCCGAAACCGCGATCCCGATAGCGTTCATGCAGGGCCTGAAGACCGCTGTACTGTGGCGTCAGACCGCACTCCGAAGCGACGTTCACCACCAGCGTCACCTGACTCTTCAACGGCGCCAACGGCAACTCCTGACCCGCAAGCCCCGGGAGTATCAACTCATGGAACGCGCTCATTTTCTCTCTCCAGAGGGTAAAAAAGCGCCTCGGCAGGACCGAAGCGCTCTCTGACCCGGTCGTGCGCACCGGGTCTTGTCACGAATGGCTCGCGGTTGGGCGCGAATCAGTGGTGATGGCCACCTTCGCCATGGATATGACCATGAGCGATTTCTTCTTCGCTGGCCTCACGCACGTCGACGATCTTCACTTCGAAGTTCAGGCGCTGGCCGGCCAGAGGGTGGTTGCCGTCGACGATCACGTCATCGCCTTCCACGTCGCGGATGGTGACGATCTGCATGCCGCCATCCGGACCGGAGGCGTGGAACTGCATGCCCACTTCCAACTCGTCGACGCCCTCGAACATCGCGCGGTTCAGCGTCGCGACCAGCTCCGGACTGTACTCGCCGTAAGCGTCCTGCGGCTCGATGGCGACCTTGACTTCGTCGCCGCCCTGCTTGCCTTCCAGGGCTTTTTCCAGACCGGCAATGATGTTGCCTGCACCGTGCAGGTAGACCAGCGGTGCGCCGCCGGCCGAGCTGTCTATCACCTCACCGGCATCATTGGTGAGGGTGTAGTCGATTGACACAGCCTTGTTAGCGGCAATCTGCATGACTCGAAACCTTTGCTGGGGAATGTGAGGCCAAAGTCTAACCGCGACCCGCGGTGATTGCGAACCGGCTCGGCATTTCGGGGACTACCGGCAGCCGCGCTTGAGCCAGATCAACTCCTGCCAGCGACGGTGCCGCATACAACCTTTGGAGAGCATCCCGGGGGCCGGCGTTATGCAAGAATCCGGGCCAGCAAGCGTAGATGACCATTTCAACAATTATTTCTCGCACCCAAAGGAGCACCGATGTCCGCTCGAAACATCCTGGTGATTAACTGCGGCAGTTCGTCGATCAAGTTCGCACTGGTCAACGAAGCCCAGGCAACCTTCCCGCTGCAGGGGCTGGCCGAACGTCTCGGCAGTCCCGAAGCCGTCCTTCACTGGCAACAGGGAGACACCAAGCAGAGCCTGAACATCGCGGGTGCCGATCATCGCGCCGCACTCGAACAACTGCTGCCATTGGCTCAGGAGGCCGCGGGCGGTCAGCTGGACGGCATCGGCCATCGCGTGGTGCATGGGGGCGAGCATTTCACCGGCTCCAGTCTGATCAATGAGGACGTGCTCCAGGCGATTCGCGACAGTGCGCAACTGGCACCGCTGCACAACCCGGCCAACCTGGTGGGCATCGATGCGGCCATGACGCTGTTCCCGGGCCTGCCGCAGGTCAGCGTGTTCGACACCGCCTTCCACCAGACCATGCCGGAACACGCGTTCCGCTATGCGGTGCCGGAGTTTCTCTACAAGGAACACAGCGTTCGCCGCTACGGCTTCCATGGCACCAGCCACAACTACGTCAGCAAGCGCGCCGCGGAGATGACCAACCTGCCGGTCGAGGACAGCTGCTGGCTGGCCGCGCACCTGGGCAACGGCTGCTCGACCTGCGCCATCGTCAACGGTGAAAGCCGTGACACCAGCATGGGCCTGACACCGCTGGAAGGCCTGGTCATGGGCACGCGCAGCGGTGACGTCGACCCCAACCTGCACAGCTACCTGCACCGCACGCTGGGCTGGAGCCTCGAGCAGATCGACCGGATGCTCAACCATGACAGCGGCCTGAAGGGCCTGTCCGGCCTGTCCAACGACCTGCGAACGCTCCATGAGGCCAGGATCGCAGGGCACGCCGGCGCGAAGCTGGCCCTGGAAGTGTTCTGCTATCGCCTGGCCAAGTCGCTCGCGGCCATGGCCTGTGCGCTGCCGCGACTCGATGGCCTGATCTTCACCGGCGGTATCGGCGAAAACTCGGTCGCGGTACGCAGCCGGACGCTGGAGCACCTGAAACTGTTCAACTTCAAGCTCGATGAAAAAGCCAACGAGCGCTGCACCCGCGGCGTCGGTGGCGAGATCCAGGCCGAAGGCAGCACCCGCGTGCTGGTGGTGCCGACCAACGAAGAACGCCAGATCGCACTGGACACGCTGGCACTGCTGGACGCCTAGCCCACGCAGCCCCGGCCGCACCACCCGACGGGCTACCGTCGGGTATCGCCTTGCTCGCACAGCCATGCTCGACCATGCCGCTCGACAGGAGATCTTCATGCACACACTTTTTCTCGCCCCCTGCGGATTCGGCGGCGGACTCAATTCCATCAGCCTCGGCCTGATCCGTTCGCTCGAACGCGCCGGCCTGAAGGTCGGTTTCTTCAAGCCGATCGCCCAACCCTTCCCGCTCGACCAGGGTCGCGAACGTTCTCGTCTGCTGGTGGAAAGCACGCTCGGCATCACCTCGCCCGAGCCGCTCGCGCTCGAGCAGGTGGAGCGCCAGCTGGCCAACGGCGAGCTCGACCTGCTGCTCGAGGAGGCGGTCAGCCGCTTCCAGGAAGTCGCCGCCGGCAAGGACGTGGTGATCGTCGAAGGCATGGTGCCGACGCGCGAGTTCAACCACACCTCGCGGATCAATACGCAACTGGCGAAAAGCCTCGATGCGGAAGTCATCCTGATCTCGGCGCAAGGCAACGACACGCTCAAGCGGATGGCCGAGCGCATCGAGATCCAGGCACAGCTGTTCGGCGGCGCCAAGGACCCGAAGGTGCTGGGCGTGGTCCTCAACAAGATCAAGAGCGACGACGGCGTGCCGGCGTTCATCGATCGCCTCAAGGAGCAGCTGCCGCTGCTCGGCACTCCGGACTTCCAGTTGCTTGGCGCGATCCCCTTCGCCGAGGAGCTGAACGCACTGCGTACCCGCGACATCGCCGAGCTGCTCGGCGCCAAGGTGCTACACGCCGGTGAAGCCGAGCAACGCCGCGTCGGCAAGATCGTGCTCTGCGCCCGCGCCGTACCCAACACCGTCCAACTGCTGCAGCCCGGCGTGCTGGTGGTGACGCCCGGTGATCGCGACGACATCATCCTCGCCGCCAGCCTCGCGTCCCTCAATGGCGTCAGGCTCGCCGGTCTGCTGCTATGCAGCGACTTCGAACCCGACCCGCGCATCCTCGAGCTGTGCAAGGCGGCGCTCGACGGTGGCCTGCCGGTGATGACGGTACAGACCGGCTCCTACGACACCGCGACCAACCTGTTCGGGCTGAACAAGGAAACCCCGGCGGACGACATCGAGCGCGCCACCCAGGTCACCGACTTCATCGCGACGCACCTGCAGCCCGACCTGCTGCACACGCGCCTGAGCGTGCCACGCACGGAGTTGCGCCTGTCGCCGCCGGCCTTCCGCTACCAACTGGTCAAGCGTGCGCAACAGGCCAACAAGCGCATCGTGCTGCCGGAAGGCAACGAGCCGCGCACCATCCGCGCCGCGGCCATCTGCCAGGAGCGCGGCATTGCCCGCTGCGTGTTGCTGGCCAAGCCGGAGGAAGTCGCAGCGGTCGCGCGCGAACAGGGCATCAGCCTGCCCGCGAGCCTGGAGATTCTCGATCCCGAACTGATCGTCAACCATTACGTCGAGCCCATGTGCGAAATGCGCAAGGCCAAGGGGCTGACCCCGGACGATGCACGCGAGCAGCTCAAGGACACCGTCGTACTCGGCACCATGATGCTGGCGCTCGACGAGGTCGACGGCCTGGTTTCCGGCGCGGTACATACGACGGCCAACACCATTCGCCCGGCTCTTCAGCTGATCAAGACAGCGCCGGGCTACAGCCTGGTGTCATCGGTATTCTTCATGCTGCTGCCGGACCAGGTGCTGGTCTACGGCGACTGCGCCGTCAACCCCAACCCGAGCGCCGCCGAGCTGGCGGAAATCGCCTTGCAGAGCGCCGAATCCGCGGTGGCCCTCGGCGTCACGCCGCGAGTGGCCATGATCAGCTATTCGACCGGCACCTCCGGCAGCGGGGCCGAGGTGGAAAAAGTCGCCGAAGCGACGCGCATTGCCCAGGAGCGCGCACCGAACCTGCCGATCGACGGCCCGCTGCAGTACGACGCCGCCTCGGTCGCCAGTGTGGGCAAGCAGAAGGCGCCGAACAGCCTTGTGGCCGGCCAGGCGACGGTGTTCATCTTCCCGGATCTGAACACCGGCAACACGACGTACAAGGCTGTGCAGCGCAGTGCCAACGTGATCAGCGTGGGGCCGATGCTCCAGGGCCTGCGCAAGCCGGTCAACGACCTGTCTCGCGGCGCCCTGGTCGACGACATCGTCTTCACTATCGCCCTCACCGCCCTGCAGGCCGACAGCCAGAAGGCCTGACGGCCGCCGTCCATCCCGGCGTCATCGGCCGGGATGGACCCACCACGCCAAGGCCATCGTTTGCTTGCAGTTCGGTGCGCAATCGTTACTCTTTGCGCCAGATTTGTAGTACGAACGAGACCCTAGATGCTGAGTTTCCTGCCCGCCCCGATCCGGGGCGTCCTAGCCGGCCTGTTCCTGGCGTTGAATACCCTGTTCTGGTGCTGGCCGCTGTTCGCGCTGTCGCTGCTTAAACTGCTGCTCCCCATCCCGCGCATCCAGCGCGCCCTGCGCTTCGGCATGCACTGGATCGCCGAGTCCTGGATGGCGGTCAACAGCTTCTGGATGGACCTGGTCAGGCGTACCGAGTGGGATGTGGGGGGGCTGGAGAAAGTGGACATGCACCACTCCTATCTGGTGACCAGCAACCACCAGAGCTGGGCCGACATTCTGATGCTGCAATACCAGCTCAACCGCCGCATGCCGATTCTCAAGTTTTTTCTCAAGCAGGAGCTGATCTGGGTCCCGGTGATCGGTCTGTGCTGGTGGGCGCTGGAGTTTCCGTTCATGAAGCGCTTCAGCAAGGAATACCTGGCCAAGCATCCCGAGAAGCGCGGCGAGGACCTGGCCACGACCCGCCGGGCCTGCGAGCGCTATCGGACCAATCCGGTGTCGGTGTTCAACTTCCTCGAAGGGACTCGTTTCACCGACGACAAGCACATCGAACAGGGTACGCCCTATCGCCATCTGCTCAAGCCGCGAGCCGGCGGTATCGCCTTCGTCATCGATGCCATGGGTGAACAGCTGGTCTCGTTGATCAACGTGACCATCCACTACCCTGACGGCAGGCCGGATTTCTGGGACCTGCTCTGCGGCCGAATCGGCCGGGTGGTGATGCGCATCGACTCACAACCCATCCCTCCGGAATTCCTCGGCCGCAGCTACGACCAGGACGAAAGCTACCGCCTGAGCTTTCAGGAATGGGTCAACGAGCTTTGGAGCGAGAAGGACGATCTGCTCGACGCCCTTCATCGGGAGTTTCCGCCCCGCTGACCCGCTCAGTCGGGGGTCTGCTCCAGCTCCCGCCAATCGACCGAATGCGGGAAGGACAACGCGTCCTCGACCGTCAGCCCTGGCGCTACCAGGAAACCCTGCATGACTTGGCAATCGTGCTCGACCAGCCAGTCCCGCTGGGCCAGCGTCTCGACCCCCTCGGCGATCACCTCCAGCCCCAGGTTGCGCCCCAGATCGATGATGGTGCTGACCACCGCCGCGTCACGCGGGGAGTCGAGCATGTTGGCGATGAACAGCCGGTCGATCTTGAGCGTATCCAGCTCGAAGTGCCGCAAGTACGCCAGCGAGGAATAGCCGGTGCCGAAGTCGTCCACCGCGACGCGAACGCCCAGCTCGCGTAACTGCCGCAGCTTGTCGCAGCTCTGTTCCAGGTCCTGCATCAGGGCACCCTCGGTGACCTCCAGTTCCAGCTGGCCCGGGTCGAGCTGATATTCGTCGAGCAGGCGCCGCAGCTCGTCGAGCAGGCCCGCCCGGCCGAACTGCACCGGACTGACGTTGAAACTCAGGATCAGCTTGTCACCGAAGCGCTCGCGCCAGTCCCGGCATTGCGCCAGCCCTTCGCGCAGTGCCCATTCACCGACACGGTCGATCAGCCGCGTCTCTTCCAACAGAGGAATGAAGACGTTCGGCTCGACCGCGCCGCGGCCAGCGAAATTCCAACGCAGCAGTGCTTCGAAGCCTCGCAGTTCACCGCTCTCCAGCACCACCTGGGGCTGATAGGCCAGGGCGAAACCGTTGCGCTCGATGGTGCTGCGCAGGTTCTCTTCCATCATCAGCCTGGCGTGGGCCCGGCCGTTCATCTCCCGCGAGAAGAAGCGGTACTGCTGACGTCCGGCCCGTTTGGCCTCGTACATTGCCATGTCCGCCGAGCGCAGCAGCTCTTCGACGCTGCGGCCGCAATCGGGGAAATGCGCAATGCCGATACTGGCGCCCAGAGTGACCTCGGTACCGTCGACGCTGTGACGTACCGAAATCAGCTCGATGAGCTTTTCCGCCACCTTGGCCGCATCCTCCGGATGGTCGAGCGAATCGAGCAAGGCGGTGAATTCGTCGCCGCCCATCCGCGCGATGATGTCGTAGGGTCGCATGCAGGTTTCCAGCAACCGGGCGACACGGCAGAGAATCTCGTCACCGGCATCGTGCCCGAGCGAGTCGTTGATGCGCTTGAAACCATCCAAGTCGATATAGAGGATCGCCATGCGCTTGCCGTTGCGGTCGATCCGCGCCAGCGCCGAGTCGAGCGCCTGGTGGAAGCCGCGGCGGTTGAGCAGACCGGTCAGCGAATCGGTAACGGCCTGGGTCTCGAGCTGCATGTGCAGGTTGCGCACCACCGACATGTCCAGCGCGATCACGACCATCGATCGTTGCTGGCGCGGCAAAGGCGAGGACGATAGCGCCACCGGCAAGCGGGTCCCGCGGGCGGTGTGCAATTGCGCTTCATGCAGGCGATAGGTATTGCCGCTGCGCCAGTGTTTGTAGAACTCGGTATCGCGCCAGACCTCGGGCATTTCCGGCGAGGCCAGGTGATCGACCAGTGCCGTGCCCTGCAGATCGTCCACGTTCGAGTGCAACATCTGCGCGATGGCCGGGTTGGCGAAACTGATGTAGCCATCCTCTCCCACCACGAGAATGCCTTCAGCAGCGTTGTTCAGAACCGAGGCATTGAAGGCACGGGCGCTGTCGAGTTGCTGGCTGAGTAGCTGCAGGTCGCGCCGGTTGTGCTCATGGCTGAGCAGCGTATTGATCTTGTGCTTGAGCACCTGCGGGTCGAAGGGCTTGAGGATGAAGTCCACCGCTCCGGTGGCGTAACCGCGCAATACCGACTCGCGGGTATGGGCAATCGCCGAGACGAAAATAATCGGCGTATAGCGCGTATGCGGGTTGCTGCGCATCAGCCGCGCGACCTCAAAGCCATCCATCCCCGGCATCTGCACGTCGAGCAGCACCAGCTCCACGTCCAGATCCAGCAGGGCCTGCAGGGCGGCCTCTCCGGAGTTGACCGTGTGCACCTGCCAGTCCCCATCACCCAGCAATGCTTCCATCGCGACCAGGTTGGCTTCGCGATCATCGACCACCAGAAGCGTGCGGGTACGCGGCTCTGATTTGGTTTGAACGCGAGGCATCACTCGTCTCCCCTGCTGGGCATGCGTTTATCTCCGACTTCGGCCGGCACAACGAAGCCCCCGGCCCGGCGTGAACGATGCGTCACACGCGTCTCCTCATGATTTCTCGTACGGGGCGCCTGCACCCCCAAGGCAGCGCCGCAGCAGCGCCACCAGCTCGGCGCGATCGACCGGTTTGGTCAGGTGTTCGTCAGCCCCGGCGGGAATACGGTCTTCATCCTCGACCAGGGCCACGATAGGCACCTGACAACCATAGTCGTTTCTCAGCTGTTCGATCATCGCCGCCCCACCCTCCTCGGGCAGCGCCAGGTCGACGATGACCAGGTCGAAGGCGTCTTCCTCGAAGCGTTCCAGGGCCTCGACACCCGCCGTGGCTGGCACCGCCTGCAGGCCCTGTTCGTCGAGCATGCCGCTCAGGGCATAGATCGACCGTACGTCGGGATCTACCAACAACACCCGCTGCCCCAGCAAAGGGTGTTCCATTTCGTTGATGGCCAACGAGGCCGAGTCCTTGGGAGGCTTCAACGCATCGTCCATATGCTCCAATCCTTCTTTTTTTGACAAGGCGACCGACGAATAACGTCGGAGTCTTCCGAGATTTCGCTCGGATAATGGGTTCCGGCTGTTCAGCACGACCCGGACATCCTTCAGCGAGCGCAGCCGATCGAGCGCTTCGAGAAGATCCAGGCCATCTTCATCCGGCAAGTCGAAATCGACGACCAGCACGGCAAACGTCTGTTGGGCATAGGCCAGGCGAGCATCCTCGCTGCGCTCGCAGGCCGTTACCCGATAGCCAAGCGCGTCGAAGTGCTCGCGCAACTGACGGCGGCGCTCAGGGTCGGTCTCGACCAGCAGCAGCCGAGTCGGATTGGCCTCCTGCATGGCCAGCTCGATGAACAGGCGCTCCAGCTCGGCCTGTGCCACCGGCTTGATCAGGTAGCGCGCATCCTCGTCGTTCCAGCCGTGCGGCTGAGGCACGCAGGAGATGATGTACACCGGCATGCCCTGATGGCGGGTATCGGCACGCAGCGTACGATAGACCTGCCAGCCGCTGATATCCGGCAGCAGGATGTCCAGGATCACACCGGCAAAGCGCTCCCGTTCCAGGGCTTCGAGCCCGTCCTGGCCGGTGCCGCAGATGACACTGGAGAAACCGTGCGCCTGCCCGACCTCGGCGACCACCGAGGCAAAATCGGCATCGTCCTCGACGATCAGCAACCCCGGCCCCTGGCCACGGCGGGCCGCGAGCGGCGTCGGCCTGGCCTGGGGCGCGGCAGCCGAGACCAGCGGCAGCTCGACGGTGAAACAGGAACCTTTGCCAGGCTCGCTCTGCAGGCTGATGCCTCCGCCCAGCACTTCAGCCAGTTGTTTGGCGATGGACAGCCCCAGGCCCGTGCCGCCGTATTGCCTGCTGATCGAGCCGTCGATCTGCTGGAACGCCAGGAAGATCCGTTCGTGCTCTTCGGCCGCGATGCCGATCCCGGTGTCGATGACTCGAAACAGCAGCCGGTCACCCGCCTCGCCCTCGCCTGGCTGGCGTTCGACGCGGATGTCGACGCGGCCCTGTTCGGTGAACTTCAGGGCATTGGTGAGCAGGTTGCGCAGGATCTGATCCAGCCGTGCCCGATCACTGATGATGGTCGCCGGCACGTCTGGCTCGATGGCTGTGTTCAACGCCAGCCCTTTCTGCTCGGCCAGGGCTTCGACTCCCGATGTCAGCTCCACCAGCAGCTCGGCCAGGTTCAGCGGCTCAGCCTTGATCTGCATGTGCCCGGCCTCGATCTTGGCCAGGTCCAGCACGTCATTGATCAGCTGCAGCAGGTCATGCCCGGCGCGGTGGATGATGTCGGCGTGGCGAACCTGCTTTTCGGTGAGGTTGCTCGACGCGTTCTGTCGCAGCTGGTCGCTAAGAATGAGGATGCTATTGAGCGGAGTGCGCAGCTCGTGCGACATGTTGGCGAGAAATTCGGACTTGTAGCGATTGGCGACCATCAGCTCGTTGGCCTGGTCGCGCAGACGCCGTTCGGCGGCCTTGCGATGACTGATGTCGATCACCACGGCCTGGATCAGGTGTTCCTCACCGCTGCGCAGCGGCGATAACCCCACCTCGACAGGCAGCAGCCGGCCATCGCGATGGCGACCGAAGAGTTCGCGGTTATCGCCCAGCCGAGCCTCGTGTTCCTGGACCAACCGGTGGCGAATCTCGAAATAGGTCTTGCGCATCGACTCGGGGATGAGCAGCTCGACAGGCTGGCCCAGTAGCTGCTGACGCTCGTAACCGAAGAGGAGCTCGGTCTGGCGATTGACCATCACGATCCGGCCATCGTGGTCGAACAGCAGGAAGGCATTGGGCGAGGCCTCGACCACGTTGCGAAAGCGTTCCTCGTCGCGCTTGCGTTGCTGCAGATCGACCAGATTCAGCAGATGGTGAACGCCGTCATCCCGCTTGAAGCGCGTCAGGCTCAGGGACACCGGCACCGTCGTACCGTCTTCGCGCAATGCCTGGCTTTCGTGCTGCCCCGTATCGAGCAAGCTATCCGGGTCCAACGCACCGGGCACATAGCGATTGAGCCGCTCACCGGCCAACAGCCCCGCGCTGCTGCCCAGCAGCGTCGCGGCACTCTGGTTGGCCAGCTCGATGCGGCCGTTGGCGTTGCACAGCAAGGTCGCCACCGGTAGCTGCTCGATCAGCTGACGGAACCGCGCTTCACGCTCCTGCAGCTGCTCGCCCAGCTTCTGGCTGCTGCGCAACGCGCGTTCACGGAGGAACAGGTAACCGCCGATCAGAAACGAGAACAGCGCGGCGGCCGTCATGGCGGCCACCAGACTGAAGGCGCGTCCCGAGCTGCGCAGGATCGCTTCGTACTCCGGCGTGCTGGCCACCTCCAGCTGCCAGCTGCGCCCATACATATAGATGTTGCGAACCCGGTGGAACGCGGCATCGCGGCTCACCGGCGCACGCCCCACCAGCAGCGGTTCGTCGGGCGCCGCGGCGTCGAACAACTGCATCTGGAACAGCTTGCTGCGCGACCCCACCACACCTTCCATCAGGTCGGTCAGACGGAAGGCGCCGTGCAGGGCGCCGGCGAACGCCGCCTGGCGCTCTTCGAGGGTGGTGACCGGGGCACCGGCGCGATAGAGCGGCAGGAACAGCAGCATGCCGACCTGAGCGTTCTCCTCGGTCTCCTGCTTGAGCCGAATGGGCCCGGTCAACATGGGCGTACCGATATTGCGTGCGGCCGTGATCGCCTGGCGACGCGTTTCCTCGCTCATCAAGTCGAAACCGATCACGCGGCGATTGCGCCAATCCAGTGGGTGGATGTAATCGGTGATGAGGTATTCGTCCCGCTGGCCGGCCGGAAACATGCGGAAGTTCTCGCGGCCGTTCGCACGGATGCGGCGCAGCACCTCATCGAGCGTTTCGGGGCGCGCGTAACGGGACAGGCCTAGCGCCTGAATGCCGGGATAGAAGTCCTGTAACTGGAGCTGGTCGGACGCTCGGTTCCAGTCGTCGAGGGAGACATCGTCGCTACCGATGAACAATCCGGCCATGCCGCGCATGACCATCTCGTAGGCGCGCATGCGCTCACGTAGCGTGCTTTCGATATCGTTGACCGCCAGGTTGAAGCGCTGCACCTGCTCGCTGCGAATGCGCGCTTCCTGAACATGCCATTGCCAGCCGACCCATCCTCCGAGCCCTGCCATCAAGGCCAACGTCACCATCAATGGCAGCCAAGGCTTGCGAGAATGGAGAGCGGAACGATCTTCCATTCGACCTCCTCAGGTGCCACTACATGGCTCGCTGTCACGAGCTTCAGAGTCGTTTATCGCCGAGAGGTTCCGTGTGACGAAACAACAGATAGAAAACTGGCGTCACAAAAATGGCAAGGCGAGCCCGGGTACGGGTCTCGCCTTATTTGCAAGGCTTAGAGGGGACGCAGATTGATCTCGACGCGTCGGTTCTGCGCGCGGCCGGCGGCTGTGTCATTGCTGGCAATGGGCTGGCTGGAAGCGGCGCCGTAGGCCGTGATGCGCGAGGCGGCTACTCCGTTGCCCTCGAGGTAGGCTGCGACGCTGCGTGCGCGGCGGTTGGACAGGTCCTGGTTGAGTTGCTGCGAGCCCGTGCTGTCGGTATGCCCGACGATATCCACGCCGTTCTTGTTAAATTCCTTGAAGACCTGCACCAGCGAGTTGAGCGTCGGGTAAAAGCTGCTGGAGATGTCTGCCGAATTGCTGGCGAAGGTAATGTTGCCCGGCATGATCAGGGTCAGGTTGTCGCCATTGCGCTGGACCTGGACGCCCGTGCCTTGCAGCGTCTGGCGCAGCTTGGCTTCCTGGGTATCGACGTAGTAGCCATAGCCACCACCAGCCGCGCCGCCGACCGCCGCGCCGATCAGCGCACCCTTGGCGCGGTCCTTCTTGCTCGAGGTCGCCGCCCCGATGACAGCCCCGCTGACCGCGCCGATGCCGCCATAAATGCCCGCCTTGCCCGCTTCCCGCTCGCCGGTGTACGGATTGTTGGTGCAGCCAGCCAGCAGCGCGATCGCGGCGGCGGTTGCGGTCAGGTTAATCAGCTTCTTCATGGGTTACTTCCTTCATCTCCGGAACGTCTGCCAGCGCACGGGAACGGCCCTGGCCGGCTGAAATGCGCGGCTAGGGTAACACCCGTTCTGACGCATTAACCGGAACAGGCCGACGATCCCGCGATTCCCCCGCCCGGACGGCAAGCCAGAGCGCCTTGCGACTCCGTGAAGAAGAAAGGGCCCGCCAGGCTAGACCGAAGAAATCGCGTCATGCCCCTCTTCGAGCCAGCGGGCAATGTCGACCCGAATACGCTTCTTGTCCAACTTGCCTACGCTGGTCTTGGGAATATCCTCGACCACGGCGATCTGCCGCGGTATGGCCCATTTGTTGATATGCCCCTGCTCCACCGCAGGTTCCAGGAAGGCCTGCAGACCACGCGCATCGAGCGCTTGCCCCGGGCACAGCACCAGCAATGCGAACGGCCGCTCGCCCCAGCGCTCGTCCGACACGCCGACCACCGCCACGTCACGCACGGCGTCGTGCCGGCTGATCAGGCCTTCCAGCGAGAGAGAGGAAATCCACTCGCCGCCGGTCTTGATCACATCCTTGATACGGTCGCGAATGTCGATGTTGCCCATCTCGTCCAGTGTGGCGACGTCGCCCGTATGCAACCAGCCGCCCGCCCAGAGTTCTTCACTCTTCTGTGGGTTGCCGGCATAGCCCTGGGTCAACCAGGGCGCACGCAATACCAGCTCACCCTGGGACGAGCCGTCGGCCGGCAGAAAGCTGCCATCTGGCGCCTGAATCGCGGCGTCGACCAGTACGACCGGAACCCCGGCCTTGAGTCGATAGGTAACCTGCTCGTCATCGCTGGCTTGCAGCAGCTCGTCGTTGAGGTGCGCGCCCGAGATCAGTGGACAGGTTTCCGACATGCCATAGGCTGCGATCAGCTGCATGCCGCAGCCGCGCGCCGCCTCATAAAGGCCACGCGTCAGGGCGCTGCCACCGATGGTGATCTTCCAGCCCTTGAAATCGACGCCCTGCGCGGCCTTGGCATTGAGCAGCATCTGCACGATCGTCGGCACACAGTGGGAGAACGTCACCTGCTCGCGGCGCCACAGCTCGATGAGCAGCTCAGGATCGTAACGCCCCGGATAGACCTGCTTGAGGCCCATCATGGTCGCGACGTAGGGCAAGCCCCAGGCATGGACGTGGAACATCGGCGTGATCGGCATGTACACGTCGCCGCTGCTCATCAGCGTCGGATTTTCGCGACAACCCACAGTGACGGCTGCGGCCAGGGTGTGCAGCACCAGCTGCCGATGGGTGAAGTAGACGCCCTTGGGATCGCCGGTGGTGCCGGTGGTGTAGAAGGTTGTGGCAACCGAGTCTTCGTCGAAGTCGGGGAAGTCGTACTCGGACGGGGCCGCCGCGAGCAAGCGTTCGTACTCGCCGACGCAGTCGGGCAGCTCGCAGTTCGCCCCGTCATCATCCGTGAGCAGCAACGTCTTCTCGACCGTGGTCAACTGACCGGCGATGGCCTGATAAAGCGGCGCGAAATCACTGTTGACGAGGACAAAGCGGTCCTCGGCGTGGTTCATGGTGTAAAGGATCTGCTCGGGCGAGAGGCGTACGTTGATCGTGTGTACGACTGCACCGATCATGGGAATGGCGAACATGCATTCGAGGTAGCGGTGGCTGTCCCAGTCCATGACCGCGACCGTATCACCGGCCTTCACCCCGGCGGCGGTCAGCACATGCGCCAGGCGCGCGACGCGCCGGTTGAGTTCGCGGTAGTCGAAGCGCAACCGATCACGGTAGACGATCTCGCGGCTGCGCTCGTAGCGCTGCCCGGACATCAGCAGTCGTTTGATCAGCAGCGGGTAGGCGTAGGCGTTATCGGCGGGCTTGATGATTCGGGTCTGCAGCATGAGGGCTTCCTGTTATTGATGTTATCGAGATGCACACTCGGAGCACTGGCTGCGCGGGCGCGCATTGCCTGCATCCGTTTCGACAGCCACCCGCCCGCCAGCTTGCCCGCCTAGTCGCAGGCTCGTCGGTGTCAGGTCAGCTCACTGGCGGCCAGGCGGATACCCAACCCGACCAGCACCACACCGGTCACCCTGTCGAACCAATGCCCCATTCGGGCGAAACCGGCACGGACGCGCGCGCGGCTGAACAACCAGGCCACCACGCTGAACCACAGCGCGGTGGCGAACGCCAGATATACCCCATAGCCGGCCTGAACCGCGAGCGGGGTATGGGGGTCGATAACCACCGTGAATAGGGATAGAAAAAACAGGGTCGCCTTGGGATTGAGTCCGTTGGTGATGAAGCCGACGGTAAAGGCGCGCCGCGCCGAGCGCGGCTCCATGGCCTCGCCATCGACGACCGAAGCGGCCGCCGGCATGGGCTTGGCCCGCAAGGCCTGGAACCCCAGCCAGAACAGGTAGCCGGCCGCCAGCCACTTGAACAGGTTGAACAGCACGATGGACTGCGAGACGATCAGGCCGATTCCAAGCAACGAATATCCGACGTGCACCAGGATGCCACTGCCCACACCCATGGCCATCCAGGTGCCGCTGCGCTGCCCACGGGTCACGCTTTCGCGCACCACCACTGCAAAGTCCGGTCCGGGGCTGGCCACCGCCAGCAAGTGCACCAGGGCAACTGTGAGAAACTCGGTCCAGTACATCGATCAACTCCGTCAACTTCGGGGCGGGACGTCAGCCCGCTGATTCCATACGAGTAAAGTTCATGAGCAACCTCCGCGCCGTTTTTCTCGACCTCTCCCCGCTCGATCAGAGCGACCTTGACCTGTCCCCGCTGCGAGCGGCCTTCGATGAGCTGGTCTGTCATGAACAGACCGCGGACACAGACATCATCGAACGCCTGCAGGGCGCAGAGGTTGCGATCGTCAACAAGGTCAATCTGGGCCCGGCGGTATTCGCCGCCTGCCCCGATCTGAAGCTGGTTCTCGTGGCGGCCACGGGGGTCAACAATATCGATCTGGAAGCCGCCCGACAGCATGGCGTGACCGTCTGCAATTGCCAGGCGTACGGCACGGCGACGGTGGCCCAGCACACCCTGACCCTGCTGCTGGCCCTGGCGACCCGCCTACCGGATTACCAGGCCGCCGTGGCACGGGGCCGCTGGCAGGAAAGCGGGCAATTCTGCCTGCTCGACTTCCCCATCGTCGAGCTAGACGGCAAGACACTCGGCGTGCTCGGCCATGGCGAACTGGGCAGCGCCGTTGCACGCCTGGCCGAAGCGCTGGGTATGCGTGTACTGGTCGGCAACCTGCCCGGCCGTCCACCGCGCGCGGATCGCCTCTCGCTCGACGAACTCCTGCCTCAGGTCGACGCGCTGACGCTGCACTGCCCCTTGACCGAACACACCCGCAACCTCATCGGCGCGCGCCAGCTGCAAGCCATGAAGCCCACGGCGTTCATCATCAACACGGCGCGGGGCGGACTGATCGACGAACAGGCGCTTGCCGACACGCTGCGCCATGGCCACCTCGGCGGCGCCGCCACCGACGTACTCACCAGCGAGCCGCCCAGCAACGACAACCCGCTGCTGGCCGCGGATGTCCCACGCCTGATCGTGACACCGCACAGCGCTTGGGGCAGCCGCGAGGCACGCCAGCGGATCGTTGGACAGCTGAGCGAGAATGCACGGGCCTTCTTCTCCGGCTCACCAATGCGCCAGGTCGGCTGACAGGCGCTTCTGTAGGTGCAGGCAGACTGCTAAGCTCGCGCGCTTTGCCCGGAGGCATCCATGGATCCGAGAAGCGAGGTGCTCCTGCGCCAGGCCGATTTGTTCAGCGGCGAGCTGCTCTTGGCCGGACTTCCAGCCGACGATCTGCTTGGCCAGCTGCCCAACGCGCGGGGATGGTCCTGGCATGCCGGCGACCACCAGCAGTTGCAGGCGCGCTTTGGCGATCGTTGTGCCTTCGGAGTCGAACCCCCTTCGGCGCCCTTCGAAGCGGCCGTCCTCTTCCTGCCCAAGTCACGTGAACTGACCGATTACCTGCTCGAAGCCCTGGCCTGCAAACTGGCCGGCCGGTTGCTCTATCTGGTCGGCGAAAAGCGCGCCGGCATCGAACGCGCAGCGAAGCAGCTCGCGCCCTTCGGCCAGGCGCGCAAACTAGACAGCGCACGGCATTGCCAGCTCTGGCAGGTCAAGGTGGCCCACAGCCCTGCGCCGCCCGATCTCGAGCGCCTGGCCCAGCGTTTCAGCCTGCCGCTGATCGGCGGCCCGCTGCAGGTCGTGAGCTTGCCTGGCGTGTTCAGCCATGGTCGGTTGGATCGCGGTACGGCCTTGTTGCTCGAGCATCTGGACGATTTGCCGGGCGGCCGCATGCTCGACTTCGGCTGCGGTGCCGGTATCGTCGGCAGCTGTCTGAAGCGTCGCTACCCCGAGAGCGAACTGATCCTGCTCGACGTCGATGCCTTCGCCGTCGAAAGCAGCCGGCTGACACTGGCCGCTAACGGACTGGATGCCAGCGTGATCGCCGGCGACGGTATCGACGCCGCGCCCCGCGACTGCAGCGCGATCGTCAGCAATCCGCCGTTCCACCAGGGCGTGCATACCCACTATGAGGCGAGCGAATCGCTGCTACAGCGGGCCGCCAGCCACCTCAGCCCTGGCGGCGAACTGCGCCTGGTCGCCAATGCCTTTCTTCGGTATCCGCCGCTGATCGAGGCGAGCCTCGGCCGCTGCGACACCTTGCAGGAGGCCGACGGCTTCCGAATCTACAGCGCCCGCCGCGAGCGCTAGCCGCATCGCACTTGCGTATCCGGCTGCCCTTGGGCAAACTCGCGCCCGTCCTTGGGGGAGTAGTCTCCTGCGAGCTCTCCGCTCGCCTGGCATGCGTCAACACACTTGGTCCGCAGACCATGGCGCATGTGACCCTGCGCGGTGCGCCAGCCCGCGCCCGGTTTGACAAGACCCATGACACGTATACCTGACCCGGGGTGGGCAGGTCGTGCGTGTCATGGTGCTTTCTAGTCGACCCGCCCCTGCAAGGAAGTCTCGTTGGAATCGTTCTATATCCCCACGCTGATCGTTGCGCTCGCCGAAATCGGCGACAAGACGCAGTTGCTCGCGCTCCTGCTGGCTGCCCGCTACCGGCGGCCATGGCCGATCATCTGGGGCATCACGGTCGCGACGCTGGTCAACCACGCCGTCGCGGGCGGTGTCGGCAGCTGGGTGTCGTCTGCGCTGTCTCCTGTAACCCTGAGCTGGATCCTCACGGCATCCTTCGCTGCGGTTGCACTGTGGACGCTGGTGCCGGACAAACTGGAAGAGGACGAAGCTTCGCGCGGCGTCCGATTCGGCCCTTTCGTAGCCACGCTTATCGCGTTTTTTCTCGCTGAAATGGGTGACAAGACCCAGGTGGCGACCGTCATGCTGGCCGCGCAGTATCCCGACTTCTGGCTGGTCATCATCGGTACCACCCTCGGCATGCTGATCGCCAACGTACCGGTGGTACTGGCCGGCAATTTCGCGGCCGACCGCATGCCGCTGGCACTCATACGACGGATTGCCGCCATCGGCTTCGCCGCGCTGGCCCTCTACGCCGGGTACGAAGCCCTGACGCTGAGCGGCACGCTTCCAGTCTGATACGCAGCGCAAATCGCCGCCGCCCCACTGCTGCTAGAGTGCGCGTTCGCCGCGCCTGGCGGCACATGGGGAGTTCGGGCGACATGTCACCAGAGGAACGAAAACGGCGGGTTCGGCAACACATCGATCTCAGTTGGAGCAAGGGTCGCCTGGCGTTGGCCGAGCAGCTGCAGAGTCGCTACTTCACCTACAAGAGCTCATTCATTACACAGCCGGTCAACAATGCCGGTTTCGCCCTGATCGTTCGCGAAGTCCGTCTGGCGATACCGGATCTGGAAGTGGTGGTCGACGAGTGCCTGAGCGAAGGCAATCGGGTCGTCACTTCCAGCACCCTGTTCGGCACCCTGGCCAAACCGGTGTTCGGCTGCGCACCCGACGGCAAGATCCTCACCGTGGCCGCCATGTCCTTCTGGACACTGAACCCGAACGGCGATATCGACGAACTGAACACGTTGTTCGACCTGGAAGGGGCTCGTACCCAGCTGGGCCTGGATACCCCGCTCCCCTTCCAGCTTCCGCTGACCTGATCGCGGTCAGCGGCGCCCTTACCGCTTCTTCTGTTGGTAAAGCGGCATCACCTTCGGGATCGTCGACTGCAGCGATTGCGTCCGGCTGCTGGACGAAGGGTGCGTGCTGAGAAACTCCGGCGGTGCGGAACCGCCCGCCGCGCCCATCTTCTGCCACAGGCTGATCGCGGCGTTGGGGTCGTAGCCGGCCCGGGCTGCCAGCTCCAGACCGATCAGGTCGGCTTCGTTCTCGTTGCTGCGGCTATTGGGCAAGGTCATCAGGTATTGCACGCCCATATTGGCCAGCTGCAGGCTGCCATCGCCGACGCCCATCGCCGAGCCGATCTGCGTCGCCATCTGCACACCGTAGGCCTTGGACATCGCCTCGCGGCCGTGCTCACGCAGCGCATGCGCGATCTCGTGCCCCATGACCGCCGCGATTTCGTCGTCGGTCAGCTTCAACTTTTCGATCAACCCGGTGTAGAAGATGATCTTCCCGCCCGGACCGCAGTTGGCGTTGAGCTCGGGACTGTCGATGACATTGACCTCCCAATTCCACTGCGCGGCGTCGGGTCGGAATGCTGGCACTTCCGCGATCAGGCGCTGCGCGATGGCGTTGACTCGCTTGCTGATCGCCGTGTTCTTCTCCAGCACGCCCTTCTGCGACGCTTCGCTCAGCGTTTGCTGGTAGGACTGCGCATACATCTGGTTGACCTGCTCGGTCGACAGCATGCTGAACATGTACTGCTTGCGGTCGACGCCAACGGCGCCGCCACTGGTGGTGTTGACGGCCTGGCAGCCGGCCAGAAGCGCCGCTGCGAAAACTACAGGGGCTGAATGCAACCTGAACATGTCGCGTCTCCGAGGAAATCTGCGCCGTATGCTAGAGCGACGCCGAGCGCCGGGCAACCACAGGGTCCGCGCTACGGCCCATGACGCGTACCCGGCTCAGTTGGCCGGCGTCAGGCACTCCGGCGCGTCCAGCTTCGGATCGTTGACCAGCGTCGCCAGCGGCCGCTCGCGCAGGGCAGGCTGGGGCGCTTCGAACAACCGTTGCAGCGCCTCGAGCGGTGTTTCGGGGTCGAGCCAGGCGGCCAAGCCGGCTTCGTCCAGCATCAGCGGCCTTCGCTGACTGGCGGCCGGTAGCGTTACAACCGCGGCACTGAGGTAGGTATGGCCCTGCACTGGATAGGCTTCCCAGATCGCCGCGAAGTACATCAGCGAGCCTTCCGTCGTCATCCAGTAAGGCCGCTTGCGCACAGACCCGCGCCACTCGTAGAAGCCGTTGGCGGGCAACGCACCGCGCCGGAGCCGGAAGGCCTCGCGAAACATCGGTTGTTCGGCAAGCGTTTCGGCGCGGGCTTGCGCCGGAGTACGCGAAAGATCGGTCAGCCAGGCCGGCGTAAGCCCCCAGCGCACCCGGCTAAGCGTCAGATCGCCAGCCTCCTGCCTCAGCAGAAGAACGGCGGCACCTGGGGCCAGACTCCAATGCGGCGACTGGTCGGCCGGAAACCCGGGCAAGGCGGCAAAGGCCGAACTCCAACGAAACAGGGCAAAACGGCCGCACATGAAACGAGACTCGTGGTGGGATCGGGCAGGGCAACCGTACGCCGACGACTAGCAGATAAGCTCGCCCGGATAGCTTTCGGGCTCGTCGCCGGGCAGCGGTTCGGCGCCATTGTACTCGGCGATCAGATGCCGCGCCCGCTCGGCCTGGGCATCCGGCGCCATCAGCGCCAGCAGGCCGGCCGCGGGCAATTCGCCCATGGCCCCGATCAGGTGGCGGCCGACCAGAAACACCTCGATGCCTTCGGCGGCCAGCATCCCGCTGAGCATTTCCGCCTCAAGCAGATCCCGCGGTTCGTAGATGCGCTGCATCACTCATCCTCCCGAAACACCTCGAGCTGCCAGTCAGTGCCATCGGTTCGCAGGTCGAAGACGATAGGCCGGCAACACACCGCGCAGTCTTCGATGTAACGCTGATCGCCCCCGCTCAGATCGAGCACCGCCTCGCCCTCTTCGCCACAGTAGGGGCATTGATAGTTCTGTGTCTCGAGCATCAGCGTCTCCTGGGTGACTTGCCGCTATAATCGCCGTCCTGCCTCAAGCCGCTTGAGGTTATTCAGTCGTTTCCTTTCAGAGAGCATGATGGACGAATTCGAAGCCATCCGACCCTATGCCGACGCCGAAGTCCCTGCCGTGATGGCGCGACTGTTCGCCAATCCGGAATTTCTCGACATTCTGGCCCACTTTCGCTTTCCGCGTTTGGCAGGGCCCATGGGATGGGCACTCAAACCCCTTATAGCGCAACGGCTACGCCGCGAATTCGCCGGCATCGACTCGGTCGATACCTTGCAGGCTCGCATCGAGATGTATCTGGACCGCACCATCGAGCGTGCCACCGATGGCGTGACCTACTCCGGCGTGGAAGGCCTGCAGCCCGGCTGCGCCTACCTGTTTCTGGCCAACCACCGTGACATCGTCATGGACCCGGCCTTCGTCAACTATGCCGTCTTCCAAGCAAGGATGCGCACACCGCGTATCGCCATTGGCGACAATCTGCTGCAGCGCCCCTTCGTCAGCGACCTGATGCGCCTGAACAAGAGCTTCATCGTGCGCCGCTCGATCACGGGCCGCCGGGAAAAGCTGGCCGCGTATCAGGTGCTCTCGGCCTACATCAATCACTCGATTCGCAACGATGGCGAGTCGATCTGGATCGCCCAGGCCGAGGGTCGCGCCAAGGATGGCGATGATCGCACCGACTCGGCGATCCTCAAGATGCTGCACATGAGTTGCAAGGACGAGCCGTTCTCCCAGGCGCTGTCGGCACTGCGGCCGACCCCGGTTTCGATCAGTTACGAATACGATCCCTGCGACCAGGCCAAGGCCCGCGAGCTGTACATTCGGGCGACCACCGGCGGTTATTCCAAGGCCCCCGGCGAGGACGACACCAGCATCGCCCTGGGCATCACCGGCTACAAAGGCCGAGTGCACGTTAGCTTCGGCACGCCGATCACGCAGGTGCCGGACGATCCCAAGCTCCTGGCTGCCGAGATCGACCGACAGATCCTCTGCGATTACCGCCTGTTCCCGGTCAACTACCTGGCATACAGCATCTGGGACGATCGCGATCCGAACCTGCCGGTCCCGACGCTGGAGGAATTGTTCAGCGAAGCGGAAATCGCTCGGGCGCAGGCCGAGTGGGGCAAGCGGCTGGCCGCTTGCCCGAGTGTCCAGCAGCC
This sequence comes from Stutzerimonas marianensis, assembly GCF_022810315.1. Classification (NCBI taxonomy): domain Bacteria; kingdom Pseudomonadati; phylum Pseudomonadota; class Gammaproteobacteria; order Pseudomonadales; family Pseudomonadaceae; genus Stutzerimonas; species Stutzerimonas marianensis. The sequence continues at coordinate 312,002 of NZ_JALGRD010000005.1, read as the reverse complement.
GTACCTGATCCAGCAATATGCCACACCGGTGCGCAATCAGCACCGCATCAAGGCGGGCTTGCCGCTGTAAGCGGCCGGCCCCGCCGACAGGGTCAGACCATTCGAGTCAAGGTCGACAGCAACCAGGCCAGGCCAAGGCTGCCGAGCCCGAAGCCGTAGAAGAAGCGATCCAGGCGACGCGTCGCCTCTCGTTCATCTTCCACGGCGGCCGGGCCAGGACCCGCCGCCATGCGCGGCCGATCAGCCGCCAGTTGCCGTCGCCAGCGGGTCGCCAGGAGTAACCAGCTCCCGGCCAGGGCAATGAGCAGGGCCATCGAGTTCAGCAGCCAGGCTACGCTCGCCAACCCCGACATATCGATCTGCAGTGACAACCGAACCTCCACTACATAGAACTGGGTAATCAGGCCCCGTGATACGGGGCGGCGCGCAAGTCTACCGAAGCCCGCAAACAGACCGCGCATTTCCCGACCAACGAGCCAATGACCGAGCTGGCAATTTGCCGGGTATTTACGCCGTTTATGCCTATAGGTCCGTCTGGGGCGATTGACTTATATTCGGCTCCGGCTCCACCCTCGATACGCCCGGAATAACCGAAATAGAGCATGCGCCTGGTCGGTCGCCAGGCGGGACTGCCGCGGATCGGGTTCGGACCCGCCCTCCCGACCGATGGCGGTAACACCGAAAAAAGACTGCCAGCTCCGCACGCCGCAGCCATGCATCCCCGCATGAGCGGCCTAGCATTAACAGGACAGAACAATGAACAAGAACATCGTGAAGACGGGGGCTCTCTCACTCTCCCTGCTGGCCGGCGCCCTGCTGGTGTCGACGGCCATGGCGGCCGTTTCGCAAGCCGATGCGGCCAAGCTCGGCGACAGCCTGACGCCAGTGGGCGCAGAGCTGGCCGGCAATGCCGCTGGCACCATACCGGCCTGGACAGGCGGCCTGCCCACCGATGCTGCGCCGGTCACCGCGGACGGCTTCGTCAGCGATCCTTATCCGGACGACAAACCCAAGTTCACCATCACCGCGCAGAACTACGAGCAGTACAAGGACAACCTGAGCCCCGGCCAGATCGCCATGCTCAAGCGCTACCCCGACACCTATCGCCTGCCCGTGTACGAAACCCGCCGCAGCGCCGCGATGCCACAGCGGATCTACGACGCGGCCGGGAAGAATGCGACCAATACCCAGCTGGTGCGTGGTGGCAACGGCCTGGAGCGTTTCGACACCGCGGTGGCCTTCCCCATCCCGCAGGATGGGCTCGAGGTGGTCTGGAACCATATCACCCGCTATCGCGGCGGCTCGGCGCGCCGCACCGTCGCCCAGGCGACGCCGCAGGTAAACGGCAGCTACAGCCTGGTGAAGTTCGTCGACGAAGTCGTCTACACCGACACGCTTACCGACTACAACCCGGAAAAACACGGCAACGTGCTGTTCTATTTCAAGCAGCAGGTGACCGAGCCCTCGCGCCTGGCGGGCAACGTACTGCTCGTCCACGAGACGCTCGACCAGGTCAAGGAACCGCGCATGGCCTGGATCTACAACGCCGGCCAGCGTCGCGTCCGGCGCGCGCCACAGGTGGCCTATGACGGTCCGGGCACGGCCTCCGACGGGCTGCGCACTTCCGACAATCTGGACATGTTCAACGGCGCGCCGGATCGCTACGAGTGGAAACTCGTCGGCAAGAAGGAAATGTACATCCCCTACAACGCCTACCGTCTGGATTCACCGCAGCTCAAGTACAGCGACATCATCCAGCCCGGCCACATCAACCAGGACCTGACGCGCTACGAACTGCATCGTGTGTGGGAAGTCGAGGCCACCCTCAAGCCCGGCGAGCGACACATCTATGCCAAGCGTCATTTCTTCATCGACGAAGACACCTGGCAGGCCGCGGTGATCGACCACTACGACGGCCGCGACACGCTCTGGCGCGTCGCCGAGGCGCATGCCGAATACATCTATAACGCCCAGGTCCCGCTGTACGCGATGGAAACCCTCTACGACTTGGTGTCCGGACGCTATCTGGTGATGGGCATGAAGAACGAGGAGAAGAACCCCTACACCTACAACTACAAGGCCAACTCGAACCAGTACACCCCGGCGGCGCTGCGCAATTCCGGCGTTCGCTGACAGGCCAGTCCGCAAAAACAAACGCCCCGACCTCCCGGTCGGGGCGTTTTCGTTTCGGCGCGGGGCCCGTGCGAACGGGGCTGGTGCCGCCTGCTTACTGCGCCAGCACCTGGCCGATGTTCTGATCGCGGAAGACACGCGTCAGGGCATCGCTCAATACCTCGGTGACCAACTTGGTGTTGGTCTGCTCATTCGGCGCCATGCCGAAGCGCTGGTCCAACGATGCGCCGTACCGCCCCGTGTAACGACGGCCACCGTTCTGCACCTCGACGCGGAAGGTCGCGCCGATCTTCGCCTCAGTAACGTACAGCCCCTCTTTCGGCGACTGGTACTTGAGCTCGGCCAGTGTCAGGGTCAGCTGCGGGGCGTTGTATGCATTGGCGGACGGCGTGAAGCCGAGCAGTCGCACGGCGGCTTCAGCCTGGGCCTGCAGCTTGGGCACCACCCGCTCCTTGGGCACGATCACGGCGCTGGTCTCTGGATACAACCCGCCACGGGTACCCAGGGTGGCCGATGAGCGACCGTCGACGACACGGACCACGACCGGCTGCCCCTGCCCGACCGGGCTGATGCTCTCGGTGATCTTGGGGTTGGGGTCGAGCTGTTGCGGGCTATGAGCGCAGCCCGTGAGCGCCACAGCGGACACGACGAACAGACTGAACAACAGGCGTGGCAGCATGCTGTCTTTTCTCCAGGTTAGGGTGGTCGATGGCGCGCAGTATACCCAGCGTCGCCGCAGGCCAACAGTGACCGCCGCGCCCGCCAGCGGAGGGCCTTCATCGAACTGTCATCCGACTCTGCGATAACCCAGCGGCATCACAGGAGCCGCCATGTTCAGACTGCCACGCCTGTTCCATCGCCCACGGCATCGCCATTTCGCACTGCTCGATAATGCAAGCCGCTGCTGCATGCTGCTGACCGCGACGGAGCCACCAGTGGGCGCGCGGTGGGTTGAAATCGCCGAGCCTCGACTGGCACTGATAGGCCGCACGCTACCAGGCGCCAACACACAGCCATGAAAAAGCCGCCGGCTCCCAGGGAGGCGGCGGCTCGGTAGGCACCGGTCCGGGTTACTCGACCAGCCCCAATTGCTTGTCGACCATCGCGACCACTTCTCGGTACGCCGCCGCATCGGACTGCAGCACCGTCTCACGGGCCGGGAACATCTCGCCCAGCTTGCTGCTCCAGGCCTCGCTGCGGGCCTTGTCGGGGAAGCAGCGCTCGATCAGGTCGAGCATGATCGACACGGTGACCGAAGCGCCCGGGGATGCCCCCAACAGTGCAGCGATGGAGCCGTCCTTCGCCGCTACCAGCTCGGTGCCGAACTGCAGGATGCCGCCCTTCTTCGGATCCTTCTTGATGATCTGCACGCGCTGCCCGGCAATCTCCAGGCGCCAGTCCTCGGCCTTGGCCTCGGGGTAGAATCCACGCAGGGTTTCCAGACGATCTTCCATGGACTGGCGCACTTCCTTGATCAGGTAGCGGGTCAGGTCCATGTTGTCGCGCGCAACCGCCAGCATCGGCTTCAGATTACCGGGACGGATGGACATCGGCAGGTCGAGCGGCGAGCCGTGCTTGAGGAACTTGGTGGTGAAGCCGGCATAGGGGCCGAACAGCAGCGACTTCTTGCCATCGACCACGCGCGTGTCGAGGTGGGGAACCGACATCGGCGGGGCGCCAACGGCTGCCAGGCTGTAGACCTTGGCCTGGTGCTGCTTGACGATCTCCGGGTTGTCACACCGCAGCCACTGGCCACTCACCGGGAAGCCGCCGTAGCCCTTGCCTTCCTCGATGTCGGACATCTGCAGCAACGGCAAGGCCGCACCACCTGCGCCGAGGAAGACAAAGCCCGACTTGATCTTGCGATGACTACCGTCACGGGTGTTCTTGATTTCGACGCGCCAGCCCTTGCCGTCGCGGGCAAGCCCGGTGACCTTCTGGAAGTAGGACATCGTCACGCCCGGCTTGGTCGCCAGATAGGCGAGCATCTGCCGGGTCAATTCACCGAAATTGACGTCCGTGCCGTTCATCGCGCGGGTCGCCGCGATCGGCTCGTCCAGCGGACGCCCCGGCATCATCAGCGGCATCCACTCTTCCATCGTCGCCCGATCTTCGGTGTAGACCATGTTCTCGAAGGCGTGATGAGTCTTCAGCGCGTCGAAGCGGCGCTTGAGGTAGTCGATATTCTTGGTGCCCCGCACGAAGCTCAGGTGCGGTACGGGATTGAGATAATCGCGCGGCTTGCCGAAGCCTTCACGGCCCGCGAGATAGGCCCAGAACTGCTTCGACACTTCGAATTGGGTGTTGATGGTGACGGCTTTCTTGATGTCGATGGTGCCGTCTTTGCTGTCCGGTGTGTAGTTCAGCTCACAGAGCCCGGCGTGGCCGGTACCGGCATTGTTCCAGGGATTGGAGCTTTCGACGGCTCCGGACTCCTGCAACTCGACGATTTCCAGCTTGATGTCGGGATCGAGCTCCTTGAGCAGGACCGCCAGTGTCGCACTCATGATGCCGGCTCCCACCAGCACCATATCCACGGCTTCGCTATCGTGTTGCGTCATCAACGCGTTCTCCAGAATCACAGCATTAAACTGTCATGACCGCAGTACGCGATCATGTAGAACCACCAGCCAGGCGACTGGAAGCGGAGGGCCCACCAGATCGCTGCCCGGGCTTGTGCCCGGAGACAGGCCCCGAGGTGCCTGTCCGCTGTCGGGGGCCAGGCTTTTGGCCTTCCCCCTTTCGCTGAGAAACCTCCCGGAGCGGCAACGGCCAGGCTCAACGGGACACTCGCAGCGAGAGTATCGATAAGTGGCCGCCAACCGCTCAGCCAAACGTCTGCGTGTCGCGAGGCATCGGCTGCGGGCAGCGGACGCCGGTGGTCAGCCGCGGGCGGCCTGGATCAGCTCGATGTACGGCTCGGCCTGGCGCTGGTCAGCAATCAATGCCACGAAATCCTGGCCCTTTGCATTCTTCGCGTTCAGGTCGTAGCCCGCCTCGACGAAAAACACCAGAAAGCGCTCGAAATCGTCGACGCGCAATCCCCGATAAGCCTTGATCAGCTTGTGCAGCGAAGCTGGCGTGTCGTCGGCTGGCTCGGGCTCGAGAAACAGCTTGATCGACTCGTCGGAGATCTCTTCACCGATCACCTGCTTCTTGTCTTTGCGCATGTCTACTCCAGTCGACGCGTCTTACGGGGGCGGCAGTTTACTCCGCGATAACCCTGCACTCAACGCGCCAGCGCCGCTTGCGACCAAGGTCGTACATGAGAATGGCGGATATGCCGGCAATGTTCGGAGCGAACCCGCACGGGGCGAGCGCCCTGAACCTATACTCGCGTTTTGCGCAAAGGAGTGCCCGGCATGACACGTTTGCCCCTGTTCGCCGCCTGGCGCCTGGCCAGGCAGTCGGGCTATGACGGTCGCGCGCTGCGCGGCGACATCGCCGCAGGGCTGACGGTCGGGATCATCGCCATCCCGCTGGCCATGGCGCTGGCGATTGCCGTAGGCGTCGCACCACAGCACGGCCTCTATACGGTGCTGATCGCCGCCCCGCTCATCGCCCTGACCGGCGGCTCGCGCTTCAACGTGTCCGGCCCCACTGCAGCCTTCGTGGTTATCCTCCTGCCGATCACCCAGTCGTTCGGGCTCGGCGGCTTGCTGCTCTGTACCCTGCTTGCCGGGCTTATCCTGATCACCTTCGGCCTGCTGCGGGCCGGTCGTCTCATCGCCTACGTGCCGTACCCGGTGACGCTCGGATTCACCGCGGGCATCGGCATCGTCATCGCGACGCTGCAACTCAAGGACTTGCTCGGCCTGACACTCGAGGCCAGCCCGCAGCACTATGTCGATCAGCTGCGCCTGCTGGCCCTTGCGTTGCCAAGCGCACAGGCGGGCGACGCGCTGGTTGCCGGCGTATGTCTCGCCGTGCTGATCGCCTGGCCGCGCCTGGTACCAAAGGTCCCCGGGCACCTCGTTGCGCTCACCGCCGGGGCGCTGGCCGGCTTGGTGCTGGAAGCGCTGGGCCTGTCCGTCGCCACACTGGGTGAACGCTTCAGCTACAGCCTGGACGGGATTTCCCACCCGGGGCTTCCGCCGATGCTGCCGAGCTTTACCTGGCCCTGGCTGCTTCCCGGGCCGGACGGACAACCGCTGGTGCTGAGCTTCGAGCTGCTGCGTCAGCTGCTCGCCCCGGCTTTCGCCATTGCCATGCTCGGCGCGATCGAATCGCTGCTGTGCGCCGTGGTTGCCGATGGGATGACTGGCAGCACGCACGACCCGAATGCCGAACTGATCGGTCAGGGCATCGGTAATCTGGTCGCCCCGCTGTTCGGCGGCATTACCGCTACCGCCGCCATTGCCCGCACCGCTGCCAACGTACGCGCCGGCGCTTTCTCGCCGCTGGCGGCGATCACGCATGCTGGCGTGGTGCTGGTGGCGATCCTCTGGTTGGCGCCCCTGTTCAGCTACCTGCCGATGGCTGCGCTCGCGGCGCTGCTGCTGATGGTCGCCTGGAACATGAGCGAAGCCCCTCATGTGCTCAGGACGCTGCGAATCGCGCCGCGTGGCGATGTGTTGGTGCTGGTGACCTGTCTGGTACTGACCGTGCTGTTCGACATGGTTCTGGCCGTGGGGGTTGGCCTGCTTCTGGCGGCGGGCCTGTTCATCAAGCGGATGGGCGAACTGACCGGCACGACCAGCCTGCGTCATGGGCGGACCGACGGTTTCCCGGATCTGCCCGCTCATGTCGCGGCCTACGCCATTCGCGGCCCGCTGTTCTTCGGTGCCGTGGAAAAGGCGCTTGGCGCGCTGCGCCGATTCAACCCCGAGATCCGCGTGGTGATCGTCGATATCAGCGAGGTTCCGCTGCTCGACATGACGGCGCTGGCCGCGCTCGAGGATCTGCTGCACGAATACCGCCGGCAAGGCATCGCATTGATCCTCTGCGGCACCAGCGCCTCCGTGCGCCTCAAGCTTCGCCGGGCTGGTATCCACCGCCTGCCCGGCCGGCTTCACTATGTGCGTGACCGGGGTCAGGCTCGTAATCGGGCACTCCACTTGGTGTCCGAGACAACTGCTGGTGAACCCGCCGGGTGAGTGGCGGTTCAGCCGGCGTATTTTTGCAGGTTGGCCATCATTTCCTTCAGCGCCTCGAGGTTGTCGGCCGGATGTGCGGCGCCCTCGAAGTCGCAGATCTGCTGCCAATGCGCCGCCACATCCTCGGCATCGAAGCCGGCGCGTGGGTCGAAGCCGAGCCCCAGGCTGCGCTCCCAGCGCACCTTGCCCATCCACCCGCCACCAACCTCGAACAGGCCACCCGTGTCCAGGCAGCGATCGCTGCCGAGAAACACCACCAATGGGCTCACGAGCTCGGGCTTGAGTTGCTCGAATACCTGCGGCGGGATGAGGCCTTCTGTCATCCGAGTGCCTCCGGTGGGCGCAATGGCGTTGACCAACACGTTGTTCTTGCGTCCCTCGAGCGCCAGGGTACGGGTCAGGCCGTACAGGCCCAGCTTGGCCATGCCGTAGTTGGATTGGCCGAAATTCCCATAGATGCCGGACGTGCTGGCGGTAAAGATGACCCTGCCATAGCCCTGCTCCCGCAAATGCGGCCAAGCGGCGCGAGTGACCTTGTACGCGCCCTCGACGTGGACGCGGTAGACCAGGTCCCAGTCGGCGTCTTCCATTTTGTGGAAGGTCTTGTCGCGCAGAATGCCGGCATTGTTCACCACGACGTCGACGCGTCCGTAGCAATCCAAGGCCTGCTCGACGATTCGGCTACCGTCGGTGACCGAGTCATGGTTGGCGACCGCGGTCCCTCCAGCCTGGCGGATCTCCTCGACCACACGATCGGCCGCCGATGCGTTGGCGCCCTCGCCCTGGGCGCTACCGCCCAGATCATTGACCACCACCCGCGCCCCATGACGTGCGAACAGCAAAGCATGCGCCCGACCGAGGCCACCACCGGCACCGGTCACGATGACCACCTTATCTTCGAAGCGAATGGGTTCGTTCATCGTGTTTCCTCCTGCAAGCGTGGGATCTAGACATCAAGGCGGCGACGAGTGTCGGCGAGGCGGCCCGGCGCGACAATCAAACCCCCAGGAATGAATGAACCTACATAAGGGCCGGGGATGATCCTGCGACTGAACTGGTCAATCTTTCGCCACGCCTCGCCAAGCCTCGTGCGTAGCGGCCTGGCGCTTGACGCCCCAACTTATCAACAGATCGCCCCACAGCCTGACTAGATAACTTTCCCCGCCCTTCGCGGACGATCTGAACGAGGTCATCACAGCAGCGAATATCCAGGTTATACAGACCTTTATGACCACAGCGACAACCGCTGGCCAATTTTTGAGCAGACCCGCGCAGACCGCCGCCGGCGCAGCTCGGACCGATGCATGAAAAGGTTATCCACAGCATTCTTCACAGTTAAAGGGGATAAGTTTGGAGCCGCCAATCCGCCTATAGGCTTCATCGATAAAAGCTACGAGCGCAACGTAGGACACGGGTCTAGGCTTTCGCTGTGTCCACATGGAGGAGCACACCATGCCCAGCTTCGAATTCATCCAGGCGCTGTTCGCCAATTATGCCTCGGGCAGCAGCGGAGGCTGCCTCGACGAGCGTTGACGCTTGGTCAAGCGCTGCACCGGGAGTACTCTGCCGGCCTTCAAACTGACGGAGTAGAACGATGTCCCTGCGTTCGATTTGCGTATTCTGCGGCGCCAGCACAGGCCATGACCCAGCGTACCGAGAGGCCGCCATTGCCTTGGGGCGGACGTTGGCTACCCATGACATCACCCTGGTCTACGGCGGCGGCGCCGTCGGCCTGATGGGCGTCGTCGCCGACGCTGCCCTTGCCGCGGGCGGTGAGGTCGTCGGGATCATCCCGCAGAGTTTGAAGGACGCCGAGGTCGGCCATGCCGGCCTGACTCGCCTGGAAGTCGTGAGCGGGATGCACGCGCGCAAGGCCCGCATGGCCGAGCTGTCGGATGCCTTCATTGCACTGCCTGGCGGCCTCGGCACGCTGGAGGAGCTATTCGAGGTCTGGACGTGGGGCCAGCTCGGCTATCACCGCAAGCCCCTGGGTTTGCTGGACGTCAACCGGTTCTACGACAAGCTGAGCCATTTTCTCGACCATCTTGTCGCGGAGGGCTTCGTCAAGGCGCCGCACCGCACGATGCTGCAGCGCAGCGATTCCCCGGACGCCCTGGTGCAGATGCTCGAGCAATGGCAACCAAGCGCCGACCCGCGCTGGCAGGAGCGCACCATCAGCTGAGCGTCGGGGAATTGATCATAAAACGAGCAGAGCACCGCAGCCCGCAGGGCGTCAGGGCTCCGCTCGTTTCTACAGCGCTTATCCACAACACCGCCCACAGAGGACGGGGATAACTTCGACAAGCTACCTCGAATCTGCGCATTTGTTGGCTGGTTCGGCTGCTAGGCACCCTTGCCCCCGTTCTCAGCCGATGCTTGATCAAAAGTTGTGCAACGCTGGCTATGCCTAGTCCCATGAGGCTTTCCAGCCTCAACCCAAGGCTTATCCACAACTTCACGCACAGCAATCTGGGATAAGTCTCGGCTGGTGATGCCTGCCTTGCACCGAACTCTGCCACCGGGCCCGGCTCCAACCCGGTACAACACGGCTTTGAAGGAGCATGCGACATGCGGGATCGGATCGTCTCGAACGTTATCGCCTTGCCTTGGCGAGAGTGGGCACCATGACGGCCTTCCTCGGGCTCGTACTGGCGGCATTCATTTGCTTTGCGCTGGTGTTTTTCATCAAGCAGCGTCAGTACAACCATCCGGCTTTGCGTATGCCCTACCAGTTGCGCAAGCCGTTATTCGAGCCGTCAGAACGGGAGCTGCTGGGTCTCCTGGAGCAGGGGCTCGGGGAGCGATACCGCATCCTGGCGAAAGTCAGGCTTGCCGACGTGGTGGACGTGACCGCCATTCCCCGACGTGCCCCCTGGTATCAGGCGCATAACCGCATATCGGCGTCGCGCTTCGACTTCCTGCTGTGCGATCTCATGACGCTCGATGCCGTCTGCGCGATCGAAATGGAGCCTGCGTCCCAGGCCAATGCATTTCTCGACGAACTGTGCCAGACCATCGGCCTGCCCCTGGTACGCCTCGACCCCGAATCCGCACGCACCTACGACGCAGCGAGGGCAGCGGTGGATGAGGCCGTCGCCGCGCAAAGCAGCAAACCACCCGTCCAGCCCGCGGGATAGCCCCCTCGTTCACAGGGTCGAACCTGCATCGGCGGCAAAAGCCCACCGCCGACCGCGCCGCGTGCGTGTTTTCCAACGAACAAGGGGACAGCCATGAATTACCCACTCGCCCTAGTGCTGGCAGGCGTCAGCACGGTTTCGTATTCGCTGCAGGCAGCCGAGTCCTCACAACGCTGTCAGGCCACCGACGAGGCCCAGGTCGCGGCGCTCTTCGAGCGCTGGAATGATGACCTGGCCACCGGCGACCCGAAAAAGGTCGTCGAGAACTACGCCGAGTCGTCATTGCTGCTGCCCACCCTGTCAAACCGGCCAAGGCGCACGCCCGAAGAGAAGCAGGACTACTTCGTGCACTTTCTGGAAAAGAAACCAAGCGGCGCGGTTGACGAGCGGATGATTCAGATCGACTGCACCACGGCGGTCGACGCCGGCATCTATACCTTCTCTTTCGCCGATGGCAGTGAGGTCAAGGCTCGCTATACCTTCACTTACAAGTGGGACCCGCAAGCGGATCAGTGGCTGATCAGCAGCCATCATTCCTCGGCAATGCCGGAAGTCATACCGGTGCTCGACTAGCCGATCGGCGGGTTCGGCGCCCAATCCCAAGGCGTATCACCACGTCTGCTTCGGGCGCCAACCCAATATGTACGACGCCCAGCCCCGTAACCGGCCGGCCATCGACCGGCCGCTTCCCGGCCTGGCCATGCCCCGCCCCGATCGTTACCCTCTGCGGCCGTAATCCCGCGGTGCGGCAGCGATCCGCCCTTTCCCCTCCCGGTCAGTACATCCATGTCGTTGAAATCGAGGATCACCACACTCGTCGAGCTCGCATCCCAGCTGATACGACGGTACCCCGGACTGGTCGCGTTGTTCGGCTTCTGCTCGGGCGTCGCCAGCTTCGTGCTGGTCGAGCGCCAGGCCGGGCTGGCCAAGGTCGTGGCGGCCGTGATGATGCTCAGCTGGCTCTGGCTGATGCTCGAGCGCAACCTGCGTCGCAGCCTGGAGCGCTGGTTCGGCTGGAAGGTGCCCGCGCCGCTGCTGCGCTATGTGACCCAGATGGTCCATCAGGAAAGCCTGTTCTTCATCATCCCGTTCTTCTTCATCACCACGACCTGGAACAGCGGTCAGGCAGTCTTCACCATCGTGCTCGGCCTTGCCGCGCTGGTTTCGCTGGTCGATCCGCTCTATTACAAATGGCTCGCGCCTCGCCGCTGGATCTACCTGGGGTTTCATGCTCTGACGCTGTTTGCCGTCCTGCTCACCGCGCTGCCGATCATGTTTCACCTGTCCACACCGCAGAGCTACGCCTGGTCACTGGCGATCGCGGTCCTGCTGGCGCTGCCAAGCCTGGGCGGCCTGTTTGCCTGCTGGAACTGGAAAAGCGTGCTTGGCGTACTGACGCTGGCAGGCGTGGTCGCCTTTGCCGGCTGGATGGGCCGCACCTGGGTACCCCCAGCGACCTTGTGGCTGACCGACGTGGCCATCACCACCTCGCTCGACGACCGCTCACGCAAACCTGGCGACCGCCTGCGTTCGCTCAGCCTGGCGCAGCTTCACGCCAATGGTCTGTATGCCTTCACCGCGATCAATGCACCGCGCGGCCTGAAAGAGCGCATCTATCACGAGTGGACCCACAACGGCCGGCAGGTCGACCGCATCCCGCTGGACATCAGCGGCGGCCGCGACGCCGGCTATCGCGCCTGGACCCACAAGCGCAACTTCCCTGAGGCAGCCGCGGGCCGTTGGCGAGTGCGGGTGGTGACCGAGGCCGGACAGATGATCGGCATGCTGCGCTTCGAGGTCCGCGACTGAACGCGCCGCCGGACGCTGACTCCAAACCGTTATGAGTGGCAACCGGTTATGCGGGAGGGACTATGCAATGGTGGGAAATGCTGGGTCGCACCGTCGGCTCGGAGTTTTCCGACCTGCCCGACCTGGAACACGCGGTTCGGGTCTCGGTGCGCTTGCTGGTCGCGGCCATCCTGGGTGGCGCACTGGGGTACGAGCGCGAGTACAAGGGAAAGGCCGCGGGCCTGCGCACCCACATGCTGGTGTCGCTGGGCGCCGCGCTTTTCGTGCTGGTGCCGCTGGAAGCCGGCATGAAGGTCGAGGACCTGTCACGCGTCATGCAGGGCATCATTACCGGTGTCGGCTTTCTCGGGGCCGGGACCATCCTCAAAGGTGATTCATTGCAGGACGTCAAGGGCCTGACAACCGCAGCCGGAATCTGGCTGACTGCCGCTATCGGCGTCGCGGCCGGCCTGGGGCATGAATCGACCGCCGTACTGACGACCGTGCTGGCGCTGGCTATCCTCAGACTGATGCCCCGACTCGAGCGACACGTGGCCCGCACATCGCCCCGGCAGCGCCCGCACGACGACGATTGAATCGAACAGGAGTCACCATGCGCCCCGCATTCGCCCTGATCTTCTCCCTGGGCCTGGCCACCACCCTGATCGGCTGCGGCGAGCGCGCAACCGTCCCGGTCGATGCCGGCTATGGCCCGAACCCGACCCTGCCCGCGCCAGTCTCGTCGTGGTTGCCCACTGTGAACATCGCGAAAGCGACCGGATGGCCGGAAGGCGCGATGCCCAAGGCGGCCGACGGGTTCGAAGTGCAGGTGTACGCCCGCGGTCTCGACCATCCTCGCTGGCTCCACGTGCTGCCCAACGGTGACGTCCTGGTGGCCGAAAGTGCGGCGCCGGCGAAGCCCGAGGGCAATGCCGGTCTGCGCGACTGGATTGCGAAGAAGATCATGGCGCGCGCCGGCTCCGGCGGCCCCAGCGCCAACCGCATCACGCGGCTGCGCGACCGCGATGGCGATGGCAAACCGGATGAGCGCAGCGTTTTTCTCGAAGGCCTGAACTCGCCCTTCGGCATGGCGCTGGTGGGGAACACCTTCTATGTAGCCAATACCGACGCCCTGCTTCGTTTCCCCTACCGCGAAGGGGCCACGCGTCTCCATCCCGGGGGAGAAAAGGTCGTCGACCTGCCCGCCGGGCCGATCAACCACCACTGGACCAAGAACGTCATCGCCAGCCCGGATGGATCACGCCTCTATGTCACCAGCGGCTCCAACAGCAACGTGGCGGAAAACGGCATGGCGGCCGAGGAAAACCGCGCGGCTATCCTCGAAGTCGACCCCGAGGCCGGGAGCCTGCGGCTGTTCGCCTCCGGCCTGCGCAACCCCAACGGCCTGGCCTGGCAGCCGGACAGCGGCGAGCTATGGACCACCGTGAACGAGCGCGACGAGATCGGCAGCGATCTGGTGCCGGATTACATGACGTCCGTACAGCGCGGCGGATTCTATGGCTGGCCCTACAGCTACTACGGGCAGCATCTGGACACACGAGTCGAGCCACAGCGCCCTGACCTGGTCGCCAAGGCGCTGGTCCCTGACTATGCCCTCGGCGCTCACACCGCCTCGCTGGGGCTGGCCTTTTACGAAGGCACCTTGCTGCCGGCCCGCTACCGCCACGGCGCCTTCGTCGGGCAGCACGGCTCCTGGAACCGCAAACCGCGCAGCGGCTATAAGGTCATCTTCGTGCCATTCGATCAGGGTGAACCCGCCGGGCCGCCAGAGGACATCCTTACCGGCTTCGTCAACGCCGATGGCGAAGCCATGGGTCGGCCAGTGGGCGTGGCGGTCGATGCCCAGGGTGCGCTGCTGGTGGCCGACGATGTCGGCGACGTCATCTGGCGCGTGACGCCACGCCGCGACAGCAGTCGTTAGGACCGCATACATCGCACCCAAGCAGCTTCGGCATATGGCCGAACGCAGCCTGGATCTCCGTCGAGCGCCGCTAGAGCTTCACCGGCAGCCGATGACTGAGGCGGATCTGCTCCGGTGAAATAGTCACGCCGTATGCCAGCACTTCGACGCCAGCCTCGACCGCATCGCGCAACGCCGCGGCATACAGCGGATCGATTTCCTCGGCGGGCCGAACCGCCTCGATATCCGTCAGGTTGACACAGTACAGCTGCACGGCGCGCACCCCGGCACGCGCCAGGGCGGCCAGCTCGCGCAGGTGACGCGCCCCGCGTGTGGTGACCGCATCCGGGAAGGCGGCCACCGCGCTTTCGCCAAAGCCGAGGGTCACGCTTTTCACTTCGACGAAGGCCGGCCCGGTCTCGTAGTCCAGCCGAAAATCCACGCGGCTGTTTTCGGTTCCATAGGGCACCTCGCGTTTGAGCGCGGTGAAACCGGCCAGCGGTTCGATCAGGCCCTCCAGCAAGGCTTCCTCGACCAGACGATTGGCCCGCGCGGTGTTCACACAGGCCAGTCGCCCCTGTGGCGTCTCTACCAGCTCCCAGGTACCGCGCAGCTTGCGCTTTGGATCCTCGTTGCGCTGAAACCAGACCCGCGCGCCTTCGCTCATGCAGTTGAGCATCGAACCGGTATTGGGGCAGTGGATGCACAGCGGCTCACCGGACATCGTCAGGATGTCGGCAAAGAAGCGTTTGTACCGGCGCACCAGCCGCCCCTGCTCGAGGGCCGTTGCGTAGCGCATCAGCCGGCCCAGCTCTGCAGGCCCAGGGCGATACGCTCGACCGCCAGCTCCAGGCGCGGCAGGTCCTGGGTATAGGCGAAGCGCACATGGTGGCCCGCCTGGTATCGACCGAAATCCAGGCCCGGGGTGATCGCCACGAACTGGGTTTCCAGCATGTGCTGGCAGAACCCATAGGCATCGCCGCCGAAGGCCGAGATGTCCGCATAGAGGTAGAACGCACCCTGCGGCTCGACCGCAATGCCGAACCCCAACTCACGCAGGGCAGGCAAGAGGAAGTCACGGCGCCGGGCGAATTCCGCACGGCGTGCTTCGAGCAGCTCGATCGTGGCCGGTTCGAAACACGCCAGCGCGGCGTGTTGAGCCATCGTCGGCGCGGCGATGTAGAGGTTCTGCGCCAGCTTTTCCAGCTCGGGTACCGCGTCCGGCGGCGCCACCAGCCAACCCAGGCGCCATCCGGTCATGCCGAAATACTTTGAAAAGCTGTTCAGGACAAAGGCGTCGTCGTCGACCGCCAACACACTGGGGGCGTCCACGCCGTAGGTCAGGCCATGGTAGATCTCGTCGACCACCAGATGCCCGCCACGCGCCTTCAGGACCTTCGACAAGCCGGCCAGTTCGTCGCGGTCAAGCAAGGTACCGGTCGGGTTGGACGGCGAGGCGACCAGCGCGCCGACGCTGTCCCGGTCCCAATGGCGTTCGACCAGCTCGGGAGTCAGCTGGTAGCGCACCTCAGGCCCCACCGGCACCAGCTGCGCCGCGCCCTCGACAAGCCGCAGGAAGTGCCGATTGCACGGATAGCCGGGGTCGGCCAGCAGCCAGTGCTTCCCCGGATCGACTAGCAGGCTGCTGGCGAGCAACAGCGCACCGGATCCGCCGGGAGTAATCAGCACCCGTTCGGGGTCAATAGACAGCTGATAACGCTCGGCGTAGAAACCGGCAATGGCCTCGCGCAGCTGCGGCAGCCCGCGAGCGGCGGTATAGCGGGTATGCCCGGCGGCCAGGGCAGCCTGCCCAGCCGCGACAATGGGCGCGGGTGTGGTGAAGTCCGGCTCACCGATTTCCAAGTGGACAACATCATGCCCAAGCGCCTGCAGTTCGTTGGCCCGCGCCAGCAGCGCCATGACATGAAAGGGTTCGATTGCACGGCTACGCGCGCTATAAGAAGAGGTCATCTGACCTTCCTGACGAGAACAAAACGTGAATTCTACCGAAGGTCCCCCTGACACCGCAGCCATCGTGAAATTCGGGAGTAGCGCACCCCGATTCGATCTGGTAAGTTCGCCCGCTTGCAGCCGCAGGGCCGGCACGGGCCGGCAGAGGGACTCATTATCCTGCGCAATGGACATAGCGAGAGGCGTTCATCCATGCCCATTACCAAAACGACACCCAGCAACCAACTGATTCGCGCCTTCGTGCCCTACAAGGAGTCCAAGGGTGAGGAGTACATGAGCGAGAACATGCGCGCTCATTTCACTGCCATCCTCAACAAGTGGAAGCAGGAGTTGATGGAAGAGGTCGATCGTACCGTG
The DNA here is from genome assembly GCF_022810315.1 of Stutzerimonas marianensis. NCBI lineage: Bacteria > Pseudomonadati > Pseudomonadota > Gammaproteobacteria > Pseudomonadales > Pseudomonadaceae > Stutzerimonas > Stutzerimonas marianensis. The sequence continues at coordinate 295,599 of NZ_JALGRD010000005.1, read as the reverse complement.
CACCACATGCAGGACGAAGCCGCCAACTTCCCCGATCCGGCTGACCGTGCCAGCCAGGAAGAAGAGTTCAGCCTGGAACTGCGTGCCCGTGACCGCGAGCGCAAGCTGATCAAGAAGATCGACGAGACGCTGCAACTGATCGAAGACAACGAATACGGCTGGTGTGACTCCTGCGGCGTTGAGATCGGCATTCGCCGTCTGGAAGCACGCCCCACCGCCACCCTCTGCATCGACTGTAAGACCCTGGCAGAAATCAAGGAAAAGCAGATCGGTTCCTGATCCCGAACGGGGCGCTACGGCGCCCCGCTTCATTTCCGATACTGCCCACCACGCTGCCACCGCCTCGCTGATTGCCCTTCCGAGCCGGCCTCATGTCTGTCTCCGCCTACGTCGGTCGCTTCGCCCCCACGCCCAGCGGCTACCTGCACTTCGGTTCGCTGATGGCCGCCCTCGCGTCCTATCTCGACGCACGCGCCGCGGGCGGCCGCTGGTTGCTGCGCATGGAGGACCTCGACCCACCTCGCGAAATGCCTGGTGCCCAGGAGGCGATCGTTCGTGCACTGGAAGCCTACGGCTTCGAGTGGGACGGCCAGATGGCGCGCCAGAGTGAACGCCTGGATACCTATAACGCCGCGATCGACAAGCTCTGGGCGGACGGGCATGTCTATGCTTGCACCTGCTCTCGCAAGCAGCTCGAACCCTTCGCCGGGCTGTACCCGGGCTTTTGCCGAGAGGCTGGTCGGGATGTGCACGACGCAGCCATCCGCCTTCGCGTTCCTGATCGGGTGTATGCGTTCACCGATCGGGTTCAGGGTGAGTTCAGCCAGCCGCTGGGGCGCGAGGTCGGCGATTTCGTCATTCGCCGCCGCGATGGGCTGATCGCCTATCAGCTGGCCGTGGTGCTGGACGACGCCTGGCAAGGGGTGACCCACGTGGTGCGCGGCGCCGACCTGCTGGATTCAACGCCTCGCCAGCTTTACCTGCAGGAACTGCTCGGCCTGCCCCGGCCGCACTATTTGCACGTTCCGCTGATCATCCAGCCGGACGGGCACAAGCTTGGCAAGCGCTACCGGTCGCCGCCGCTCGAACCCGCCGAGGCCACGCCGATGCTGTTGCGCGCATTGCGTGCGCTCGGTCAGCCAACACCCAAGCCCCTCGCCGACGCCTTGCCTCGTGAAGTGCTCGAATGGGCGATCAGGCACTGGGATGCCGACCGCATCCCGCGCTGCTGTACCCTTGCCGAGGCGCAGTTGAGGTGACGCAACAGCTGCAAGCGGCGCGGCCGCTGGAGGCGGCACGAGTCGGGCGGCGGATTCGGCGCGGGGCCCGGGCGGGGCGCACACCGGGCCTCTGGCTTCGACCGGTGCTACCTTCGCGCTTCAAGCTTCTCCCGCCATCCTTTACCATCCCCGCACATTCGATACGAGTTCCGGCATGTACATCTACCGACTGGTGCTGCTCCTGGTCGTGGGGATCTATCTGTTTTCCCCCGCGATCATGGACTGGTGGATCGACCCCAACGGCGCCTGGTACCGGCCCTATCTGTTGTGGCTGATCCTCATCGTGGTGACCTTCATTCTTCAGAGCCAGCGCGATGCCGACGAGCTTTAGCCTCAGCCACCTGATTCTGATCAGTGTCGCGTACCTGCTGGTGCTGTTCGGCGTCGCCTGGGTCAGCGAGCGGGGCCTGATACCGCGCTGGCTGATCCGTCATCCGCTGACCTATACCCTCTCGCTCGGCGTCTATGCCAGCGCCTGGGCGTTCTACGGCACCGTCGGACTGGCCTACCAGTACGGCTATGGCTTTCTCGCGACCTACCTGGGCGTCTGCGGCGCCTTCCTGCTGGCGCCCGTGCTGCTGTATCCCATCCTGCGCATCACCCGTACCTACCAGCTGGCGTCGCTGGCCGACCTGTTCGCCTTTCGCTTCCGCAGCACCTGGAGCGGTGCGCTCACCACCGTGGTGATGCTGATCGGCATGCTGCCATTGCTGGCTCTGCAGATTCAGGCAGTGGCCGATGCCATTGGCATCCTCACCCTCGAACCGCTGCAGGAACGCGTCGCGCTGGGTTACTGCGTGATGATCATGCTGTTCACCATCCTCTTCGGGGCACGCCATATCGCCACCCGCGAGAAGCATGAAGGCCTGGTCTTTGCCATTGCCTTCGAATCGGTGGTCAAACTCGTGATGTTCGCTGCCATCGGGCTGTATGCCCTGTACGTCGTGTTCGGCGGGCCGCACCAGCTGGAAATCTGGCTGCTGCAGAACCAGTCGGCGCTGCAGGCCCTGCACACCCCCCTGCAGGAGGGCCCCTGGCGAACCTTGCTGCTGGTGTTCTTCGCCTCGGCCATCGTGATGCCGCACATGTATCACATGACCTTCACCGAAAACCTCAACCCGCGCGCCCTGGTCAGTGCCAGCTGGGGGCTGCCGCTGTATCTGCTGCTGATGAGCCTGGCCGTACCGCTGATCCTCTGGGCCGGCCTGAAGCTGGGCGTCAGCACCAACCCCGAGTACTTCACCCTCGGCCTGGGCATTACCGCCGACAGCACGGTCCTGACCCTGTTGGCGTTCGTCGGTGGTCTGTCGGCCTCCAGCGGCCTGATCATCGTCAGCACCCTGGCACTGTCCGGCATGGCTCTGAATCACCTAGTCCTGCCGCTGTATCAGCCCCCGACCGAAGGCAACATCTATCGCTGGCTGAAATGGACACGTCGCAGCCTGATCCTCGCCATCATCATGGCCGGCTACGGTTTCTACCTGCTGCTCGGCGCGGAACAGGACCTGTCCAACCTCGGCATCGTCGCCTTCGTCGCAACCCTCCAGTTCCTGCCTGGCGTGCTCTCGGTGCTCTACTGGCCGACGGCCAACCGCCGCGGTTACATCGTCGGCCTGCTGGCGGGGATCGCTGTATGGGTGGTCACTATGCTGCTGCCACTAGTCGGCAATCTGGACGGCTTTTACATCCCGCTGCTGAACGTGGTGTACGTGCTGGACGACACCAGTTGGCACCTGGCCGCTATCGCCTCGCTGGCGGTCAATGTGCTGGCCTTTTCGCTGTTCTCGCTGTTCACAGAGACCAGCCCAGAGGAACAGGCCGCAGCCGAAGCCTGTGCAGTGGAGAACGTACGTCGCCCGCAGCGCCGCGAACTGGTCGCCGCCTCCCCGCAGGAGTTCGCCACCCAGCTGGCCAAACCGCTCGGGGCGAAGACGGCGCAGCGGGAGGTCGAACAGGCCCTGCGCGACCTGCAGTTGCCTTTTGACGAGCATCGCCCCTACGCCTTGCGGCGCCTGCGTGACCGCATCGAGGCGAACCTGTCGGGCTTGATGGGCCCCAGCGTCGCCCAGGACATCGTCGAGAACTTCCTGTCCTACAAGAACGGCGCCGATGGTTATGTCACCGAGGACATCCATTTCATCGAAAGCCGACTGGAGGAGTACCACTCGCGCCTGACGGGGCTCGCCGCCGAGCTGGACGCGCTGCGCCGTTACCATCGCCAGACCCTGCAGGAGTTGCCGATGGGTGTGTGTTCGCTGGCCAAGGATCAGGAAATCCTCATGTGGAACCGGGCGCTCGAGGAACTGACCGAAATCCCGGCATTGCACGTCGTGGGTTCGCGCCTGTCGACCATCGCCGAGCCGTGGCGGAGCCTGCTCACCGGCTTCATCGAGCAGAACGACGAGCACTTACACAAACAGCGACTGCAACTGGACGGCCACAGCCGCTGCCTCAACCTGCACAAGGCCGCGATCGCCGAGCCGCTGGCCCCGGCCAATAGCGGCCTGGTGCTGCTGATCGAAGACCTGACCGAGACCCAGCAACTCGAGGACCGCCTGGTCCATTCCGAGCGCCTGGCGAGCATCGGCCGACTGGCCGCCGGCGTCGCCCACGAGATCGGCAACCCCATTACCGGCATTGCCTGCCTGGCGCAGAATCTGCGCGAGGAGCGCGAAGCCGACCCGGAAATCATCGAGATCAGCAACCAGATTGTCGAGCAGACCAAACGGGTCTCGCGCATCGTGCAGTCACTGATGAGCTTCGCCCACGCTGGCGGGCGGCAGCAGGATCTGTACCCGGTGAGCCTGGCCGAGGTTACGCAGGATGCGATCGCCCTGCTCTCGCTCAATCGCCAGGGCACAGAGGTGCGCTTCTTCAACCTGTGCGACCCTGCGCATCTGGCTGAAGGCGATCCGCAGCGCCTCGCGCAGGTGCTGATCAATCTGCTGACCAACGCGCGTGACGCCTCGCAGCCCGGCGACCCCATCCGGGTGCGCAGCGAAGTCTCGGAACAGACCGTCTACCTCATCGTCGAGGACGAGGGCAGTGGCATACCGCAGTCCATTCAGGACCGGCTGTTCGAGCCTTTCTTTACCACCAAGGACCCTGGCGAAGGCACAGGCCTCGGCCTTGCGCTGGTCTATTCGATCGTGGAAGAGCATTATGGCCGGATCGATATCGACAGCCCGGCCAACCCGGAAACCCAACGCGGCACCCGTTTCCGCATCACCCTGCCCAGGCATGTCGAGGCTAACGATGCGATTGATTGAAGAGGCGTCCCTTCACGCGCCCCGCCGTGGGCCGGCCCCCTTGGCCACCTGCCACGGGGTCCCGATGTAGCGCCCAGCCGGGAATCGCCAATGCGTGACTGCAGCCACCCGGAGCACCGGCCGACGAGGCCCGCTCCGCCAGCCGCCGCCTCAAACCGTCGAGAGAGTACAGATGCCACACATTCTGATCGTCGAAGACGAAACCATCATCCGCTCCGCCCTGCGCCGGCTCCTCGAACGAAACCAGTATCAGGTCAGCGAGGCCGGATCGGTGCAGGAAGCCCAGGACCGTTTCAGCATTCCGGGGTTCGACCTCATCGTCAGCGATTTGCGCCTGCCCGGCGCACCGGGTACCGAGCTGATCAAGCTGGCCGAAGGCACGCCGGTGCTGATCATGACCAGCTACGCCAGCCTGCGTTCGGCCGTGGATTCGATGAAGCTCGGCGCCGTGGACTACATCGCCAAGCCCTTCGACCATGATGAGATGCTGCAGACGGTCGCCCGCATCATCAGCGACCACGAGCAGGCGACGACCAGCCACGCTGCCGCCCCTCGCTCCGCCGGTAACACAGCCGCCGCGCCGGCAGGTAACGGTGATACGGCGATCGGCATCATCGGCCACTGCGGGCCCATGCAGGAGCTGTTCGGCAAAATTCGCAAGGTCGCGCCCACCGACTCCAACGTGCTCATCCAGGGCGAGTCGGGCACTGGTAAAGAGCTGGTCGCCCGTGCCCTGCACAACCTGTCGCGCCGCGCCAAGGCGCCGATGATTTCGGTCAACTGCGCGGCGATCCCGGAAACCCTGATCGAATCCGAACTGTTTGGCCACGAGAAGGGTGCCTTCACCGGCGCGAGCGCCGGACGCGCCGGCCTCGTCGAGGCGGCGGACGGCGGCACGCTGTTCCTTGACGAGATCGGCGAATTGCCACTCGAAGCTCAGGCCCGCCTGCTCCGCGTGCTGCAGGAAGGGGAAATTCGCCGGGTGGGGTCGACGCAGTCACAGAAGGTCGATGTACGACTCATCGCCGCGACCCACCGGGATTTGAAGACGCTGGCCAAGACAGGCCAGTTCCGCGAGGACCTCTATTACCGCCTGCACGTGATTGCGCTGAAATTGCCGCCCTTGCGTGAGCGCGGTAGCGATGTCCTGGAGATTGCTCGCGCGTTCCTTGCACGCCAGTGCGAGCGAATTGGCGGCGAACCCCTGCACTTTTCCCGAGAGGCCGAGCAGGCGGTGCGCCTGTATGCGTGGCCGGGCAATGTACGCGAGCTGGAGAACGCCATCGAGCGCGCCGCGATTCTCAGCGAAAGCCCGGAGATCAGCGCTGACCTATTGGGTATCGATGTGGAGCTCGACGAGCTGGAAGACGATTTCGAAGGCGCCTGTGCGCCGTTGGGCGCCGCGTCGAGCAGCAATGAGCCCACCGAAGACCTGTCTCTGGAAGACTATTTCCAGCACTTCGTGCTGGAGCACCAGGACCACATGACCGAGACCGAGCTGGCCCGCAAACTTGGTATCAGCCGCAAGTGCCTCTGGGAGCGCCGCCAGCGCCTTGGCATTCCTCGGCGCAAGTCGAGTGCCGCTGGGTAGTAAGTTGTTACCTTCACTACCTGGCCGTAACAGAAACCGGGTTCATCGGTAACGGGAACCCGGTTTTTTGTGGGCGTCACAAACACCTAAAAAATATAAGTTACTGAAAATAAACGACTTTCAAAACCTGGCACGGCAAGTGCTTTCTATTTGGCACAACAACAATAACAAGCAGACCCACAATAAGAACAAGACGTACCGGCTCCAGCAGAACAACGACAAGAAGGCGGAGGCGTAGCTAACTGATTCTTTTGGAGAGGATGTGCCCACGGGGTTTTGGCCCCACCACCAGGCCGAGAACAACAAAAGCTGCCAGAGCAGTGCCTGAACTGGTTGGAATGTGGCAGATCAGCGACCAAAGAAATCCGTTTGCTCTTTGCTCCCAACGTAGGAGCGATTCCCCAAGGCGATGGCCGACGGGAACGGGTGATCAAACAAGAACAACACGCCCGAAATACTAATAACAACAAAGCACGCGACATCATTTAAAGGGGGAGCTTCGGCTCCCCCTAGTGCTATCTGGCCCTGTCGTTTTGACACCTCCCCGCGCTTCGTTCACCATCCCGGCACCCAGTGCTAGAATCCACGCTCGTTTCGTGGCTTTTCGCTGCATCACCCCACCTTTTGCCACACAGTGCCTCTCATGCTGAAAAAGCTGTTCCAGTCTTTTCGTTTGCCCCTGCGCCGTATCCCGCATCCTCGCCGCACACCCGAAATACTGTCCAGCCGGCAGCACTCGCTGCATCGCAACGATCTCAGCCGGCACGCCGTCAGCGTCGTCGAGCGGCTGCAGCAGGCCGGCTACCAGGCTTATGTCGTGGGTGGCTGCGTTCGCGATCTGCTGCTGGACCTTGAACCCAAGGATTACGATGTCGCGACCAGCGCGACGCCCGAACAGGTCCGAGCCGAGTTTCGCAACGCGCGGGTGATCGGCCGCCGCTTCAAGCTGGTCCATGTGCATTTCGGCCGAGAGATCATCGAAGTCGCGACCTTCCGGGCCAACCATCCGGAAAGCGAAGATGATGAGGCCAGTCCTCTGGCCGCACGTAACGAAAGCGGACGCATCCTGCGCGACAACGTTTATGGCACGCTCGAAGACGACGCCCAGCGTCGCGACTTCACCATCAATGCGCTGTATTACGATCCATCGACCGAGCGCATCCTCGACCACACTCACGGTGTGCATGACATCCGCAACCGCCTGATACGCCTAATCGGCGATCCCGAGCAGCGCTACCTCGAGGATCCGGTGCGGATGCTGAGAGCTGTGCGTTTCGCGGCCAAGCTCGACTTCGAAATCGAGCGACACAGCGCCGAGCCAATCACTGACCTGGCGGACCTGCTCGAAGACGTCCCTGCCGCCAGGCTGTTCGACGAAGTCATCAAGCTGTTCCTGTCCGGCAAGGCCGAACGCACCTTCGACCTCCTGCAGGAGTTCGACCTCTTCGCCCCACTCTTCCCCGCCAGCGCGGCGGCGCTGGAAGACGACCCCGACTACGCCGGGACGCTGATTCGCAACGCACTGGCCAACACCGACCAGCGCATCGCCCAGGGCAAGCCGGTCACACCGGCCTTTCTCTTCGCCGCGCTGCTGTGGCCCGCCCTTCCGGCACGCACTGCCGAGATCCAGGCCCGCGGCTTGCCGCCTATCCCCGCCATGCAGGAGGCGGCCCACGACATCATCTGGGAACAATGCCAGCGCACCGCGATCCCCAAGCGCTTCAGCATGCCGATGCGTGAAATCTGGGATATGCAGGAGCGCCTGCCGCGTCGCCAGGGGCGCCGCGCCGACCAACTGCTGGACAACCCACGGTTCCGCGCCGGCTACGATTTCCTGCTGCTGCGCGAGAGCGCAGGCGAACAAACCGATGGCCTGGGCGCCTGGTGGACCGATTATCAGGAAGCCAACGAGAGCGAGCGGCGCGCCATGATCCGCAGCCTGAGCAGCAAGGACGGCGGCAATGCACCACGCAAGCGCCGCCGCAGCAATAGGCGCAAGTCCGGCTCGAACGACAGCGCACCGGCCTCGGATTGAGATGGAGCGCGTCTATATAGGGTTGGGCAGTAATCTGGCCGAACCGCGTCAACAGCTGCGAAGCGCGCTTGACGCCATTGACGGACTGCCCGACTCCCGCATCGTCGGCGTTTCATCGCTTTACCTGAGCGACCCCATGGGGCCGCAGGACCAGCCCCGTTACAACAATGCGGTCGCAGCGCTGGACACTTCGCTGACACCGCTCGCCCTTCTCGACGCACTGCAAGCCATAGAGCTCGCCCAGGGCCGCCAGCGCAAGGCCGAGCGCTGGGGCCCGCGCACCCTGGATCTGGACATCCTCCTCTTTGGCGATCGGCTGATCGACGAGCCCCGCCTGAAGGTGCCGCACTACCATCTGCACGCCAGGGCCTTCGTCCTTTATCCGCTGGCAGAGGTCGCACCGCGCGACCTGCACCTCCCCGATGGCCGGCGTCTCTCAGACCTGCTTGCCCGCTGCCCCTTCGCAGGGCTCGAGCGCCTCGACGCACCGCTGTAACCGCCTGGTAACAGGTGTAACCTGCGGGTAACACTGCCGATTGACTTAGCCTGTCGCCACCGGGACTATAGCGCCCGCTGCCGGCACGCATCGAAATGGGGCAACCTGCCTCACCGTTGCACCGCCTGTACCGTGATCCCGAGAGGCTTTAGGAGGACGGCATTGATGCCAGACGTAACCCTGACAACCCTGCAAGGCCTCAAGCACAAGGGCGAGAAGATCGTCATGCTGACCTGCTATGACGCCACCTTCGCCAAGACCGCCAGCGAGGCCGGCGTCGAAATGCTGCTGATTGGTGATTCCCTCGGCATGGTGCTGCAGGGGCACGACAGTACCCTTCCGGTTTCCGTCGAGGACATGGCGTACCACACCGCCTGCGTCAAACGCGGCAACCGCGGTGCGATGATCGTTGCAGACCTGCCATTCATGGCCAACGCCACGGTCGAGCAGACGCTCGACAACTCGGCGCGCCTGATGAAGGCCGGCGCGCACATGATCAAAGTCGAAGGCGCGGCCTGGCTGGCGGAATCGATCCGGTTGCTGACTGAACGCGGCATTCCGGTGTGCGCGCACATGGGCCTCACTCCGCAGGCGGTAAATCTGTTCGGCGGCTACAAGGTGCAAGGCCGCCAGGAGGCGGAGGCGCAGCGGATGATCGAGGATGCGAAGGCGCTGGAGGCCGCCGGCGCCGCGATGTTGTTGCTCGAGTGCGTGCCCAGCGAACTGGCTGCACGGCTTACAAGAGCTGTGAACGTACCGGTGATCGGCATCGGTGCCGGCAGCGACACCGACGGACAAGTGCTTGTCCTGCATGACATGCTCGGCCTCTCGCTCACCGGCCGCGCACCCAAGTTCGTGAAGAACTTCATGCGCGAGCATGGCGACATCCCCTCGGCCATCGCGGCTTACGTCAAGGCAGTAAAGGCCGTCGAATTCCCCGCAACCGAACATGGATTTTCCGCATGAACCTGGTCAGAACGGTCGCCGATCTACGCGCTGCCGTGTCTCGCGCTCGTAGTGAAGGCAAGCGCATCGGCTTCGTACCCACCATGGGCAACCTGCACGCCGGCCACGTCGCGCTGGTGAAGAAGGCTGGCCAGCGCGCCGACTACGTGGTCGCGAGCATCTTCGTCAATCCACTGCAGTTCGGCCCCAACGAGGACCTGGACAGCTACCCACGCACCCTGGCCGCCGATCAGGAGAAGCTCTTCGAGGCCGGTTGCCACCTCCTTTTCGCACCGAGCGTCGAGGAGATGTACCCCCACGGGCAGGACCTGCAGACCATCGTGCGCGTACCGGGTGTGTCCGAAGGGCTGTGCGGCGGGAGCCGGCCGGGGCATTTCGATGGGGTATCCACGGTCGTCACGAAGCTGCTCAACATGGTGCTGCCTGACCTGGCGGTGTTCGGCGAAAAGGACTTCCAGCAGCTGGCGGTGATCCGCACCATGGTGCGGGACCTGAACATGCCGATCCAGATCATCGGCGAACCGATCGTACGAGCTGAGGATGGCCTGGCGCTCTCTTCACGCAATGGCTACCTCAGCAGTGAGGAACGCGCCATCGCCCCGACCCTGCACCGCACGTTGGTGAAGCTGGCCGACGCCATTCGCCAGGGCGAACGCGACTATCCGGCGCTGCTCGCCGCTGGCAGGGAGGCCCTGATGGCGGCTGGCATGCGCCCGGATTATCTGGAAATCCGCAATGCGCAAGATCTTCAACCAGCCCGTGACGATCACCACGAGCTGGTGATCCTGGCGGCCGCCTTTCTCGGCAAGACCCGACTGATCGACAACCTGCTGGTCGACCTGCCCGCAAGCGCCAGGTGACACACGCCAGCTGTCGGCACCCAACTGCCCGCCCCGGTATTGATCGCACCCCGGGGTTCGGGCACACTCTGCGCCGCTTGCGCACCCGGAGGACCCCGCCATGCACGCCATCATGCTCAAGGCCAAACTGCACCGCGCCCAGGTGACCCACTCGGTGCTGGATTACGAAGGCTCCTGCGCCATCGACGGTGATTGGCTCGACCTCGCCGGCATTCGCGAGTACGAGCAGATCCAGATCTACAACGTTGACAACGGCGAGCGCTTCACCACTTACGCTATTCGCGGCGAAGAGGGCTCCAGGATCATTTCCGTCAACGGCGCGGCGGCCCACAAGGCTGGCGTCGGGCATCGCCTGATCATCTGTGCCTATGCCCATTACAGCGAAGCGGAACTGGCCAACTTCAAGCCCCATGTTCTGTACATGGGCGCTGATGGCAGCCTCAGCCACACCAGCAACGCCATTCCGGTGCAGGTGGCCTGATCCCCACGTTGAAGACGAAGCCCACGATGCAATCATCGTGGGCTTTTTTATGCCCACGGGCTTCCCGCGCCCGGGCAAATCTGCAATGGTCCTACGTTGTGCCTGCAGACGCTGCTGCCGTGGAACACCGTGCCGTTTTTCCAGTCTGACCAGTCTCGGTGGCATCACTGCCGTTCCGGTTGGTCGCGCGGGCTTGTGCCTGCTGCCTGAAAACGCGCCCAGCGTCCAGCAAGATCGATCGATTGTCGGTGACTGCATCCAGTTGCCATGCCGCCTGTGCGCATGCGCGCCATAGTCAGTCCGCCAAGCAAAGGAAGCCGCACTACCATGAGTTACTACCAGACCCCTCTCGATGCTACCGGCCTGCCGTCCTGGAAAGCCCTGGAAGAACATCGCCTGAACATGCAGAACTTCAGCATGCGCGAAGCCTTCAAGGCCGATCCGACACGCTTCGATGACCTGTCGGTGTCCTGCTGCGGCCTGTTTCTCGACTACTCCAAGAATCTGATCACACCGGAAACGCGCACTCTGCTCGTCAATCTGGCTCGCGAGGCGGGTGTCGAGCAGGCGGCACGCGCAATGTTCGAAGGCGAGCGCATCAATGCGTCGGAGAACCGTCCGGTATTGCATACCGCGCTACGCCGGCCCATGGGCGATTCAGTGGTCGTCGACGGCCAGAACGTGATGCGCGACGTGCATGCGGCCCTGGCCCAGATGACCGACATCGTCACCCGCATCCACAACAATCTGTGGCGCGGCTTCAGCGACAAGACCATCACCGACGTCGTGAACATTGGTATCGGCGGCTCCTTCCTTGGCCCACAACTGGTCTCCGAGGCGCTACTGCCCTTCACCCAGCATGGCGTGCGCACGCACTACCTCGCCAATATCGACGGCAGCGAGTTCCGCGAGGTGACGGCCAAGCTGAATGTCGAAACCACGCTATTCATTATCTCCAGCAAGACCTTCGGCACCCTCGAGACGCTGAAGAACGCCCAGGCGGCCCGCAACTGGTACCTGGGCAAGGGCGGCACCGAAGAGAAGCTCTACCGCCACTTCATCGCCGTGACCAGCAACAAGCAGGCGGCCGTCGACTTCGGCATCCGCGAGAAGAACATCTTTCCCATGTGGGACTGGGTCGGCGGGCGCTACTCGCTGTGGTCGGCGATCGGCCTGCCCATCGCCCTGGCCATCGGCATGTCCAACTTCAAGGATCTGCTCTCCGGCGCCTACAGCATGGACCAGCACTTCCTCAGCGAGCCGTTCGAAAGCAACATGCCGGTGCTGCTGGCGATGCTCGGCATCTGGTACCACAACTTCTGGGGCGCACAGAGCTACGCCTTCCTGCCGTACGACCATTACCTGCGCAACTTCGTCAAGCACCTGCAGCAGATGGACATGGAGTCCAACGGCAAGAGCGTGCGTCAGGACGGCACACCGGTGTCCTGCAGCACCGGACCGGTGATCTGGGGCGGTGTCGGTGCCAACGGCCAGCATGCCTACCATCAGTTGCTGCACCAGGGTACGCCACTGATTCCGGCCGACTTCATCGTGCCGGTGGTCAGCCACAATCCAGTAGCCGACCACCATGAATGGCTCTATGCCAATTGCCTGTCGCAGAGCCAGGCACTGATGCTCGGCAAGACGCGTGAGGAAGCCGAGGCCGAGCTGCGCGCAAAAGGCGTGAGCGAAGCCGAAGTCCAGCGCCTGGCACCGCACAAGGTGATTCCAGGCAATCGACCAAGCAATACCGTGGTCATGGAGACCATCAGCCCCGGCCGTCTCGGTGCGCTGATTGCTCTGTACGAGCACAAGGTGTTCGTACAGGGCGTGATATGGGGCATCAACTCCTTCGACCAGTGGGGGGTAGAGCTGGGCAAGGAGCTGGGCAAGGCCGTCTACAATCAGATGACCCGCTTCGATGCGGCGCCGGCCGAAGACGCCTCGACCCAGGGCCTGATCGACTTCTTCCGCGGTCGCCACCGCGGCTGACCCTACAGGCCGGATGCGCCCTTGCGCTCCGGCTTCCCTTCCTGCATCTATCAGGTCGAGCACCGGCCCCGGTCGGTGCCGGCTTCTGCCGCGCATCGGTTACCATCGGTTTTTTTCAACAAAGCCAGGCTCATGGAATCACTGCGCCGCCACATCGAGTCTCAGGTGTTGAGCCTGACGGGCCTGGCCATCGGCGGGGTCGATTACGAGCACCCGCCGGGCGACCCCGGCCTGTTCGGCCCGGAGGCGGTCTGCTGGCGGGTGCATGGCGATTTCACCTCGATGATGGTCGGTGGCATCTCTGCGTTGTTGCTGCAGGCACTCCATCCGCTGGCGCTGGCTGGCGTTTGGGATCATTCGAACTTTCGCGAGGATCTGCTTGGCCGCCTGCGTCGGACCGGGCAGTTCATCTCGGGCACGACCTTCGGCAGCCAGGCCGACGCGCAGCGGCTGATCGAGCGCGTCCGCAGCATTCATCTGAAGGTCACGGGTCAGGCAAAGGATGGCCGCCCATATGCCGCCTATGATCCCGACCTGCTGACCTGGGTCCATGTCGCCGAGGTCAGCCGCTTCCTCGAAGCGCACCTGCGCTATCTCGACCCGGATCTGCCGGGTACCGAACAGGATCGCTACTACGCCGAGGTGGCGCGGATCGCCGAAGCGCTGGGCGCACGCGACGTACCCGGCTCACGCCAGGCCGTCGCCGACTATCTTCAGGACATCCGCCCGCAGCTGACCAGTGACGAGCGCTCACGAGAGATCGTGCATGTCCTGTTCACCGCGCCCGCACCTAGCGCGTGGATGCGCCCATTTGGAGCGCTCATGTTGCGCGCCGGTGTCGACCTGCTGCCGGACTGGGCCAGCGAGATGTTGAACCTGCGCCAGTCAGCCGCGACTCGCCAACTGATCCGCCTTGGTGTCAGGCGCACGGCACCGGTCCTGCGTTGGGCCGTACGAAGCGGCTCGGCCCACCGAGCCAGACGGCGAATGGGTCTGCCTATCCGCTAGCCTGCCCGACAGGGTTCAGCAGTCCAGCGCCGAAATGGCCGACTGCACACGGCATCACCGCCATTCGGCATGGCATACGGGACGTCGCCCGTTCGACCTGATTGACTCGAGCAGCCGCATCCGGCCGCTGTCGCACCTACTGATTCGCTTCGTGACGCTTCTATATCGGCTCGGACAGCAAGTCGGCGTTCGGTATTTGCGGGCTGCGATGCGGGAGGAACCCGGCAGTCGTGACATACTCCAAGGCCAGTCAACTGCCTGGAAATCCGCTTCATGCCCAAAGGACTGAAGCGCGCCCTCGTCGGCGCGATGACAGCACTAGTCTGCTATTGCCTGCTCGGCTTTCTCATTCTGCCAGGCGCTGCGCAGCGCCTCGTCAACCAGCAACTGGTGCAGTACGCGACGGTCCCTGCGCGCCTGCAACGCATCGAGTTCAACCCCTTTAGCCTCGAAGTGCGGCTGTTCGACCTGCGCATTGGCGACCAGGGCGAGGAGCAGATCGGCTTCGAGCAGCTCTACCTGGACCTCATGTGGAACAGCCTCTGGCGCCGTACGCTGCAGATCGCCGATATGGAATTGAGCGGCCTGCAGACCGAAGTGACCTTCGACAAGAACGGTACGCTGAACCTCAGCCAGCTGTTCGACATCCCACCGTCCGACAGCCCAACCGACGAGGACGACGAGCCCTTTGCCCTGGTGATCGACCGGCTTCGCCTCAAGGAAGGCCGCGTCCACTTCGCCGATGCCCGGCCGGACGAACAGGTGGACATCCGGCTCGACTCGCTGGACTTCGAACTGCTGAACTTTGCCACACGCAGTGACGCCGCTGCTGACGCCACACTGGTCGCCGCCGGCCCCAGCGGGGCACGTCTCGAGTGGAAAGGCCGTTTCAGTTCAGCACCGATCAGCTCGTCCGGGCACCTGTCGATCAGCGATTTGGCGTTGAGAGACGTCTGGGCTTATGCGCAGGATGCCGTTCCGCTGAAGCTCAAGCAAGGGCGGCTAAGCGCCGCGACCGATTACCAGCTCGACCTGGCGCAGGGGACCGAGCTGCAACTGAACGGACTGGAGGCGCGACTGGCCCCTCTCGAACTCGACACGCTGGATGACGCCCCGCTGATCCGGCTCGAAACACTCGAAATCGATGACAGCACCCTGAGCCTGGCCGAACGAAAGGTCACCATCGGCACCCTGCGCAGCCGCAAGCTGGAAGCCTGGGCCAGTCGGCATGAGAACGGAGAGATCGACTGGCTCGCGATGTTCGCCAAGCAGACCGGCGAGGATGCCTCGCCCAGCGAACCTGCGAGTGACGGAGCGCCCGAGCAGCCATGGCAGGTCATGGTCGGCACGGCGCAGCTGCGTGGTTACCGGGCGCACCTGACGGATCAGGTGCCGGCGCAACCGGTGACCCTTGAGCTGGGGCCGCTGGACCTCGACGTCGCCAACTTCGACAGCCAGGGCAACGAGCCCTTCGATCTCCGCCTGGACACCGGCGTCGGCAACCGGGGGTCACTGAGCGCCGTAGGACAACTGCACCTGTCACCCGCCAGCGGTCAGCTGACCATCGAGACCAAGGACATCGATCTCAGAATCGCTCAGGCCTACCTCAGTCCCTTCCTTCACCTGGAGTTACGCAGCGGCTTGCTGTCGAGCCAGATGGAACTGACCCTTGCCGACATTGACCCGCTCACCTTCCGTGCCGATGGCGCCGTTGACGTTACCCAACTGCACACGCTCGACACCATCAACAACCGTGACCTGCTCAAATGGCAGCGACTGCACCTCGACAAGCTGACCTACGAGCATCCAAAGCTGCTGGATATCGGCGCAGTGGAGCTGACCCAGCCGTACGCGCGATTCATCATCAACCCCGACCTCACCACGAACATCAACGACCTTCTGGTCGACAAGTCAGGCAGCGCATCCGAAACCTCGCCCGCACAGGGCGCTGGCCAGCCCGAAGAGGCGATGGCAATCCGTATCGGCGGCATCGCTATCGACGACGGCTCCGCCAACTTTTCCGACCTGAGCCTGCGACCGCCGTTCATTACGGCCGTGCAAGAGCTCAATGGCTCGATTGGCGCGCTGGACAACCGTGCGCAGCAACCGGCCACAGTCAATGTGGCCGGCAAGGTCGACCGTTATGCGCCGGTCAGTATCGAAGGCAGCCTGACCCCCTTCGACCCGTTGCAAAGCCTCGACCTGGCCACCCGATTCCGGCAGGTCGAGCTGACCACGTTGTCACCCTATTCCGGCAAGTTCGCCGGCTACCGGATTCGTAAAGGCCGCATGGATCTGGATTTGCACTACAGGATCAATCAGGGCCAGCTGAACGCACAGAACAAGGTTGTGCTCCAGCAGCTCCAGCTCGGCGAGAAGGTTGACAGCCCTCAGGCGGTAGACCTGCCGATCCGGCTGGCGGTGGCTTTGTTGAAAGACAGCAAAGGCGTCATTTCCCTGGAATTGCCGGTGCAGGGCAACCTCAACAACCCCGAATTCGACGTCATGCCCATCGTCTGGCAAACACTACGGAACCTGGTCACCCGGGCAGCCAAAGCACCCTTCAGGTTCCTCGGCGGCCTGGTAGGAGGTCGCCAGGCCGACCTGGACAAGGTGCCCTTCGCCCCTGGCAGTAGCGAGCTGACCCAGGCGGCCCGTGCGAATCTGGACACGCTGGCCCAGGCGTTGAGGGAACGTCCCGTGTTGCGCCTGGAAATCGAGGGCCAAGGCTCGCCTCAAGCGGATGGGCCGCATCTGGCCGAACAGTGGCTGCGACGCGAATATCAGCAAACGCTATACAACATGCGGCAGCGGAGCGGCGAGACCGTTCCGGCCGATCCGTCGGAACTCACTGTGAGCGAAGACGACGAGCCGATTCTCCTTGAAGGAATCTATCGCAGCCGCCTGAAACAGCAGCCTCCGGCACAGTGGGCCGAGCTCGACGAACAGGCTCGCAGTGAGCGTATGCGCGACGCAATCCTGGCCAGTCGCGCGGACAGCCCGGCGCTGCTGCGTCGCTTGAGCCGCGAGCGTGCCAGTGCGATCAAGGATTATCTGGTCGACCAGGGCGGGCTTGCCGACGCACGCCTTTACCTGCTAGACACCGGTATCACCGAGCCCGGAGAAGACGGGCAGGTCCCCACCGCATTGCATCTGGGAGCCGAATGAAATGAGATGGACTGCTCGCTACACCTTGCCAGGGTTCTTCATACTCGCACTGCCCCTGGCCTCGGCCGAGACGTTGCGATGCGGTAGCCAGCTGGTCAATACCGGCGACCGCGCTTTCGAGGTGGAGCGCAAATGTGGCCCGCCTGATCAGCGTGATGTGCTTGGCTACACCTTGGGCGACTATGGTAGGCAAGAGCTGATCATCGAAGAATGGGTATACGGGCCACGTAACGGGGCACTCAAGATCCTGACGTTCGAAGGCAATCGCCTGACAGATATCGAATCGCGCCGAGCGCGTTGAAAGGAAACGACATGAAACCTGCCTACCTAGTAGCCCTATCGGGCCTGCTTCTTCTCATTGGGCACGCCCAGGCCTCATCGACCTACCGCTGCAACAGCTCACTCGTGAGCGTGGGGGCCTCCACCAGCGAGGTGCGGAGCAAATGCGGTGAGCCAGCCGATGCAGCCATCACCGGACTCAAGGAAACAGTCGACGATCGCGGCTTCCGCCAGGAAGTTCAGGTCGAAGAATGGACCTACGGCCCGACCAACGGGATGTACCACCATTTGCGATTCGAAGGGAATCGCTTGAGCGACATCGAAAGCCAGCGCGGCCGCTGAGCTAAAACGAAGAACCCCACGCTAGGTGGGGTTCATCGACAGCGCGCCGGTGCTTAGTCGGCCGCTTTCAAGCCATCAGCAGCGACTTCACGCACGCCCTCGATGGCTTTGGCCTTGCCGATGGCCGCCTCGCGCTCAGCTTCGGTGGCAACGGTGCCAGACAGCGAGACGACACCATCCTTCGTCTCAACTTCGATGTCCATGCCTGGGGTGGCATCCTCGGCCAGCAGGGACGACTTCACCTTGGTAGTGATCCAGGTATCGGAAGTGGCGTCCGCGGCTTTATCCATGGTGTCGTTAGCGGCCAGCATGACGTTGTCAGAGGTGTCCCACGCCGGGGTAGCGTCCGCAAAAGCAGCGCCGGCAACCGGCAGGCTAAGGACAGCAGCGACAGCAGCAGCGGTAAGCGGGTTCTGGATCGTTTTCATAGTGGCACTCCTGTTTTTCGTATGGGCTGCGGCTTCACTCCGACCGCAGATGCACACTCACTATCGCAACCCTCGTGCCACGTTTCGCTCTTAATAAAGCCTTTTATTTTCAATCAGTTAACAAGCAGCAGTAGCTCCTCGCCACTAGCATCATGCATGTTCTGCCCGAATTGAGCATGCAGAATGCAAGGCTCGGTCATATCTGCGTGGTTGGCTGGGCAAAAAAAGCCCGCACCTTACGGCACGGGCTTTTCTCAGCGCCTCTCTCCGCCAACGCTACCGGCGGAGCGTATATGAAGCTTTAGGCACCCGATGCTTCAGCGGCGGCCACATCCTTGATGGAGAGTTTGATGCGGCCGCGGTTATCCACGTCCAGCACCAGTACTTTCACTTCCTGGCCTTCCTTGAGCACATCGGTGACCTTTTCGACACGCTGATCGCTCAGCATGGAAATATGCACAAGGCCGTCCTTGCCCGGCAGGATGTTCACGAAGGCACCGAAGTCAACGATACGCTCGACCCTGCCCACGTAGATCTTGCCAACCTCTGCCTCGGCCGTGATGCCCAACACGCGCTGCTTGGCTGCTTCGGCCGCTTCTTTGGTCTCACCGAAGATCTTGATCGAGCCATCGTCCTCGATATCGATCGACGCGTTGGTTTCCTCGCAGATGCTACGGATGGTGGCGCCACCCTTGCCGATAACGTCGCGAATCTTGTCCTGGTCGATCTTCATCGCGATCATCGTCGGCGCGTTCGCCGACAGCTCGCTACGGGACTGGGCGATGACCTGATTCATCTGGCCGAGAATGTTCTGGCGCGCTTCGAGGGCCTGGCCCAGCGCGATCTCCATGATCTCTTCGGTGATGCCCTGGATCTTGATGTCCATCTGCAGCGCCGTGACGCCCTTGGCGGTACCGGCGACCTTGAAGTCCATGTCGCCGAGGTGGTCCTCGTCACCCAGGATGTCGGTCAGGACGGCAAACTTGTCACCCTCCTTTACCAGTCCCATGGCGATGCCCGCGACCGGCGCCTTCATCGGCACGCCCGCGTCCATCAGGGCAAGCGATGCACCGCACACCGAGGCCATGGAGCTCGAGCCGTTGGACTCGGTAATCTCGGACACGACGCGAATGGTGTAGGGGAATTCGTCCGCATTCGGCAGCATCGCCGCAACGCCACGGCGCGCCAAACGGCCATGGCCGATTTCGCGACGGCCGGTCGCGCCCATGCGCCCGCACTCACCGACCGAATAGGGCGGGAAGTTGTAATGCAGCATGAAGGCATCCTTCTTCTCGCCTTCAAGGGTGTCGAGCAGCTGAGCGTCGCGCGCAGTACCCAGGGTCGCCACGACCAGTGCCTGGGTTTCACCGCGGGTGAACAATGCCGAACCGTGGGTCTTCGGCAGTACGCCAACTTCGATGTTCAGCGGACGGACGGTGCGGTTGTCGCGGCCGTCGATGCGCGGCTTGCCGTTGACGATGTTTTCGCGAACGGTGCGGTATTCGATCTCGCCAAAGGCGTCCTTGACTTGGCCGGCGCTGGGCTCGCCTTCTTCACGTGCAAAGCGGGCAACGACCTGATCGCGCAGCTCGCCGAGACGGGCATAACGATCCTGCTTGACGATGATGGTATAGGCCTGGGAAATGGCTTCGCCGAACTCGTTGCGGATGGCAGTGAGCAGCTCGGTATTCTCGGCCTTCGGCGCCCACTCCCAGGTCGGCTTCGCCGCTTCGGCGGCCAGTTCGTTGACAGCCTGGATGACCGCCTGGAATTCGTCGTGGGCAAAGAGTACGGCGCCAAGCATCTGGTCTTCGGTCAGCTCTTTGGCTTCGGACTCGACCATCAGGACGGCGTCCTTGGTACCGGCAACAACCATGTCCAGGCTGGAGGCCTTGAGCTGTTCGTATGTCGGGTTCAGCAGATAGCCGGTCTCAGGGTGGAAAGCCACCCGCGCGGCGCCGATCGGGCCGTTGAACGGAATGCCGGAGATGGCCAGCGCCGCCGAGGTACCGATCATCGCGGCGATGTCGGGATCAGTCTTCTTGCTAGTGGAAACGACGGTACAGATAACCTGAACTTCGTTCTGGAAACCTTCGGGGAACAGCGGGCGGATCGGGCGATCGATCAGACGCGAGGTCAGCGTTTCCTTTTCCGAAGGACGGGCTTCGCGCTTGAAGAAACCGCCGGGGATCTTGCCGGCCGCGTAGGTTTTTTCCTGATAGTGGACCGACAGCGGGAAGAACCCCTTGCTCGGGTCCGCCGATTTGGCGCCGACGACGGTCACCAGCACGGAAACGTCATCGTCGATGGAGACCAGGACCGCGCCTGACGCCTGACGGGCGATGCGGCCCGTCTCGAGGGTTACGGTCGACTGACCGAACTGGAATTTCTTGATTACCGGATTCACGGTTCTTCCTTCTCTTTGTTGCCTTTGGGGAAATAGGCAGAACGTACGGGAATCGGCCCGTTACGACCTGCAAGAAAGCCGAAAGCTGGAAGACCGAAGCTGATCACGGGGTATCCCGGCGTTCAACTTCAGGCTTCCAGCTTCCGGCTTCCAGCGCGGCTGCGTCTTAGCGACGCAGACCCAGACGACCGATCAAGGTGCTGTAACGAGTGGTGTCCTTACCCTTCAGGTAATCCAGCAGCTTGCGACGCTGGTTGACCATGCGGATCAGACCGCGGCGGGAATGGTGATCCTTGCCGTTGGCCTTGAAGTGATCCTGCAGCTTGTTGATGTTGGCGGTCAGCAGTGCAACTTGCACTTCCGGGGAACCGGTATCGCCTTCGGACTGCTTGTACTCGTTAACGATCTGGGCTTTTTCTTCAACGCTAAGTGCCATGATGGGCTCCTTTTCTGAACAGGCCGGGACATGTCCCGTGTTGGATAAGAGAAGTGACCGTGCCTGCCGACAGCCACCCTCGCAACGCCCGCCACGCGAGTGACGAGCGAATCGGTCATTCCGACCGAATCAACCGACGGGGCGCTACACGCCCGTCTTCAGTCACCTCACCGATGCCGATGAAGCGACCATTGTGATCCTGCACCCTGAGCATGCCGAACTTGGGGGCTTCCGGGGCACGTACCGGCTGTCCGTGCAACCAGTAGAAGGTGCTGTGCTCCGAAAACTGCACAAGAGGCCAGTGTTCAAGCCCACTGTCGACCGGCTTGAGGAATGCGTCAACCGCCTCCGCGCCGCCCTCGGCGTGCGCTTGCTCGAGCGCCTCGAGACTCACTGTCTGCGAGATGTCGAACGGTCCCGCCTGGGTCCGGCGAAGCTCCGCGACATGCGCGCCGCACCCCAACTCGCCGCCAATGTCTTCGACCAGGGTACGAATATAGGTGCCTTTGCTGCAGCTGACAGCAAACCGCGCCTTGTCAGCCTCCAGAGAAAGCAGCTCCAGGCGCGCAATAGTAACAGAACGCGGCTCGCGCTCCACCACTTCGCCCGCTCGCGCCAGCTTGTAAAGCGGCTGACCGTCGCGCTTGAGCGCGGAATACATCGGGGGTATCTGCTGCTGCTCGCCGCGAAAGCGCGGCAGCAACGCCTCGATAGAGGACTCGCTCACCTGGACCGGCTTGCGCTCGAGCACCTCACCCTCGGCATCGGCGGTCGCCGTGGTCACACCGAGCTGAGCGACGGTCTCGTAGCCTTTATCCGCATCCAACAGATACTGAGAAAACTTGGTCGCCTCGCCGAAGCACAACGGCAAGACACCGGTCGCCAACGGATCGAGACTACCTGTGTGGCCAGCCTTTTCGGCGTTCAGCAACCAGCGGACCTTTTGCAGCGCCGCGTTGGAGGTAAAGCCGCGAGGCTTGTCGAGAAGAATGATGCCGCTGACGGAGCGACGAACCCGCTTGACCTGCGCCACTCACTCGTCTCCCTTGTCGCCATGCAAACGGTCTTCAGCGACGGCGCGCTCGATCAGCGACGCCAGCTCGACACCGCGCCGTACGCTGGCGTCGTAATGGAAATGCAATTGCGGAACGGTGCGCAGCTTCATGGCCTTGCCGAGCTGCATGCGCAAGAACCCCGCCGTGTCACTCAGGATACGCAGGTTGCTCTTGACCGCTTCCTCGTCGTCATCCTGCCCCATGACAGTGATGAATATCTTGGCATGGGACAGGTCCCGACTGACCTCAACGCCAGTGATGGTTACCAAGCCCAAACGCGGGTCCTTGACCTCGCGTTGAATCAGCAGCGCCAGTTCACGCTGCATCTGATCGCCGATACGTTGGGTCCGGCTGAATTCTTTGGCCATAAATCTGCCTCAAGCAGCAAGCTGCAGGAATGAAAATCAATGCGCTGCAAAGGCAAACGGCAAGCGACCAGGGTTGCCCCTCGAAGCTTGCCGCCTGTTTGCGCAGCTGCTGTTTAGAGCGAACGCGCGACTTCGACTTTCTCGAACACCTCGATCTTGTCGCCAGCCTTCACGTCGTTGTAGCTCTTAACCGCAATACCGCACTCCATCCCGGCACGGACCTCCGCGACGTCGTCCTTGAAGCGCCGCAACGACTCCAGTTCGCCTTCGAAGATGACCACATCGTCGCGAAGCACGCGGATGGGGCGATTGCGATGCACCATGCCCTCGAGAACCATACAGCCAGCGACCGCGCCGAATTTCGGCGAGCGGAACACGTCACGGACCTCGGCGACACCCAGGATATTTTCCCGGACATCACTGCCAAGCATGCCGGTAAGTGCCTTCTTGACGTCTTCGATGATGTCGTAGATCACGTTGTAGTAACGCAGATCCAGACCTTCCTGCTCGACGATCTTGCGCGCACCCGCATCGGCCCGCACGTTGAAGCCGAACAGCACGGCATTGGACGCCAGCGCGAGGTTGGCGTCGCTCTCGGTAATACCACCGACACCGCCACCGATCACTCGAACCTGCACCTCGTCGTTGCCCAGGTTGCTGAGCGATCCCTGGAGCGCTTCCAGCGAACCCCGAACGTCAGCCTTGAGGACGATATTGAGCGTCTTCTTCTCTTCCTGCCCCATGTTTTCGAAGATGTTTTCCAACTTGCCGGCGTGCGCGCGGGCCAGTTTGACCTCACGGAACTTGCCTTGCCGGAACAACGCGACCTCGCGGGCCTTCTTCTCATCAGCCAGCACGGTCAATTCGTCGCCCGCGTCAGGCGTGCCGTCCAGACCGAGAATTTCGACCGGAATCGACGGACCGGCTTCCTTGATCGGCTTGCCGTTCTCGTCGAGCATCGCGCGGATGCGTCCATAGTTGGAGCCCACCAGTGCCATGTCGCCCTGGCGCAGCGTCCCGTCCTGCACCAGCACGGTGGCGACAGGACCACGGCCCTTGTCCAGACGGGACTCGACGACCACCCCACGACCAGGCGCCGATGGCGTCGCGGTCAGTTCGAGAATTTCGGCCTGAAGCAATACGGCTTCGAGCAATTCGTCGACACCGGTACCCATCTTGGCGGAAACCGACACGAACGGAGTATCGCCGCCCCATTCCTCGGACGTCACCTCGTGAACCGACAGCTCGCTTCGGATCCGATCGAGATCGGCACCGGGCTTGTCGATCTTGTTCACCGCCACCACCAGAGGCACACCCGCAGCCTTGGCATGCTGGATCGCCTCGATGGTCTGGGGCATGACACCGTCATCGGCCGCAACCACCAGAATCACGATGTCCGTTGCCTGAGCACCGCGTGCCCGCATGGCGGTGAACGCCGCGTGACCGGGCGTATCCAGGAAGGTGACCATGCCGCGCTCGGTTTCGACGTGATAGGCACCGATATGCTGGGTAATACCGCCCGCTTCGCCCGCGGCTACCTTGGCACGACGAATGTAGTCGAGCAGCGAGGTCTTACCGTGGTCGACGTGACCCATCACCGTCACCACTGGTGCACGGGTGATGGCCTCACCTTCGAACTTCAGCATCTCTGCCAACTGCTCTTCCAGCGCGTTGTCGCTGACGAGCTTGACCTTGTGGCCGAACTCTTCTGCGATGAGCTGCGCGGTTTCCTGGTCGAGCACCTGGTTGATGGTGACTGGACTGCCCATCTTGAACATGAATTTAATGACTTCGGCAGCCTTGATGGCCATCTGCTGCGACAGGTCGGCCACCGTAATGGTCTCGCCGATAGCGACTTCGCGCACGATCGGGCCGGTCGGGCTCTGGAAACCATGGGCATTGCGCTTCTTCAGCTTGGACTTGCCGCGGCCGCCACGGCGGAAGCCGTCGGCGTCATCTTCACCGCTACGCACGGAGCGCGACAGCGGCGCCTTGCTCTTGAGAGAAGGACGATGCTGGGCCTGCTTGCGGTCCCGGCGCTCATCATCATCGCTTCGCGACTTCTCGCTCCGGCGCGGTTCTTCCTTCTTGCGTTCTTCGACCGGCGCGGCAGGCGCAACAGGCTCGACCACTGGCGTGGCGGGCTCTTGCGCAACGGGCTCAGGCGTCGCGGCGACCACTGTTTCTTCCTTGGCGCGTCGTTCGGCTTCACGCTTGGCTTCTTCCTCGGCGAGCAGACGTGCTTCCTCAGCCGCTTTTTGACGCGCTGCCTCTTCGGCTGCGCGCTGCTCTTCGAGTTCGCGCTGCTTCTCGGCTTCGATTTCATCAGGGCTGCGCTTGACGAAGGTTTTCTTCTTGCGCACTTCAACACTGATGGTCTTGCTACCGCCGACTTTCAACTTGGTCGTGGTCTTGCGCTGCAAGGTGATCTTGCGCGGCTCGTCCACCTTGGCACCGTGGCTGCTCTTGAGGTGCGCCAACAGGGCTTGTTTCTCGTTATCGGTCACTACTTGCTCGGCGCTGGTGTGCGACAGTCCTGCCTCACGCATCTGCTGCAGCAGGCGCTCGACCGGTGTGTCGACCACCTGGGCCAGTTCTTTCACCGTGACTTGCGTCATGCATCTCTCTCCTCAGGCCGCTGAAATACTTACTCGAACCAATGGGCTCGGGCGGCCATGATCAGCTTGCCGGCACGTTCTTCATTGATGCCGTCTATGTCGAGCAGGTCGTCGATCGACTGCTCGGCCAGGTCTTCGCGGGTAATGACGCCCCGCATTGCCAACTCGACCGCCAGTTCCTTGTTCATGCCATCCAGCTCGAGTAGATCATCGGCCGGTTGGGCGTCTGCCAGTTTCTCCTCCGTCGCGATCGCCTTGGTCAGCAGGCGGTCCTTGGCGCGGGTCCGCAATTCATTGACGATGTCCTCGTCGAAACCTTCGATGCCGAGCATTTCCTCCATCGGGACATAGGCCACCTCCTCCAGAGAGGTGAAGCCTTCCTCTACCAGTACCTGCGCGAGCTCCTCATCCACGTCGAGCTCTTCGATGAAGCTGCGCAGAATGTCGCCGGTTTCTTCCTGCTGCTTCGTCTGGATGTCCGCTTCGGTCATCACATTCAGCGTCCAGCCTGTCAGCTGGCTCGCCAAACGAACGTTCTGACCACCACGGCCGATCGCCTGCGCCAGGTTGTCCTCGCCAACGGCGATATCCATCGCATGAGCATCTTCATCCACGATGATCGCGGCCACTTCGGCAGGCGCCATCGCATTGATGACGAATTGCGCCGGGTTTTCATCCCAAAGGACGATATCGACGCGCTCCCCACCAATTTCGCCGGAAACGGCCTGTACTCGCGAGCCACGCATACCGATGCATGCACCCTGCGGATCAATACGCTTGTCCTTGGAGCGGACCGCGATCTTTGCCCGCGAACCCGGGTCACGCGAAGCGCCCATCACCTCGATCAGACCCTCGGCGATTTCCGGCACCTCGATGCGGAACAATTCGATCAGCATCTGCGGCGCCGTGCGCGACAGAATCAGCTGCGGCCCACGATTCTCGGTACGGATCTCCTTCAGCAGGGCACGAACCCGTGCGCCCACCCGAAAGGTTTCACGCGAAATGATGTCTTCGCGGGCGAGAAGCGCCTCGGCATTGTTGCCAAGGTCGACGATCACGCTGTCGCGCGTCACTTTCTTTACCGTGCCGGAGATGATTTCGCCCAAACGGTCACGGTAGGCCTCCACGACCTGCGCACGCTCGGCTTCGCGCACCTTCTGCACGATGACCTGCTTGGCGGTCTGCGCAGCAATGCGGCCGAACTCGATCGACTCGATCTTCTCTTCGAGCACGTCGCCAACCTTGGCATTGGCCGCACGAGCCTGCTCCATGTCGACGGTAAGCTGATGAGCCGGATCGTCGAAATCTTCTTCCTCAACCACCGTCCAGCGACGGAACGTTTCGTAACTTCCGTTGTGCCGATTGATCTCGACACGCAGATCTACTTCATCTTCGAACCGCTTCTTGGTTGCAGTGGCCAACGCCAGCTCCAACGCTTCGAAAATCACACCAGCCGGTACGCCTTTTTCGTTGGAGACCGACTCCACAACCAGCAGTACTTCTTTGCTCATCGTACGCCTCGCCTTTCGCAATCCATTGGGGTCCGCGGATCCGCGCTCAATCGAATCGGGGAATGATGTTGGCCTTGTCGATCATGTCGACAGGCAAGAGGTACTCGTGATCATCCACCAGCACCACCACGTCCTGCTCCTCGACCCCGCGGAGCAGGCCCTGAAAATTACGCCGCCCCTCAAAGGGCGAACGCAGCTTGATCTTGACCTGGTCACCCACGTGCGCCGCGTACTGCTCCAGCGTGAACAGCGGCCTGTCCATGCCCGGCGACGAAACCTCAAGGGTGTAATCCGTCGTGATAGGGTCTTCGACGTCGAGTATGCCGCTCAGTTGACGACTGACCTTTTCACAGTCATCCACCTGTATGCCTTCGGGATGATCGATGTACACACGCAACAATGAATGACGGCCCTGTGAGATGAACTCGATACCCCAACACTGATAATCGAGCGCCTCGACCACCGGGGCCAACAAGGCCTGCAACTGTTCTAGCTTGCTCGACATCGAAGTCCCTCGTGCATGCCGTAAAAATGAAAAATGGGCGAAACGCCCATCCCTGATGATCGCCTGTAGAAATGCCGGCGACCTGGCTCGGAACAATAAAAAGCCCCTCGATAGGGGCTTCTCATTACTGGTTGCGGGGGCTGGATTTGAACCAACGACCTTCGGGTTATGAGCCCGACGAGCTACCAGACTGCTCCACCCCGCGTCAAACTGGGCACGAATTATATGATTGCATTCGGCCAAAGGTCAACCAATAACACTGAAAACAAGAAAGCCCGCATTTGCGGGCTTGCTTGTTTGGTACCGAGGAGGGGACTCGAACCCCTACAGCCTATGGCCACTACCACCTCAAGGTAGCGTGTCTACCAATTCCACCACCTCGGCAAAAACCCTTACTTCCCTTCCTCTACCTCCGGCACTTCACCTGCAGGAGCGGTAGGAGGGGCAGACTCGAGGACAGGAACGTCGCCCTCTTCTGCATTAGGTGCCGGAACCTCAAGAACCGCAGGATCAGGCAGACCTTCCTGAGACAAACGACCCGCTTGCTGAGCAGCGAAGAAGCCAAGCCCCAGACTGGTCAGAAAAAAAACGCCAGCTAGTATAGCAGTAATTCGACTAAGAAAGGTAGCAGAACCTTGGCTTCCAAATACGGTTGCCGAAGCACCCGAACCGAAGGATGCACCTGCGTCCGCACCCTTGCCTTGCTGCAGCAACACCAACGCAACCACACCAATGGCAACCAGCAGATGCACCACAATCACAACAGTCTGCAACATCTGATCAGTTCCCTGCGGCCCGAACAATCGAACCGAATTCATTCGCGTTCAATGAGGCGCCACCAATGAGCCCCCCATCAATATCCGCCATCCCGAACAATTCGGCGGCGTTTTCAGCTTTGACACTACCGCCGTAGAGCAACCGAATACCGGCTGCAATGTCGCGATCTTCACCGGCCAGCTGCGCACGGATCGCCGCATGCACTTCCTGAGCCTGATCCGGCGTTGCCGTCAATCCGGAGCCAATCGCCCAGACCGGCTCATAGGCCACGACAGCCTGACCAAACCCCTGAATGCCAGCGACCTCAAGGACCTTGCCCAGCTGTCGACCAACAACATCCAGCGTCCTACCCGATTCCCGCTCTTCAAGCGTTTCACCCAGGCACAACACCGGGGTCAACCCACACTCGAGGGCCGCGGCGAACTTGCGAGCCACTTGCTCGTCATCTTCACCAAGAACCAGACGCCGCTCGGAATGACCGACCAGCACCCATTCGCAACCTGCGTCTGCCAATTGCGATGGCGAATCCTCGCCAGTCAATGCGCCGTACCCCACCTGACCTGCACAATCTTGCGCACCGACAGCGATGGATCGATTACTCAATCCTTCGACTACCTGCGTCACATGCACACAGGAGGGAAACACGACCACTTCGACTGACTCAGGAATATCTTGCTCACACAACGAGGCAATCAGGTCAGCGACGCTGGCGCGGGTACCGTTCATCTTCCAGTTACCAGCTACCAGGGGGCGACGCATGATTTACCTCGTCGGTCAAAGTGGGCGCAGATGGTACTCAACGAAATTCCGTCTGGCAAGCGTGAATCACGCACATGCTTGCTTTACAACATCAGCCAGTTCTTCGGCATAACCGCGCACCTGCTTTTCGTCGTCCCCCTCGACCATCACCCGCACCAGCGGTTCGGTCCCTGACTTGCGCAGCAACACCCGACCCCGTCCTGCCATACGCTCTGTAACGCTGTCGCAAACGGTCTGTACCTGAGGATCGGAAATCGGATCCTTATCGCCAGCAAAACGCACATTGATCAAGACTTGAGGGCACTTCTTGAGCGCCAGCCGAACCTGCGCAAGGCTCTGATTTCGATGACGCAACGCCAATAGCACCTGCAACGCAGCAATAATCGCGTCGCCCGTCGTCACATGTTGCGCACAGACGATATGACCGGAGTTCTCGCCACCCAACACCCATTGCCGCTCGAGCATCTCGGCCATGACGTAACGATCCCCGACCTTGGCCCTAACGAAGGGTATCTCACGCTCTTTCAATGCCAGCTCGAGCCCCAGGTTACTCATCAGGGTGCCGACGACGCCCCCTTCGAGGCGCCCCCTGTCCTGCAGATCCGAAGCGATGATGTACAGCAGCTCGTCACCGTCCACCTGCGCGCCGGTATGGTCGACCATCATCACGCGATCGCCATCCCCGTCAAACGCGATGCCGAGATCAGCTCCATGCTCGACGACAGCCTTCTGCAACAGCCCGACATGGGTCGACCCAACGTCAGCATTGATGTTCAGGCCATCCGGCTGCGCCGCGGTCACCACAACGTCGGCACCGAGCTCTCGAAACACGCTGGGCGCAACCTTGTAGGTCGCGCCGTGCGCGCAATCAAGCACGACCTTCAGACCCGCAAAATCAGTACTGGTCGGCACGCTGCTCTTGCAGAACTCGATATAGCGGCCGGCAGCGTCGTTAATGCGCGACGCTTTGCCCAGTTGGACCGAATCCACGACTGTCATTGGCGTATCGAGCAACTCCT
The DNA here is from genome assembly GCF_022810315.1 of Stutzerimonas marianensis. NCBI lineage: Bacteria > Pseudomonadati > Pseudomonadota > Gammaproteobacteria > Pseudomonadales > Pseudomonadaceae > Stutzerimonas > Stutzerimonas marianensis. Next base: position 265,949 of record NZ_JALGRD010000005.1, on the reverse strand, counting down.
CGATCATCAGCTCGACCTCATCGGGGAGCTTGGTGCCACGACCCGAAAAGAACTTGATGCCATTGTCATGGTGCGGATTGTGGGATGCGCTGATCACGATCCCCGCATCGGCATGAAAGGTCCTGGTGAGATACGCCACTGCAGGTGTCGGCATGGGGCCGAGAAGCAAGACGTCGGCGCCCGCGGCTGAAAGCCCAGCCTGCAAAGCAGACTCGAACATGTAGCCTGAAATGCGCGTGTCCTTTCCGATCAGGATGCGGCATTTGCCTTGTTTGCGAAACGCCATACCCGCCGCCCAGCCGAGCTTAAGCATGAAATCCGGCGTGATCGGGAATTGCCCGACGTGCCCGCGAATGCCGTCGGTTCCAAAATATTTTCTGCTCATCATGAACTTCCTATTCTGCCGCCTCGACGGCAGCGATCATTCTTACCACATCCACGGTCTGGGCCACGTCGTGCACCCGCAGGATCCTCGCGCCTTTGTCGACCGCAAGCGCGGCTAATGCCAGGCTGCCGTACAACCGATCATTTACATCCCGCCCAAGGACGTTACCAATCATGCTCTTGCGTGAAACACCAACGAGCAACGGCCGCCCCAGGGCGTGCAATGATTCCATCCGCTTGAACAAACTCAGATTGTGCGCAACGGTCTTGGCGAACCCGAAACCGGGGTCCAGCACGATTCGCTCCGCCCCGATCCCCACGCTAGCACAGGCCTGCATGCGCGCTTCAAGGAATGACCGAACCTCGGCCGTGACGTCCTCGTAGCGAGGGGCATTCTGCATGTCTGCCGGCTCGCCCCGCATGTGCATCAGGCACACCGGCAGGCCACTGTCGGAGGCGGCGTCCAAGGCGCCATCGCGCGCGAGGGAGCGAACATCGTTGATCATGCCAGCCCCCAGGCGCGCCGCTTCACGCATGACGGCCGGCGTGGATGTATCAACCGAAATGACGACGTCGAGCTCACGTGCGATCGCTTCAACGACCGGTGCCACGCGCTCCAGCTCCTCGAGCGGCGACACCACGCGCGCGCCCGGCCGAGTCGACTCGCCGCCGACGTCGATCAGAGTCGCCCCCGCCGCCACCATAGCCTGCGCATGACGCAGCGCCGCATCAAGGTTGGCATGCTGCCCACCGTCGGAGAAGGAGTCCGGTGTCACGTTGAGAATGCCCATGACGTGTGGGCGCGATAAATCAAGAACCCGGCTGCCACAGGACAGCCGGGCCGGGTGTAACACATCAGTCATTGAATGGAGACTCGATCAATGCTCGCCAGCAGGGCCACCGATCGGCGTTTGAGGCCGACCCGGTTCAGGCTGGACAGATGTTCCAGTCGGGCCTGCCCCTCCCTGCCAGTCACGAGGCTCTCGAGGCGTGCGACCCGCCATGATGTCATCGATCTGATCGGAATCGATGGTTTCATACTTCATCAAGGTCTCGGCCATCAGATCGAGCTTGTCACGGTTGTCAGCCAAGATTTGCTTGGCCGTACCGTAGCAGTGATCGATAATGCTGCGCACCTCGAGATCGATCAGCTTCGCCGTGTCACCAGAGACATTGGCGTGCTGGCTACCGGCGCTACGGCCGAGGAAAACCTCACCCTCTTCCTCGGCGTACATCAACGGACCGAGCTTCTCGGACAGCCCCCACTTGGTCACCATGTTTCGCGCCAACTGGGTAGCGCGCATGATGTCGTTCGATGCACCTGTCGTTACACCGTCAAAGCCGAGCGTCATCTCCTCAGCGATTCGACCGCCAAACAGCGAGCAGATCTGGCTGATGAGCGCACGCTTCGACAGGCTGTAACGGTCCTCCTCGGGAAGGAACATGGTGACGCCGAGTGCGCGGCCGCGAGGAATGATCGATACCTTGTAGACCGGATCATGCTCGGGCACCACGCGACCGACAATCGCATGTCCGGCCTCATGGTAGGCAGTGTTGAGGCGTTCCTTCTCGGACATGACCATGGACTTGCGCTCGGCGCCCATCATGATCTTGTCCTTGGCCAGCTCGAATTCCTTCATCTCGACGAGACGCTTACCAGCGCGGGCGGCGAAGAGCGAGGCCTCGTTCACCAGGTTGGCCAGGTCCGCACCAGAGAAACCGGGCGTGCCACGGGCGATCAGGGCCGGCTCGACGCTGTCGCCCAGCGGCACCTTGCGCATGTGAACCTTGAGGATCTGTTCGCGACCACGAATGTCCGGAAGCCCGACGACGACCTGGCGATCGAAACGGCCAGGCCGCAACAGCGCAGGGTCCAGCACGTCAGGACGGTTGGTCGCGGCGATCACGATGATGCCATCGTTCATCTCGAAACCATCCATCTCGACCAGAAGCTGGTTGAGGGTCTGCTCGCGCTCGTCGTGACCGCCTCCCAGCCCGGCACCACGATGCCGACCTACCGCGTCGATCTCGTCGATGAAGATGATGCACGGGGCATGCTTCTTCGCCTGCTCGAACATGTCACGGACGCGGCTGGCACCGACACCCACGAACATCTCGACGAAATCCGAACCGGAAATGGTGAAGAACGGTACCTTGGCCTCGCCAGCAACCGCCTTGGCCAGCAGCGTCTTACCCGTACCCGGGGAGCCGACCATCAGCACACCACGCGGGATGCGACCACCCAGGCGCTGGAACTTGCCGGGATCACGCAGGAACTCGACCAGCTCGGTGACCTCCTCCTTCGCCTCGTCACAGCCTGCGACGTCAGCAAAGGTGGTCTTGACCTGATCTTCCGAAAGGAGCCGGGCCTTGCTCTTGCCGAAGCTCATCGGCCCGCCCTTGCCACCAGCGCCACCCTGCATCTGGCGCATGAAGAACATGAACACCGCGATGATCACCAGGATCGGGAAGCTGGCCACTAGCAGCTGCGTCCAGATGCTTTGCTGCTCGGGCTGTTTGCCTTCGATCACCACGTTGTTGTTGATCAGGTCACCGATAAGGCCGTTGTCCTGGATCGCGGGACGAATCGTCTTGAAGGTTTCCCCGTCGCTGCGCTTGCCGGTTATGACGAAGCCGTCGACAGTGACACGCTCGACCCGACCTTCCTTCACCTGTTCGATGAAATCGGAATAATTGAGCGTCTGGGGCTCTGTCGGGCTGGAAAAGTTGTTCATCACCGTCACGAGGACAGCGGCGATGATCAACCAAAGAATCAGGTTTTTTGCCATGTCGTTCAATTCACTACCCTCTGGAGCGGGCCCGCTGTTGAGAACCTGCAGGACGGCCTATGGTTCGCTCGCCTAAATTACTACACAACGCTGCGGGGCGGGCAGCCTGGTCTGTAACCCCATATGAAACATGCTAGCCGTAAAAATCGCGGCGGTGTTGCCCGCCCTGCTATTTCTGACACCACGGCCACTGCCATTACGCCCCGCCGGCCTGCCCACGGTAGCCACGAGCGAGAAGATACTGCTCCCGCGAGCGGTCACGTGACGACAGAGGCTTGCGCATCTGAACCTTGTCGAAGTTCTGACGAACCTCCTTGAGGTATGCATCGAAGCCCTCACCCTGGAAAATCTTGATCAGGAAATCGCCGCCCGGGGCCAGGACCTTCATCGCCAGATCCAGGGCCAGCTCGCACAAAAACATCGCACGCGCCTGATCAGCGACCTTCACACCACTCATATTGGGGGCCATATCGGAGATCACAAGGTCTACCTGCGAATCGCCCACCGCCTCGAGTATCTGCTCGAACACCGCGTCTTCGGTGAAATCGCCGAGTACGAAGGTGACGTCGGCGATGCTGTCCATCGGCAGGATATCGGATGCGATCAATCGCCCCCGGTCTCCGATCACCCGACTGGCGACCTGAGACCAGCCACCCGGCGCGGCCCCGAGATCGACCACGGTCATGCCGGGCCGCAACAGACGATCCTTTTCCTGGATTTCGAGCAATTTATAGCTCGCACGCGAGCGATAACCGTCCCGTTGCGCCATTTTCACGTACGGATCGTCGAAGTGTTCTTTCAGCCAACGCTGACTGGTCTTGGAGCGTGCCAAGCTGTTACCTCATCTGTGCGGCTCAGGACGTGTCGGTTACACTAGCCGCCGTTTTTCAAGGGTTCTGACGCAAGGGTCGAATTATGCCGCTCACAAACGAGCAGAAGAAACAGTACAAATCCATCGGCCATCACCTGAAGCCGGTTCTGATCGTTGCCGAGAACGGATTGACTGAAGGTGTGCAGGCCGAACTGGAACGCGCATTGAACGATCACGAGCTGATCAAGGTGCAGTTGCGACTCAGTGAGCGCGAAGACCGGCACGCAGCGATCGAGGAGCTCTGCCGACTCAGCGGCTGTGAGCTCGTCCAGTCGATCGGAAAGATGGCGCTGGTATACCGCAAGAATCCGAAGGTCAACAAGCAGCTCTCCAACATCCATCGCTACCAGGCCTGACCTCGCCTTACCGCTCCCGTCCCGGAGCGGGCTGCAGCACCAGCAACAGCCCACACAAGCCCATCACCAGATAGCTGAATACCAGCCAATAGGCGGACTCGAACACACCCGCGCGCACGGCGAAAAAACTGGCCGCCAGCAGGAGTGCCGCGACCAACAACTGCCCCCGGACATCCTGCAGCAGGCTCGCCAAGCCGCGAGCCTGCACCAGCACCAATGCCTGGAGCAGCACGCAGAACGCGGCAAACCCAACCAGTAGCGGGCGCAGGCTGGCGCCGATCTCGTCGATCAGCAGCGGCGCAAGACCGAACTTGCCCAGTGCGGGAAGCACCACGAACTGCAGCAGCCAGAGGCCTCCGACCCAGAACGTCTGGGCCAGCTGCCAACTGATCACGCCAGCGCGCATCGGTTGATGGTCAGATATGGCGAACCTCGACGATCTCGTACTCGACGACACCACTGGGTGTTTTCACCGTGACGACGTCACCTTCCTCCTTGCCGACCAGAGCACGAGCGATAGGCGAGCTGACGGAGATCTTTCCGGCCTTGATGTCCGCCTCGTCATCACCAACGATCTGGTAGGTCACGCTTTCGTCGGTCTCGACATTGGCGATTTCGACCGTGGTTCCGAAAATCACCTTTCCAGTGTGCGGTATGTTGGCGATGTCGATGACCTGCGCGTTCTGCAGCCGGCCTTCGATGTCGCGAATGCGCGCCTCGACCATACCCTGCTGCTCACGCGCAGCATGGTATTCAGCGTTCTCTTTCAGGTCCCCCAACTCGCGCGCCTCGGCGATCGCCTGGGTGATCTGCGGGCGGAGTTCGGTTTTCAGGTGTTTGAGCTCGTCCTCCAGGGCGCGCGCGCCCTGTACGGTCATCGGAAATTTCGTAGTCATGCGTTGATTCCTGCATGGAGATCCTGCAAGCGACGCACGGTCTTCTCGGGACCGAACTTGAGCGCCTCACAGATCGCCTGACCACCCGCGAGCGTGGTGGTGCAGCAGATCTTGTGCTGCAGGGCATTTCGACGAATCGAGTAGGAGTCAGCAATCGACTGGCGCCCCTCGGTGGTATTGATGATCAGGGTGACCTCATCGTTCTTGATCATGTCGACCACATGAGGTCGTCCTTCAGTCACCTTGTTCACGCGACGCACCGGCAGACCGGCCGCTTCGATGATCTTGGCCGTCCCCGCGGTGGCGACGACATCGAACCCGAGCCCAACAAGGGCGCGCGCGACTTCGGCCACGTCCGGCTTGTCATCGTCCCGCACACTGATGAAGGCGCAGCCGCTGTTGGGCAGAATTTCGCTTGCGCCAAGCTGGGCCTTGGCGAAGGCCTCGGCGAAACTATCACCGACACCCATCACCTCGCCGGTGGACTTCATCTCCGGGCCGAGGATCGGATCGACACCCGGGAACTTGGCGAAGGGGAACACCGCTTCCTTGACGCTATAGAAGTTCGGAATGATTTCCTCGGTCAGACCAACGTCGGCCAAGGATTTGCCCGCCATGACGCGCGCCGCGATCATCGCCAGCGACACACCGATGCACTTGGACACGAAGGGCACGGTACGCGACGCACGCGGGTTGACTTCGATCACGAAGATATCTTCGCCCTGAACGGCCATCTGCACGTTCATCAGGCCGACCACGCCCAGCTCCAGGGCCATTTTCTTGACCTGGTCACGGATCTCGTCCTGGATATGGGCCGGCAGCGAGTACGGCGGCAGCGAGCACGCCGAGTCGCCCGAGTGAACACCCGCCTGCTCGATGTGCTGCATGATCGCGCCGATTACCACCTGCTCACCGTCGCAGACCGCATCGACGTCCACTTCGATGGCGCAGTTCAGGAAGTGATCGAGCAGCACCGGGCTGTCATTGGAAACCTTCACCGCTTCGCGCATGTAGCGCTTGAGCTCTTCTTCCTGGTAGACGATTTCCATCGCCCGACCGCCCAACACGTAGGACGGGCGCACCACCAGCGGATAACCAATGGTCTTGGAGGCGGCCAGCGCCTCTTCCTCGCTGCGCGCGGTCGCGTTCGGCGGCTGACGGAGATTCAGGCGCTCGACCATCTGCTGGAAGCGCTCACGATCTTCGGCCCGATCGATGGCATCCGGGCTGGTGCCGATGATGGGTACACCGGCCTCTTCCAGCGCACGCGCCAGCTTCAACGGCGTCTGCCCACCGTACTGCACGATCACGCCCTTGGGCTGTTCTACGCGGACGATCTCAAGCACGTCCTCCAGGGTGACCGGCTCGAAGTAGAGGCGATCCGAGGTGTCGTAGTCGGTCGATACGGTTTCCGGGTTGCAATTGATCATGATGGTTTCGTAACCATCGTCGCGCATCGCCAACGCCGCATGAACGCAGCAATAGTCGAACTCGATACCCTGCCCGATGCGGTTGGGGCCGCCACCGAGGATCATGATCTTGTCGCGGCTCGAGGGATTCGCCTCGCACTCTTCCTCGTAGGTCGAGTACATGTAGGCGGTGTCGGTGGCGAACTCGGCGGCGCAGGTGTCGACGCGCTTGTAGACCGGCAGCACCTTGAGCTTGTGACGGTGCGCCCGCAGGTTCTTCTCCGTCACGCCGAGCAGCTTGGCCAGACGTGCATCGGAGAAGCCCTTGCGCTTGAGCTTGAACATCACGTCATGGTCGATGCTCGACAGGCCCAGCGTCTTGATCCGCTCCTCTTCCTTGATCAGGTCTTCAATCTGCACCAGGAACCACTCATCGATGCGTGTCAGGTCGAAGACTTCGGCGACGGACTTGCCGGCACGGAAGGCATCGGCGACGTACCAGATGCGATCAGCACCCGGAACGGTGAGCTCACGCTTGAGCGTACCTTCGCTTTCCGGGTCGGCCAGGTCGAGTTTTGGGTCGAAGCCGGACACGCCAACTTCCAGGCCACGCAGCGCCTTCTGCACAGACTCCTGGAAGGTACGACCGATCGCCATCACCTCGCCGACAGACTTCATCTGGGTCGTCAGGCGCGCATCGGCCTTGGGGAATTTTTCGAAGGCGAAGCGCGGAATCTTGGTCACGACGTAGTCGATCGCTGGTTCGAACGAAGCGGGCGTACGGCCGCCGGTGATGTCGTTCTGCAACTCGTCGAGGGTATAACCCACGGCAAGCTTCGCGGCAATCTTGGCAATTGGGAAACCGGTGGCCTTGGAGGCCAGCGCGGAGGAACGCGACACGCGGGGATTCATCTCGATGACGACCATACGACCGGTGTTCGGACAGATGCCGAACTGAACGTTGGAGCCACCGGTCTCCACGCCGATCTCACGCAAAACCGCCAGGGAGGCGTTGCGCATGATCTGGTATTCCTTGTCGGTCAGGGTCTGCGCCGGCGCCACGGTGATCGAGTCACCGGTGTGCACGCCCATCGGGTCGAAGTTCTCGATGGAGCAGACGATGATGCAGTTGTCCTTCTTGTCACGGACCACCTCCATCTCGTATTCCTTCCAGCCGATGAGCGACTCATCGATCAGCAGCTCACTGGTCGGCGACAGATCGAGACCGCGTGTGCAGATTTCCTCGAACTCTTCACGGTTGTAGGCGATACCGCCGCCCGTTCCACCCATGGTGAAGGACGGGCGAATGATGCAGGGAAATCCGACCTTTTCCAGTACCGTGTAGGCTTCATCCATATTGTGCGCAATCCCGGAAACCGGGCACGCCAGGCCGATGTTCTTCATCGCCTTGTCGAAGCGCGAGCGATCCTCGGCCTTGTCGATCGTGTCGGCGTTGGCTCCGATCATTTCGACGCCGAACTTTTGCAGCACGCCGTGCTTTTCCAGGTCCAGTGCGCAGTTGAGCGCGGTCTGGCCACCCATAGTCGGCAGCAGGGCGTCCGGGCGCTCTTTTTCAATGATTTTGGCCACGGTCGCCCACTTGATGGGCTCGATGTAGGTGGCATCGGCCATGGCCGGGTCGGTCATGATGGTGGCCGGGTTGGAGTTCACCAGGATGACGCGGAAACCTTCTTCCTTCAGCGCCTTGCACGCCTGGGCACCGGAATAGTCGAACTCGCACGCCTGGCCGATGACGATCGGGCCGGCGCCGAGGATCAGAATGCTTTTGATATCTGTACGTTTTGGCATGGTCTCTCTCGAATTCTGTGCTCGGCGGGCTTAACGGCGCTTGGCCATGGCAGCGATGAAGCGGTCGAACAACGGCGCGACATCGTGTGGGCCGGGGCTGGCCTCGGGATGGCCCTGGAAGCTGAAAGCGGCCTTGTCAGTGCGTTCGATGCCTTGCAGCGTGCCGTCGAACAGCGACTTGTGCGTCGCGCGAACATTGCTTGGCAGGCTGGACTCTTCCACCGCGAAACCATGGTTCTGGCTGGTGATCATCACCACGCCGGTATCAAGGTCCTGAACCGGGTGATTGGCGCCGTGATGGCCGTTGGGCATCTTCACGGTCTTGGCACCGGACGCCAGCGCCAGCAATTGATGGCCGAGGCAGATGCCGAATACCGGGATATCGGTTTCGAGCACTTCCTGGATTGCCTTGATCGCGTAATCGCACGGCTCGGGGTCGCCGGGGCCGTTGGCCAGGAAGATGCCGTCCGGATTCAGCGCAAGGGCTTCGCTGGCAGCTGTCTGCGCCGGCAATACCGTCACGCGGCAACCGCGCGCGACCAGCATCCTCAGGATGTTGTATTTGACGCCGTAATCGAAGGCAACGACATGATAAGGCAGTTCGCTGGCCGGAATGTCCGCATGACCATCGTCCTTCAAACACCAAACGCTGGAACGCCACTCGTAGCGCTCCTTGACGCTCACTTCCTTGGCCAGATCCATGCCCTTGAGGCCAGGAAAGCTGCGCGCCAATTCGAGTGCCTTTTCCTCGGTCGCATCGTGGCCGGCCAGGATGCAGCCGTCCTGTGCGCCCTTCTCGCGCAGGATGCGGGTCAAGCGGCGGGTATCGATACCGGCGATGGCGACGGTTCCGTTGGCCTTGAGGTAATCAGGCAGCGACTGCTTGTCGCGCCAGTTGCTGGCGATCAGCGGCAGGTCGCGAATGACCAGCCCAGCCGCCCAGACTTTCCAGGACTCGGCATCTTCCGGTGTGGTCCCGGTGTTCCCGACGTGCGGGTAGGTCAAGGTAACGATCTGCTTGGCATAGGAAGGGTCGGTGAGGATTTCCTGATAGCCGGTCATGGCGGTATTGAACACCACCTCGCCGATGGTATGCCCATCGGCGCCGATGGATTCGCCGCGAAAAATGCTGCCATCGGCAAGAGCCAAAATGGCTGGCGTAAGGGCTGGCTTAGTCAAGAGACCTCCCGAAGATCAAGGCTGAAGCAGGCGCAGATTGTAAAAAAGCGGGATGACGTGTGAAGGTCATCCCGCTTTTTGTTTGAGTCATTCTGCGCAACTTTTAGTGGACACACTAAAGCGGGAAGCTTACAGAAAATGCCGTTTCAGGTCCAGACGAAATCCGCCGGACGACCCGTTCACCGCAGCCCGAGCACGTCCTGCATGTCGTACAGACCGGCCGGCTGCTGCTCGAGCCACAAGGCCGCGCGCACGGCCCCCTTGGCAAACGTCATGCGACTGGACGCCTTGTGGGTGATTTCCACCCGCTCACCTTCGGCGGCGAACAGCACGGTGTGATCTCCAACGATATCGCCCGCACGCACGGTGGCGAAGCCGATGGTCGACCGCTCGCGTGCACCGGTCTGACCCTCGCGCCCGTACACCGCGACGCTTCGCAGATCCCGTCCCAACGCGTCGGCCACTACCTCGCCCATGCGTAGCGCCGTACCTGACGGTGCATCGACCTTGTGCCGGTGATGCGCCTCGATGATCTCGATATCGACCTCGTCACCCAGCACACGTGCCGCCGTATCGAGCAGCTTCAGACACAGGTTGACGCCCACGCTGAAGTTCGCTGCGAAGACGATGGGGATCTCCTGCGCCGCCGCCGCGAGCCGTTCCTTTTCCTCGTCTGTGAACCCGGTCGTCCCGATCACCATCGCCTTGCCCGCGCGGCGGCAGACATCCAGATTCTTCAAGGTCACCGAGGGGTGAGTGAAATCGATCAGAACATCGAACTCATCCACTACCTTGGCCACGTCGCCAATCAACGGCACCCCGATCCGCCCGATCGCGGCTAGCTCGCCGGCATCAGCACCGACCAGCGTGCTGTCGGCCCGATCGATCGCGGCCGTCAGACCGGCGACGCCGCCTGTCTGCTGCACCGCCTCGACGAGCGTCTTGCCCATGCGCCCGGCGGCGCCCATTACTGCTATACGTCGCATAGATCAAAGCTCCAAGCTGGAAGGCGAAGCTGGAAGCAGGCCTGGCACACACACGTCAGGCTTCAGACTTCCAGCTTCCGCTCAAACATCACCGAAAAAGCGCTTCACGCCTTCGAACCAGCCGCTGGCCTTGGGCGAGTGGGAGGTGTCGCCCTGCAAGGTGCCACGAAATTCCTCGAGCATCTCGCGCTGGCGCTTGCTGAGGTTGACTGGCGTCTCCACCGCGACCCGGCAGAGCAGATCGCCAGCAGCGCCGCCGCGAACCGGTGCAACCCCCTTTCCACGCAAGCGGAACTGCTTGCCGGTCTGAGTGCCTTCCGGGATCTTCAGCTTGACGCGACCGTCAAGAGTCGGCACCTCGAGCTCACCACCCAATGCGGCATCGGCGAAACTGATCGGCACCTCGCAATACAGATGCTTGCCATCGCGCTGGAAGATCGGGTGCTCACGCACGTTGACCACGACATACAGATCCCCGGCCGGCCCACCCTGTGCCCCCGCCTCGCCCTCGCCGGTCAGGCGAATGCGGTCACCGGTATCGACACCCGGCGGCACCTTGACCGACAGGGTCTTCTGCTCTTCGACGCGCCCCTGACCATGGCAGCTGCCACAGGGATCGGAGATCATCTTGCCGCTGCCATGACAGCGGGGACAGGTTTGCTGAACGGAGAAAAAGCCCTGCTGCATGCGCACCTGACCGATACCGCCACAGGTGGTACAGGTCACCGGGCTGGTGCCCTTCTTCGCACCGGATCCGTCGCAGGTCTTGCATTCGACCAGCGTCGGCACGCGGATGGTTACCGTCGTACCGCGCACGGCCTCTTCAAGATCCAGCTCCAGGGTGTAGCGCAGGTCGCTGCCACGCTGGGCGCCGCCACGCGAGCTGCCACGTCCGCCGGCAAAGAAATCGCTGAAGACGTCGCCGAAGATGTCCGAGAAGTTCGCACCACCATAGGCAGCCCCCGCGCCGGCCCCCATCTGCGGATCGACACCGGCATGACCGTATTGGTCGTAAGCCTGGCGTTTGCTCGCGTCGGACAGCACCTCGTACGCCTCGTTGGCTTCCTTGAACGCTTCTTCGGAGGCTTTGTCTCCGGGATTACGGTCCGGATGGTGCTTCATCGCGAGGCGACGATAAGCCTTCTTAAGCTCCGCCTCGCTGGCGCCGCGCTCGACGCCCAGCACTTCGTAATAATCACGTTTGGCCATAAATATCCTGAACCTTCAATTCGTACCCTCCAGACACGCCGACGCGGGAGCAAGCCCCCGCGCGGCGATCAGACCTGCCTCGATACGCGAGACAGGCTGGAGCGAAAGGCGGGGCCATCGAGGACCACCGCCGTACCCCCAATTGCGGGGGACATAAGCCGCAGCTTACTTGTTGTCCTTGACCTCTTCGAATTCGGCGTCGACCACGTCGTCACCGGCCTTTCCGCTGGCTCCGGCCTGCTCGCCATCGGCTGCCTGGGCCTGCTCGGCGTACATCTTCTGCGCCAACGGCGTGGAAGCCTGGGACACCGCAGCGATCTTGGCTTCGATCTCGGCCTTGTCGTCGCCCTTGATGGCCACTTCCAGCTCGCCGATCGCCTTCTCGATGCTGGCCTTGTCGTCTTCGGACGCCTTGTCGCCGGCTTCGGTCAGCATCTTGCGGGTCGCATGCACCAACTGATCACCCTGGTTGCGCGCGGTGACCAGCTCTTCGAACTTGCGGTCTTCCTCGGCGTTGGCCTCGGCGTCACGCACCATCTGTTCGATTTCCTCCTCCGACAAGCCGGAGTTGGCCTTGATCACGATGGACTGATGCTTGCCGGTCGCCTTGTCCTTCGCCGACACATGCAGAATGCCGTTGGCGTCGATATCGAAGGTCACCTCGATCTGCGGTACGCCGCGGGGGGCCGGCGGAATCTCGGCCAGGTCGAAACGACCAAGCGACTTGTTTTGCGCCGCCTGCTTGCGCTCGCCCTGCAGCACGTGAATGGTCACGGCGCTCTGGTTGTCATCAGCGGTCGAGAACACCTGCGACTTCTTGGTCGGGATGGTGGTGTTCTTTTCGATCAGCGGCGTCATCACGCCACCCATGGTTTCGATACCCAGGGTCAGCGGGGAAACGTCGAGCAGCAGCACGTCCTTGACGTCGCCGGCCAGAACGGCGCCCTGAATCGCGGCACCCATGGCGACGGCCTCGTCCGGGTTGACGTCCTTGCGCGCTTCCTTGCCGAAGAATTCGGCGACCTTCTGCTGCACCAGCGGCATGCGGGTCTGACCACCGACCAGGATCACGTCATCGATCTTGGCCGCATCGATACCGGCATCCTTCATCGCGAGACGGCAAGGCTCGATGGTGCGCTGCACCAGATCCTCGACCAGCGCTTCGAGCTTGGCACGAGAAATCTTCACGTTCAGGTGCTTCGGACCTGTCGAGTCGGCTGTGATGTACGGCAGGTTGACATCGGTCTGCTGGCTGGAGGACAGCTCGATCTTCGCCTTCTCGGCGGCTTCCTTCAGGCGCTGCATGGCCAGCGGATCGCCCTTGAGGTTCATGCCGGTTTCTTTCTTGAACTCATCGACGAGGTAGTCGATCAGTCGGATGTCGAAGTCCTCGCCACCGAGGAAGGTGTCGCCGTTGGTAGCCAGCACCTCGAACTGATGCTCGCCGTCGACTTCGGCGATCTCGATGACCGAGACGTCGAAGGTACCGCCACCCAGGTCGTAGACGATCACGGTGTGGTCGCCCTTGGCCTTGTCCATACCGTAGGCCAGCGCAGCCGCGGTCGGCTCGTTGATGATGCGCTTGACCTCAAGACCGGCAATGCGACCGGCATCCTTGGTAGCCTGACGCTGGCTGTCGTTGAAATAGGCCGGAACGGTGATCACCGCTTCGGTGACCGGCTCGCCCAGGTAGTCCTCGGCGGTCTTCTTCATTTTCTTCAGCACTTCGGCGCTGATCTGCGGCGGTGCCATCTTCTGGCCTTTCACTTCCACCCAGGCGTCGCCGTTATCGGCCTTGACGATGCTGTAGGGCACCATCTTGATGTCTTTCTGGACGACATCTTCCTCGAAGCGACGACCGATCAGGCGCTTGACCGCATAAAGCGTGTTCTGCGGGTTGGTCACGGCTTGACGCTTGGCCGACTGGCCGACCAGGGTTTCGCCGTCGCTGGAATACGCGATGATCGAAGGCGTGGTACGACCGCCCTCGGCATTCTCGATGACCTTGGCCTTGCCGTTCTCCAGGATGGAGACACAGGAGTTTGTCGTTCCCAGGTCGATACCAATGATCTTGCCCATATGCTTCTCTCCGAACTTTTGATTGGTCCGCGCCTGTTTACCGGCTGCGGGTAACACAAAAACGCTTGGCTACCAGATGGGGGTCGGCAGCCGAAATTCAAGCCTTCTCGTCAATCGAAGGCGGGGTTTCCGCCGGTGCCTTGCTGACCACGACCATGGCCGGGCGCAGCAGACGGCCGTTGAGCAGGTAACCCTTCTGGAACACCTTGAGCACACTGCCCGGCTCGGCATGGGTGCTTTCCTCCATCGCCATAGCCTGGTGGTGCTCAGGGTTGAACGGCTCCCCCTGCGGATCCAGCGGCACCAGGTGGTGGCGCGCCAGCGTATCGATCAGCAGTTTCAGGGTCAGCTCGACACCTTCGCGCATCGGCTTGACCGCATCGTCATCAGGATTCGAGAGCTCGAGGCCGCGCTCGAGGCTGTCGGCAACCGCCAGCAGGTCGCCTGCGAATTTTTCCAGCGCGAACTTGTGGGCTTTCTCGATATCCTGCTCGGCACGGCGGCGGATGTTCTGCAGCTCGGCCGCGACCCGCAGGGACTGGTCCTGTGCAGCTGCCAACTGCTCCTCGAGCGATTGCACGCGCGCAGCCAGGTCATCAGCCACTTCGGCTTGCTCTTGCTCGTTCTCTTCCAGGGTCTGGTTGTCCAGGTTCTGCTCGTCGGCCATGCGGTCCTCCTCATCGAGACGTCAGCGGGCGGTCGACCCGCGCTTGTGCGCCTATATGGGGGCTAAGACGCTGGCTTCAAGGGCGGGTTGAGAGATTGGGAGGGCAACGCAACGTCGCGGCTTTCTACCGGCGGTGCGACCTGCATCTTTTATTTACATGCCGTCGGTAGCTAGCAGCTTGTAGCCGCCACGAAAACCACTGTATAAATAGCCAGACACGACACCACGGGAGCCCGTCATGCTGGTTCATCTGTCCGTCCACAATTACGCCATCGTCGAACACCTGGACCTCGAGCTGAAACGCGGAATGAGCGTGATCAGCGGCGAGACCGGCGCCGGCAAGTCGATCATGCTGGACGCGCTGGGCCTCACGCTGGGTGACCGTGCCGACAGCAGCATCGTACGCATCGGTGCCGACAAGGCCGATATTCTTGCCAGCTTCGACCTGGATGACATCCCCGACGCCCGCGCCTGGCTGGCCGAGCGCGACCTCGACAACGACGGCCCCTGCATCCTGCGACGCGTCATCACAGCTGAAGGGCGCTCGCGCGGGTACATCAACGGTACCCCGTGCCCGCAAGGTGACCTCAAGGCGCTGGGCGAGCTGCTCATCGATATCCACAGCCAGCATGAGCATCAGTCCCTGCTCAAGCTCGACACCCATCGGCGCCTGCTCGACGAGTACAGCGGCAGCCAGGAGCTGGCTCGCCAGGTGCAGCTTGCCGCACAACGCTGGCGGCAGACACGACAGACTCTGGAGCGCCTGAGCGACAGCAGCGATGAACAGCGTGCGCGGCACCAGCTGCTCAGCTATCAGCTCGAGGAACTGGAAACCCTCGCACTAGGCGAAGATGAACTCGAGCAGCTCGAGCAAGAGCACAAGAACCTGGCCAACGCCGAGCATCTGCTTGGCGCCTGCCGGCAGGTGCTGGACCTGTGCAGTGAAAGCGACGCGGGGAATGTACTTTCGGCGCTGACCGCCAGCCTCAACCGCCTGACGGCGTTCCAGAACCAGCCCGGCGCACTGGGGGAAGCGGTCAACCTGTTGTCCAGCGCTCAGATACAGGTCGAGGAGGCGGTTGGCGAACTGAACCGCTTCCTCGACCATTTCGATTCTGACCCGCAGCGACAGCAGTGGCTCGAAGAGCGCCTCGACAGCATCTACACCCTGGCGCGCAAGCATCGGGTACAACCCGCCGACCTACCGGCGCTACAGCAACGCCTGCTGGAAGAGCTGGAAAGTCTCAACGCCGACGATGACGCACTGGAACAACTCACCGAGGAACTGACGGCCTATGCCCGACATTACCGCGAGAAAGCGGAGGCACTTAGCCTGGTCCGTCAGGAGGCTGCCGAAACACTGGGGCGTGCCGTCGAAAGCGAAATTCAGCGTTTGGGCATGCCCGGCGGTCGCTTCAGCGTGACCCTCAAGCCAACAGCCGAGGGTGACCCCGTCCCGCATGGCCTCGAGCAGGTCGAATTCCTGGTCAGCGCCAACCCCGGCCAACCGCTGCGCCCCCTGGCGAAGGTCGCCTCGGGCGGCGAACTGTCTCGCATCAGCCTGGCGATTCAGGTCATCACAGCCCAGACATCCCGCATCCCGACCCTGGTATTCGACGAGGTAGATGTAGGTATCGGCGGCCCCACGGCCGAAGTGGTCGGGCAATTGCTGCGCCGCCTAGGCGAGCGCGGCCAGGTACTGACCGTGACCCATCTGCCCCAAGTCGCCGCCCAGGGGCACCACCACCTGTTCGTCCATAAGGCGCGCGGGCAGGATGAAACCCATACCGCGGTGGCCGCACTGGACGGCAGCGAACGCGTGGAAGAGATTGCTCGCATGCTGGGCGGGGTCGATCTCACGGAACAGGCCATGGCGCATGCACGGCAGATGATCGCCTCCGCCCAGGCGTGAAATCAAAGGCCGCCGCCCCTATCGACACAGGGACGATCACCGTAGAGACGCCTAAAAGCTAGGCGTCAGCGGCACTGCGACATTGGAAAAAAGAAACCCCGCACGTGGCGGGGTTTCTTCATATACAGGTACAGGCGGCACTCGGAAAGCACGCACTTTGACCGGTCAGCCGATCAGCCTTCCTTCTTACGGACGTAGAGGACCAGATTGTGGTCGACCAGCTCGTAGCCGTGCCGTTTGACGATATCCTTCTGCAGCTTCTCGATTTCCGAGTCGAAGAACTCGATGACGTCACCCGTATCGACGCACACCATATGGTCGTGGTGACCGCTGTCGGCCAGCTCGAACACGGCGTGACCACCATCGAAGTTATGCCGAACCACCAGCCCGGCCGCTTCGAACTGGGTCAGCACCCGGTAGACGGTCGCCAAGCCAACGTCTTCGCCAGCCTCCATGAGCGCCTTGTAAACGTCTTCGGCACTCATATGGCGCCGATCGGCGGTATCCAGCATCTGCAGGATCTTGACCCGTGGCAGGGTTACCTTGAGCCCAGCTTTGCGTAGTTCGCTATTTTCAACCATGGTTGGCTTTCTCGCTGCTGCTGTTTCGCAGCCTCCTTCAATGCGGGTATGATCCGGGTCTTTGCCCAGCCAAGATAGTGGAAGTCACCTACCGATGCAAAACACCAAGCTCTTGCTGTCCAGTCTCACCCTGGTGGGCCTGTTCGCACTCGCCGGTTGTTCATTCCCCGGGGTTTACAAGGTCGACATTCAACAGGGCAATGTCGTGACGCAAGACATGATAGACCAGTTGCGCCCGGGAATGACCCGCTCGCAAGTACGGTTTATCATGGGCAACCCGCTGATCACCGACACGTTCCATGCCAATCGCTGGGATTATCTCTACAGCATCAAGCCGGGCGGAAGCCAACGCCAGCAAGAGCGCATCAGCCTGGTGTTCAACAGCAATGACCAGCTTGCCGGCCTGGCAGGCGACTTCAAGCCCGGCGTCAGCCGCGACGAAGCCATTCTCGGTACGCAGCCACCTGCAGGTGAAGTATCCGCGCCTCGGCAACCGGCCCCCTCATCCGAGCAACCCGCCGAGCCAGGCTCACTGCTCGACGAGATCCAGCGCGACGTCGATGCTGCCGAACCAGTCCCGGTCCCGACCCCGGAACGCATCGAGACCGACTGATCCAACATGAAAAAGCCCGGCACGCCGGGCTTTTTCATTCGGAGGTATCTGCCGCCCTGTTCCTGGCTGCCTTCGCAGCGCGTTGCTTGCGGACCTCCTTGGGATCGGCGATCAAGGGTCGATAGATCTCCACCCGCTCGCCCTCCTGCACCAAACGCTCATCAGGCTTGGGAACGGCCTTGCCGAAAATCCCCAGGGGCGCATGCGCGATGTCCAGCCCGGGAAAGAACGCATCGATGCCGGACTGCAGTGCCGCCTGCCGCACGGTCGTACCCGCAGGCACCGTCAGCTGCAGCAGTTTCTGCTTGTCGGCCAGGGCATAGGCGACTTCAATGGCTATCACCGCATTATCCATACAGCTGCTTCGCACGATCGCAAAAAGCATCGACCAGGGTATTGGCCGCCTGGGTGAACAGCGGGCCGAGCGTCGCCTTGACCAGCGGCCCGGCATAGTCGAATGTCAGGTCCAGACTGATCTTGCAGGCCTTCTCCCCCAGCGCCTTGAATTCCCAGATCCCATGAAGATGGCTGAAAGGTCCTTCCTCAAGACGCATCTCGATACGTTTGCCGGCTTGCAGTTCGTTGCGTGTAAGGAAGCGCTGACTGATACCGGCCTTAGCCACCGTCATGCTGGCATGCATTTCGGTCTCGCTACTGGAAATGACCTCGGTCGCCGAACACCAGGGCAGGAACTGGGGATAGCTGGCCACGTCATTGACCATGTCGAACAATGCCTGTGCCGGATACGGCAACAGCGCCGAGCGTTGGATATGTGTCGTCATCAAGACCTTCTACTTCTTCAGCGGCGGACATCAAGCCGTCGTAGCCGCAAGCAAACCTGCGGCACGGAATGGACCAGAGCAGGTGTACAACTCGCCAGGTACTGGTTGGCCGGTCATTGTCTGGGATAAGCCCGCCCCTCTCAAGTTTCTTGCCGTCGCAGGGTGCAGGTTATCGCCAGCCGCCGCGCGACTCCCTATAATGCGCAGCCTATGGCCAAACAGAAGAAACAGTCCCCCGGGACCATCGCGCTTAACAAGAAGGCGCTGCACGACTACTTCATCGAACAGAAATTCGAGGCCGGCCTCGTCCTGTCCGGCTGGGAGGTAAAGAGCCTGCGCGCCGGCAAGGCACAGCTGGTCGACAGCTACATTCTGCTCAAGGACGGCGAAGCCTGGCTGATGGGCTGCCACATCACGCCGCTCACCTCGGCGAGCACCCACGTCGTCGCCGACCCCACCCGCACCCGCAAGCTGTTGTTGAACAAGCGCGAGCTGGGCAAGCTGTTCGGTGGCGTCCAGCAGAAGGGCTATGCCTGCGTTGCCCTGTCGATCTATTGGAAGAAGCACCTGATCAAGTGCGACATCGCCCTGGCGAAGGGCAAGAAGGAATTCGACAAGCGCCACACCGAAAAAGAGCGCGACTCCGATCGGGAAATTCAACGCGCCATGCGCACCAAGGGCAAGGAAGACTGATTCCTTCCGGCGAGGTATCGCCTCGCCGAGACTGCCGACCTACCCCTCCGCTGGTTTTTCGAGCTGCCGCTGGCGACGCTGCGCACGCGCCAGCCGCTGCGCCTCCTGCTGCCCTTCGGCAAGCACTTCCTGCACGTAGGCGATGTGCCGATGAATCACATCCCGCGCCTCGGTCGCACGGCGCGCCATGATCGCATCGTAGAGCTCCTGATGCTGCGCCATCAGCATGTCGCGCGTCTCGTTGCGCAAGGCATACATGCCGCCGATGTTCGTCACCACGTTGCGACGCAGCAGATCGAACAGCCCACGAATGGTGTGCAACAAGACGGCGTTATGACTGGCTTCAGCGATCGCCAGGTGGAAACCCGCATCGGCTGCGCCCTCCTCGGCACGGCTGACGGTCCCGCCACGGGCGTAGCAATCCTGCAGCGTCGAGAAGGCTTCGCTGAGGCGTTGCCGGTCGACGTCAGTCGCCCGGATTGCCGCGTAGTAAGCGCAACTGCCTTCCAGGGTATGCCGGAACTCAAGCAGGTCACGCTGTGCATCGGCGCTGTTTTCCAACAGATGCAGCAGCGGGTCGCTGAACGTTGAGCCCAACGACTCGGCGACGAAATTACCCCCGCCGTGCCGACTGACAATCAGCCCCCTGGCGGCCAGTTTCTGAATCGCCTCGCGCAGCGACGGGCGCGACACGCCGAACTGCTCCGCCAGCACACGCTCGGCCGGTAGGCGCGCCCCTGCCTTGAGCGTGCCTTCCAAGATCATCGCTTCCAGCTGCTCAACAATGTTGTCGGCCAGCCTCCGCTGGCGCACCACACCCACTTCCATCGCACGCTCACACAAATTGGTTTGACCACTACGCGAACGACAAGACTAGACAGGCAGAAGGAGACTCGCAACCCGAGCCGCTGCGACCAAAGTCTATGACCATCGATTTGACGTCGCAGCAGCCAAGCTCTTACGCTGGCCAAACCTCGCTGAAAATTGGTATTACCAATTTACACGACGGACATCCAACAAGAAGAGGACTAGTCAATGCGGTCTCGATTCATCCGCCTGGTGCCGGCCCGACCGGCTCCTCAACAGCCCAACTCGATTCGGGGGGCCTGAGATGTCCAACGGTCTGCTTGCGCTGTTCGCGTTCACTCCAATTCTGCTTGCCGCAGTCCTGCTGATCGGCCTGCGCTGGCCAGCCAGCCGCGCCATGCCCGTGGTGTTCCTGTTCACGGCGGCCATCGGGCTGTTCATCTGGAACATGAGCCTGACGCGCATCATCGCGTCCACCCTGCAGGGCCTGGTCATCACCCTCGGCCTGCTGTGGATCATCTTCGGCGCCATCCTGCTGCTGAACACCCTGAAGCACTCAGGCGGAATCACGGCCATTCGCGCCGGGTTCACCACGATCAGCCCGGACCGCCGTATCCAGGCGATCATCATTGCCTGGCTGTTCGGCTGTTTCATCGAAGGGGCATCCGGCTTCGGCACGCCCGCAGCGATCGCCGCACCATTGCTGGTCGCCGTGGGCTTCCCGGCGATGGCCGCCGTATTGATGGGCATGTTGGTACAGAGCACGCCGGTGTCCTTCGGTGCCGTCGGCACACCCATCGTGGTCGGCGTGAACAGCGGTCTGGACACCGCGACCCTCGGCGCGCAGCTGGCCGCCCAAGGCTCCAGTTGGCCGATCTTCCTGCAGCAGATCACCAGCAGCGTCGCGATCACCCATGCCATCGTCGGCACCGTTATGCCACTCGTCATGGTGCTGATGCTGACGCGCTTCTTCGGCAAGGAGCGCAGCTGGAAAGCCGGCTTCGAGGTACTGCCCTTCGCGCTGTTTGCAGGTCTTGCCTTTACCTTGCCCTATGTCGCCACCGGCATTTTCCTTGGGCCCGAATTTCCGTCCCTGCTCGGTGGCCTGGTAGGCCTGGCCATCGTCACGACCGCGGCTCGCTTCGATTTCCTGGTGCCGAAAACCCGCTGGGATTTCGCAGAGGCGAAGGATTGGCCGGCCGAATGGGTCGGCACCATCGAGATGAAACTCGACGACCTCGCTGCGTGCCCGATGAGTGCCCTGCGCGCATGGCTGCCCTATGTGCTGGTTGGCGCGATTCTGGTGATCAGCCGCGTCTTCCCGCAGGTGTCCGCCGCGCTGAAATCCGTGTCCCTGGCCTTTGCGAACATTCTCGGCGAGACCGGCGTCAGCGCCAGCATCGAGCCGCTCTACCTGCCCGGCGGCATCCTGGTTGCGGTCGTGCTGATCACCTTCTTCATGCATGGCATGCGCGCCTCGGAACTCAAGGCTGCAGTCAAGGAGTCGAGTAGCGTACTGCTAAGCGCCGGCTTCGTACTGCTGTTCACCGTGCCGATGGTGCGCATCCTGATCAATTCCGGTGTGAATGCCGGTGATCTGCCGAGCATGCCGATCGCCATGGCCCGCTATGTGGCCGACAGCGTCGGCGGCATCTATCCGTTGCTGGCGCCGTCGGTGGGCGCGCTTGGCGCCTTCCTGGCTGGCTCGAACACCGTAAGCAACATGATGTTCAGCCAGTTCCAGTTTGGCGTGGCCCAGTCGCTAGGCATCTCCGGCGCCATGATCGTTGCAATCCAGGCGGTTGGCGCCGCGGCGGGCAACATGGTCGCGATCCATAACGTGGTCGCTGCCTCCGCCACCGTTGGCCTGCTTGGTCGTGAAGGCATCACCCTGCGCAAGACCGTTTGGCCTACCCTGTACTACGTGCTGGCCACCGGCCTGATCGGCCTGCTGGCGATCTACGTGCTGGGCGTGACGGACCCGCTGGTCGGCGTCTGACAAATTGTATCCACGGCGCCGAACATCTCGGGCCGTGGCGTTCGACACTGGCCCCGGCCGCCGTGTGCGTCCAGGGCCTCTTCGGTTCGAGCATGACCCGGGAAGATCGGGTCCCGACCGGCTTTGTTCACTCGGTGAGAACACACGATGATCATCTCTGCCTCTACGGATTACCGCGCCGCCGCGAAACGCAAACTTCCGCCTTTCCTGTTTCACTACGTCGACGGCGGTGCTTACGCGGAATACACCCTGCGCCGCAACGTCGATGACCTGGCCAGCATTGCCCTGCGTCAGCGCGTGTTGCGCAACATGTCGGAACTGAGTCTGGAAACCCAACTGTTCGGCGAGACCCTGTCGATGCCGGTCGCCCTGGCACCTGTCGGTCTGACCGGCATGCTTGCCCGCCGCGGTGAAGTGCAGGCGGCTCGCGCCGCGGACAAGAAGGGCATCCCCTTCACGCTGTCCACGGTGTCAGTCTGCCCCATCGAGGAAGTCGCCCCGGCGATCAAGCGCCCCATGTGGTTCCAGCTCTACGTGCTCAAGGACCGCGGTTTCATGAAGAACGCGCTCGAGCGCGCCAAGGCAGCCGGCGTGACCACCCTCGTCTTCACTGTGGACATGCCCACCCCCGGCGCCCGGTACCGCGATGCGCATTCAGGCATGAGCGGCCCGAACGCCAATGTGCGGCGCATGCTACAAGCCATGACGCACCCCTTCTGGGCGTGGGACGTCGGTCTACACGGCAAGCCCCACGACCTCGGCAACATTTCCACCTACCGCGGTCACCCGACGGGACTCGAAGACTACATCGGCTGGCTGGCAGCGAACTTCGACCCCTCGATCTCCTGGAAGGATCTGGAATGGATCCGCGAGTTCTGGGACGGCCCCATGGTGATCAAGGGCATCCTCGATGCCGAGGACGCACGTGACGCGGTGACCTTCGGGGCCGATGGCATCATCGTGTCCAACCACGGCGGGCGTCAGCTCGACGGCGTACTGTCCAGCGCGCGCGCCATGCCGGCCATCGCCGATGCGGTCAAGGGCGACCTGAAAATTCTCGCCGATTCCGGCATCCGCAACGGCCTCGACGTGGTCCGCATGATCGCCCTGGGCGCCGACACCGTTCTGCTCGGCCGCGCCTTCGCCTATGCCCTGGCTGCCGATGGTGAGGCGGGCGTGACCAACCTGCTCAACCTGATCGAGAAGGAAATGCGTGTAGCGATGGTGCTCACTGGCGCCAAGTCCATCAGCGAAATAACGACCGATTCGCTGGTGCGCGAGGTGGACCACTACCAGACCAGCCGCCACGTCGACCCGGCCTGACCGCTTACACCGAGACGCCGCGCGATCATCGACGCGGCCTGCCTGCTACCGGAGCCCGCATGAACGCGTCTGCCACCCTACCGGGCGAATTTCTCGCCGCCGTCGAACGCCTCATTCCGTCGGAGCGGCTATTCGATGACCCGCTCTCGACCTTGGCCTTCGGTACCGATGCCAGCTTCTATCGGCTGATCCCCAAGCTGGTGGTGCGGGTCGAGTCGGAGGCCGAGGTGATCGACCTGCTGAAGCTGGCCCAAGGCGCTCGCATTCCCGTGACATTCCGCGCTGCGGGCACGAGCCTCTCGGGGCAGGCGATTTCCGATTCGGTGCTGATCGTGCTGGGCGATAACTGGAACGGCCGTGAACTGCGCAACGGCGGCGAGCAGATCCGCCTGCAGCCCGGCGTCATCGGCGCCAACGCCAACGCCATCCTTGCCCCGCTGCAGCGCAAGATCGGTCCGGACCCAGCCTCGATCAACGCCGCCAAGATCGGCGGCATCCTCGCCAACAACTCCAGCGGCATGTGCTGCGGCACGGCGCAGAACAGCTACCAGACGCTCGCTGGCCTGCGCCTGGTGCTGGCCGACGGCACTCTGGTCGACAGCGAAGATGCGGCGAGCGTCGCGGCGTTCCGCCAGAGCCACAGCGAACTGCTCGACCAGCTCGCCGACCTCGGCCGCGCCACCCGCGCCAACACCGCGCTTGCGGAAAAGATTCGCCACAAGTACCGACTGAAGAACACCACGGGCTTTTCGCTCAACGCCCTGATCGACTTCGACGACCCGCTCGACATCCTCAATCACCTGATGGTCGGCTCCGAAGGTACGCTCGGTTTCATCAGCGCGGTGACCTACCACACCGTGCCGGACCACCCGCACAAGGCCAGCGCACTGGTCGTTTTCCCCGATGTAGAGACCTGCTGCCTCGCCGTACCGATCCTCAAACAGCAACCGGTATCGGCCGTCGAACTGCTTGATCGCCGCAGCCTGCGCTCGGTGGAGAACAAGGCTGGCATGCCCGAATGGGTCAAGACGCTATCGGCCAACGCCTGTGCACTCCTGGTCGAGTCGCGCGCGGCGAGCCAGACGCTGCTGCATGAGCAGATCAACCAGATCATGACGTCGATTGCGCATTTTCCGGTGGAGAAGCAGGTCGATTTCAGCGAGGACCCGACCGTCTACAACCAGCTCTGGAAGATCCGCAAGGACACGTTTCCCGCGGTAGGGGCGGTGCGTCAGAGCGGCACCACCGTGATCATCGAAGATGTCACCTTCCCCCTCGAGCGGCTGGCCGAGGGCGTCAATCGCCTCATCCAGCTGTTCGATAAACACGCCTACCACGAGGCGATCCTCTTTGGCCATGCGCTGGAGGGCAACCTGCATTTCGTCTTCACCCAAGGGTTCGACGACCCGCAGCAAGTCGCGCGCTATGAAGCCTTCATGCAGGACGTGACCCAGCTGGTCGCCGTCGAGTTCGGCGGCGCCCTCAAGGCCGAACACGGCACCGGACGCAACATGGCGCCCTTCGTCGAACTGGAGTGGGGGCCGGAGGCCTACGAGCTGATGTGGCGGATCAAGCGGCTGCTGGACCCACAGGGCATCCTCAACCCGGACGTGGTGTTGAGCGAAGACCCGCAGATTCATCTGAAACACCTCAAACCGATGCCAGCCGCCGACGAGATCGTCGACAAGTGCATCGAATGCGGTTTCTGCGAACCGGTCTGCCCGTCCAACGGCCTCACCCTGACGCCGCGGCAACGCATCGTGGTCTGGCGCGACATCCAGGCGCGCAAGCGTGCCGGGATCGATACCACCGAGCTGGAGCGCCTGTACGCCTATCACGGCATCGAGACCTGCGCCGCGACCGGCCTGTGCGCCCAGCGCTGCCCAGTCGGCATCAACACGGGCGATCTGGTGCGCAAGCTTCGCGGAGAGCAAGCCGACCATATCCGCGCGGCAAACTGGCTGGCCGACCATTTCAGCACGGCCGTGCAAGGCATGCGCTTCATGTTGCATGTTGCCAACGGTGCGCACCTCATGATGGGCACGCGCCTGTTGGGCAAGACGTCCGCGGCAGTCGCCCGAGCCAGCCAGGGCCGCGTCCCGCAGTGGACGCCAGCCATGCCGCAGCCCCTGCAACGACTGCATGTGCCCATACCGGCGGATCAGGACGAGCGTCCCCGCGTCGTTTATCTCGCCGCCTGCGTCTCGCGCGCCATGGGCCCAGCGGCGCGCGACCAGGAGCAGGAGCCACTGCTGGACACCACCCGCGCGCTGCTGGAAAAGGCCGGTTACCAGGTCGTCTTTCCCGACGACCTCAACAACCTCTGCTGCGGGCAGCCCTTCGCCTCCAAAGGTTACGCGGAACAGGCCGAACGCAAACGGCAGAAAACGCTTGATGCACTGCTCAAGGCCAGTCGTGGCGGGCTCGACCCCATCTATTGCGACACCAGCCCTTGCACCCTAAGGCTGGTGCAAGAGCTGAGCGAACCCCGCCTGCAGGTGTACGACCCCGTGCGTTTCATCCGCACACACCTGCTCGACAAGCTGGACTTCGAACCCCAGGACAGCCCAATCGCCGTCCACGTGACCTGCAGCACCCAACACCTCGGCGAAGCCCAGGCGCTGATCGACATAGCCCGTCGCTGCGCCAAGCAGGTCGTGGTGCCCGAAGACATCCATTGCTGCGGGTTCGCCGGCGACAAGGGCTTTACCACGCCCGAGCTCAACGCACACGCCTTGCGCAGCCTCAAGGAGGCGGTGCAGGTCTGCGAGGAAGGCATCTCCACCAGCCGCACCTGCGAGATCGGCCTGTCGCAGCATGGCGGTATCGATTATCACGGGCTCGTTTACCTGGTGAACCGAAACAGCCGCGCCAGAGCGGCTGCGGCGGTCAGCTAGCGAGCAGCCGGCAGCCAGGTGACACGCACGAATGAAACGCTTGAGCGCAACCGCAGTCGGACAAATAGAGCCCAGGCGACACACTGGGCCGAAAACCCGCCTCGGCGCCGCCGCGCAATTGCAGAATCAGGCAGGCCCGCCGGGAAGTTAACTCCCTGGAGGATGCTCATGAAAAAATTTGCCCTACTTGCCGCCGCAGCCCTTATCGCCAGTCCCGCTGCGTTTGCTGCCGACAAAAACCTCTGCCAGCTCAACCTGCAAGAGATCGACGACCTGATGGCCACCAACCAGGCCACACTCGGCGAGCCCGCACGCAGCGAAGCAGAGGAGCTGGTCGGCCAGGCTCGTCAGGCTCAACAAGCCGGCGATACCGAAACCTGCATCGCCCATACCACCAAGGCCCTGCAGGAACTGAAAGGACCTGGCAGCTCCGACTCGAACGGCACCGCCGGCTCCGCCTCGGGCGCTGGTAACTGAGTGGCCTGGGCAAGGCCGCCGCACCCGGCGGCCTCGCTACCCCTTGAAATCCGACAGATCACCTCCATCTAATCCATCAAGCGTTCGACGTAGCTCATCCTCTGGCGTACACTGCGCCGCACATGAGCACGCGATGCGTCTCATGGGGCCGATTAGGATTCGACGCCGGTAACAAAACTCTAGGTGCATGCCGAGTTGGTAACAGAACTCGTAAATCCACTGTTGCAAACTTATAGTTGCCAACGACGACAACTACGAAGGGTACGCGCTAGCCGCCTAACCTTCATCTGGTCGCTTCGGCGCCAGCGGTCACTAGGGGATGCCTGTAAACCCGAAATGACTGTCAGATAGAACAGGATCGCCGCCAAGTTCGCTGCAGACGTAACGGCTAAAACTCATGCAGCTCGCTCCAAGCACCCTGCCAATCGGGCGGCGCGGAGTTAACTCAATAGATTTGGCTAAGCATGTAGTACCGACAGTGGAGAGCTGGCGGACGGGGGTTCAAATCCCCCCGGCTCCACCATTTTGTCTTCCCAGGAAGACCCAGAAAAGCCGTAAAGCCCAGAGAAATCAAAGCTTTACGGCTTTTTTATTGCCCACGTTTTGCTATCTAATCCCAGGGCATCCCACGGTTGACGGGGGCACATATGGGGGCATAAAACGCTCATCAGCTCGCTCGGAGAGGATGTGCCCCCAATGCCCTTGAAAGACACCAACTGCCGCAACGCCAAGCCCCAGGACAAGCCCTACCGGCTGTATGACGAACAGGGTTTGTATCTTGAAGTGCAGCCTAATGGAGGCCGTTACTGGCGCTTGAAGTACCGCTTTCTGGGCAAGGAAAAACGCCTTGCTCTTGGCGTTTACCCAGAGGTCGGCTTACAGGATGCTCGTCGCAAGCGTGATGACGCTCGTGTTCAGCTTGCCGGCGGCCAAGACCCTTCGCTGCAAAGACGCATGGCCAAAGTGGTCAGCCAGCTCGATCACCAGCACACCTTTGAATCGGTCGCCAAGCAATGGCTCACTGTTCGCGAATCCTCCTGGGATCCGGAGTACACCCGCACAGTAAGGCAGCGCCTTGAGCTCAATGCCTACCCCTGGTTGGGAAAACTTCCGATCAGCAGCATCAGCACGCCCATGCTGGTCGAAAACCTCCAGCGCATCATCAAGCGCGGTGCTCGCGAGACGGCACGTCGTGTAGCCCAAATCTACAAACAGATTTTCGAGTTCGCCGAAGCTGCCGGTATCACCCCACCCAACCAGATTGGCAATCTCTCACGTACGCTCCCAGCCAAGCGGGTGAAACATTTTGCTGCCGTGACCGATCCTGAAAAACTCGGCGCACTGCTTAAAGCACTAGATAGCTACAGCGGAACAATGCCTGTCTGTTGTGCCTTAAAACTGGCCCCGTTGCTGTTCTGCCGGCCCGGAGACCTTCGACATATGGAATGGTCGGAGGTCAATCTGGATGCTGGCGAGTGGTTGATTCCTGGTCACAAGATGAAAGGGCTAACTGCTACCAAACAGGATCGCCCAGATCACCTGGTTCCCCTCAGCCAACAAGCAGTCGCTGTTCTACGCGAACTGAAACCGCTCACCGGCAGGCATCGGTATACCTTCCCCTCGGCCCGAGGAGGCGACCGACCGATGTCCAACAATGCCGTTCTCAGCGCGTTACGCCGCATGGACATCAGCGGCGACGAAATGACTGGGCACGGCTTTCGTGCAACAGCGAGAACCATAGGTGCTGAGGTGCTGGGATTTCGCCCCGATCTCCTGGAGCATCAGCTTGCTCACACGGTAAAAAATCCGTTGGGACGGGCGTACGACCGAACGTCATTTCTGCCAGAACGACGCGACATGATGCAGCGCTGGTCAGATTACCTAGATGCGATCAAGGCCTGAGCTCACTGCCTGGGCTTGCAATACCGATTCCCGCTTGGTAAAAATCAGGCATCCCTCGGACGTTCATAGGACTCCATGGGATCGTCACGCTGCCCCAGTTACGGCGTTAAGAATCCGAAGTCCATCTGCTGTTAGCAAATGGACTTTCTGGGTACCTCATCGGGGTATCGCCAGCATCTCGCAGGCCTTTTGCGCCTGCTCGCCTGCAACAAGGCTGCTAAAGAAACGTATGGACTCCTATTCCGTACCAGCAGGGTCTTTCCTCTCCCCCACGCCAAAGACACAGCTTCAGCTGTCATGCGCACAGCTGAAGCCGGCAATAAACCTCGGAGGCCCGTAACACGAGGCCCGACAAACATCCCTGCTTTGCAGTAGGAAAATCCGAGCGCCACTCCCAACACATATGCGTATTGCAGTACTTGAGGACCGCTGCAACGCCACCGCCTGAGCACCAGTTAAATGTCAGCACAAACTATTGCACCCAGCCCAGAGGAACCGCGCTTCCTTCGCCTGCCCGAGGTTGAACTCGCTGTCGGGAAAAAGAGATCCACGATCTATCGCGACATAGCAGCGGGAAAATTCCCTGCTCCATATGATCTAGGCAGCAGCAGATCGGTTGGCTGGCTCAGCACGGAGATATCTGCCTGGATCCTGAGCCGGCCGCGCGTACAGTTACGTGGGAGGCATAACAATGACTAACACCTCCGCCCCACTGCGCGCACAGACTCAGTGGTTTCATGTCTTTAGGGCCATGATCGATCAGGGTGATGTCGCCCGAATCGGGCCCCATGCATTTACGGTTTATGCCGTCATCAAGGCACACGCCAATTTCGACCATGGATTATCGAAACCGGGCATCCAACGGATTTCCGAACAGTCTGGAGTCAGTCAGGCACAGGTCAAACGGGCATTAGGGGTTCTCGAAAAAGCAGGTTTCATTGCAAAGAAAAAGTTCGGCCGATCCAATCACTACATGCTACGCGAAAAGGTCCAGGTCACTGAGGCCGGCTTACCACATACCGTAGTAACCTGGGATTACGTGCCGGACCGCGCCCAGCAGACCGTTACTGAGCTTAAAAAAGCCATGATCGCTGGCGATCTCGCAAGTACGCGAACACTGAATATCGAGCGTCTGAATATACAAATCAATCTGGCAGGTGGTAATTCCCAGATCGATTTAGGCTCATTGCACACCGACCTAGATCGACTGCCAGCCGGCATTCGAGAAACGCTGCGTAGAAACCTCAATCGCCGTGGTGATCTTATACACAGCTCAGAGTGACACGTATCAACCTGAGCTGTGTACCATCTGGATGGAGCTCACCTAGAGCTCCGTCGCGTTGGAATACAGCTCAGGCTGAGCCGCTAAAAAGAAAGATAAAATAAAAAAGAGTAGTTCTGGGGGCGACGCAACCTCCTGAGTGAAAGCCCCGAAGCCATTTTGGGTTACGGGCAGCTACCGTAAGCTCGATTCGACGAAACCCACCAGCCCATTTGCCGCTTTTTCGCATTGCAGAAGCGCCTTCCTTTATCATCCCCGGCATCGTGTAATGATTGATTCCCCATTCACTGGCTCAGGGCGCTCGGCTGTCGAATCCAGTGGCATCCAGCATAAACCGAGGCGACTGAGCAGAGCTGAGTTGCGATGCTGACGCCAGGCCGACAGAGCGGCATGTGCCGGCCGGGATGTGACCCTCGCCCAAAAATTTTAGCGGCTAAAATCGCCGCCTTCGCGCATCAGCGATCTGGACAGTGGTAAACCATGAATGCAGTAGAAATTGAGTCCGCCATTTCGGACCTGGCCCTAGAGCCCTTTGACGCGGCGGAGTTCCCGTTCACCTTCCTGGCCGCATTCGGCAACAAGGAAACCGCGCTCAAGCGCCTGCGCGCTGGCAACAACAACGCCTCGGATGTACCTGGCGGCGTACTACTGCGCAGCAACATTCATATCGCCGCATGCGAGCCTGGCACCGTGGGCGAAACGCTCAAGGCCTTGCGCGCCAGCCCGGCCACCATAAAAGCTAAAGCCAAGTTCATCCTCTCCACCGACGGGCAAACGCTGGAGGCCGAAGAACTGATCACGGGTGAAACCATCACCTGCGACTACCCTGACTTTCCCAACCACTTCGGCTTCCTGCTGCCGCTGGCCGGCATCTCCACCATCAAGGAGATCAAAGACAACCCCATCGACGTGCGTGCCACCAGCCGCCTGAACAAGCTGTACGTCGAACTGCTGAACGAGAACCCGGACTGGGCCAAGACCGAACGCCGCCATGACATGAACCATTTTATGTCTCGGTTAGTGTTCTGCTTTTTTGCTGAAGACACAGATATCTTCACTGGCGACGGACTGTTTACCACGACGGTTGAGCACTACAGCGAGCGCGACGGCTCCAACACCGCCCAGGTGCTGTCGGAAATCTTCCGCGCTATGAACCTCAAGTTGGCCGAGCGTGCCGGTGCAGAACCGCGCTTGCCTGGCTGGGCCAACAAATTCCCGTATGTGAATGGCGGCTTGTTCTCTGGAAGCACTGAAGTACCGCGCTTTACGCGCATGGCGCGTACTTACCTGCTGCACGCCGGCAACCTGAACTGGCAAAAAATCAACCCAGACATTTTCGGCAGCATGATTCAGGCCGTGGCCGATGATGAAGAGCGCGGCGCACTGGGCATGCACTACACCAGCGTGCCCAACATCCTGAAAGTATTAAACCCACTATTTCTGGATGATCTGTGTGCTCAGCTGGAGGCAGCGGGCGACAACAAGGCCAAGCTGCTTAACCTGCGCAAGCGTATGGCGCGCATCCGCGTATTTGACCCAGCATGCGGTTCCGGCAATTTCCTGGTCATTGCCTACAAGCAGATGCGCGATATCGAGGCGGAGATCAATCGTCGCCGGGGCGAAGCTCACAATAAGTCCGAAATACCGCTGACCAATTTCCGCGGCATCGAGCTACGCGACTTTCCGGCAGAAATTGCCCGACTGGCCCTTATCATTGCTGAGTTTCAGTGCGATGTGTTGTATCGCGGGCAGCAGGATGCTTTAGCTGAATTTCTACCGTTAGACTCACAGAATTGGATTGTCTGCGGCAATGCGCTGCGGCTGGATTGGTTGGCGGTGTGCCCGCCGACGGGGACTAGCGTGAAGCTGGCAGCGAACGATTTGTTCGACGTGCCATTGGACCAATCTGAAATCGCCTTCGAAAACGAAGGAGGCGAGACGTACATCTGCGGTAACCCGCCGTATATTGGCGACAAATATCAATCGAAAGAGCAGAAGAGCGACATAAAAAGCCTTACCAAAAAAGACGTGCGCGCTGTCGATTACATCACTGGGTGGCTTTGGAAAGCATCAGACTACATTCGCAGCGGAGGCCGATTCGCCTTCGTTTCTACGAACTCTATCTGCCAAGGTGTTCAGGTTCCGCTGGTGTGGCCGAGAATAGTCATGGCGGGGCAAGAGATTTTCTTTGGCCACAAAGCTTTTCTCTGGGGTAACAACGCTGCTAGGAACGCGCAAGTCACCTGCATAATTGTTGGCGTGGCCAATTTAGGCGTCAAACAGAAATACATCTTCGACGGTGAAGAGCGAAAAGAAGTTGAAAGCATCAACTTATATCTCGCGCCCGGCAAAAATATCATCGTCGAGCGGGCGAATGATCCCATCTCTGGTGTATCGACCATGTTTGGCGGGAACATCCCGAGAGATCAGGGAAATCTGTTGCTCACGCCCGATGAGGCAAGGGATTTGCTGGACTCTTATCCTGAGGCAGCGCCTCTAATAAAGCCGATCCTTGGCTCCAAAGAGTTCATCAATGGCCTAGAACGGTACTGTCTCTGGATAACTGACGAACAAGCGCAGATCGCCTTTTCAATTCCGCCCATCAAGGCGAGGCTTGACCGCATACGAGAATATCGTCTGCATGGCAGTGAACGTGGCCGTGCCGGCCTCGACACACCCTACAAGTTTGAACGGACTATCATCGGAAACGACCACACCATCATCATTCCAAGCGTCTCGTCGGAGCGCCGCGCTTATCTCCCTTGCGGTTTGCTGACGAGTGACGTGCGCGTCTCAAATCTTGCACTTGCCCTCTACGACGCCCCACTTTGGAACATGGCCCTCATCGCCTCC
The DNA here is from genome assembly GCF_022810315.1 of Stutzerimonas marianensis. Classification (NCBI taxonomy): domain Bacteria; kingdom Pseudomonadati; phylum Pseudomonadota; class Gammaproteobacteria; order Pseudomonadales; family Pseudomonadaceae; genus Stutzerimonas; species Stutzerimonas marianensis. The sequence continues at coordinate 233,194 of NZ_JALGRD010000005.1, read as the reverse complement.
CGCCTGCACCTCGTTTGGATTGGCACCGTCTGCGGAAAAATGAAAACGGACTTCCGCTACTCCAACACACTTGGCTGGAACACCTTCCCAGTGCCGAGGCTCACAGAGCAAAACAAGGTCGACCTGACCCGCTGCGCTGAAGATATTCTGCTGGCCCGCGAAGCACACTTCCCCGCCACCATCGCCGACCTGTATGACCCAGACACCATGCCTGAGAACCTTCGCCGTGCCCACGAGCACAACGATGAAGTGCTGGAGCGTATCTATATCGGTCGTCGCTTCAAGAACGACACCGAACGACTGGAGAAGCTGTTTGATCTCTACACCAAGATGACAGCAGACACAGCAAAGGCCACGCCGAAGAAGCTACGAGGGAAAATGGCATGAACGACACCCCTGCTAGCCTGACCACACCACCCGAGGGCTACGGCGAGTGGTTAGCAGACCTCAAAGGCCGCATCCATAGCGCCCAGCAGCGCGCCACGCTGGCGGTAAACCGCGAACTGGTGCTGCTCTACTGGCAGATCGGCAACGATATTTTGACCCGGCAGGCACAGCAGGGCTGGGGGGCCAAGGTGATCGAGCGGCTGGCCCATGACCTGCGCACCGCCTTTCCTGAGATGAAGGGATTTTCCCGCGCCAACCTGATGTATATGCGCGCCTTTGCCGAGGCCTGGCCGGATGCCGCAATTGTCCAACAGGCTGTTGGACAATTGCCCTGGGGGCACAACCTGGTACTGCTGACCCGGCTAAAAGACTCACAGCAGCGCCTGGCCTATGCCCAGAGCGCGATTGCGCACGGTTGGTCACGCAATGTGCTGAACATCCATATCGAAACCCGCCTGTTGGAGCGCAGTGGCACGGCGGTCACTAACTTCGACGTCAGCTTGCCCAAGGTGCAGTCGGACCTGGCCCGCGAGTCGTTGAAAGATCCGTATCGGTTTGACTTCCTCGGCCTGCGCGATGAGGCGCAGGAACGCGAAATCGAACACGCCCTGGTCAAACACGTCACCGAGTTTCTGTTGGAGCTGGGCGCAGGCTTTGCGTTTGTCGGGCGGCAGGTAGTGCTGGATGTAGGCGGCGACGAATTCTTCATTGACTTGCTGTTCTACCACCTCAAGCTGCGCTGCTATGTGGTGATCGAGCTCAAAGCCGGCAAGTTCAAGCCCGAGCACCTGGGCCAGCTTGGATTTTATATGACTGCGGTGGATCGCCAGGTCAAAGATGAACACGACAACCCCACCATCGGCCTTTTGCTCTGCAAGAGCAAAAACAAGATCGTGGCGGAATATGCGCTGGGCGATAAGACCCAGCCCATGGGCATTGCCGAGTACAAATTGCTCGAATCTCTGCCTGCAGAATTGCAAACCAGCTTGCCCAGCATTGAACAGATCGAACGTGAACTGGCGGGCGACGGCACCCTCATGGAGGACGAATCACAGTGACGAACACCACCAACCCGACCAACAGCTACACGGTGCCGTCGGTATCCATTGCTACAGCGCACACTGGGGCATCCAGCAAGGCAAATGAGCTGGGCATGCGCACCATGCAAGAGCGCGCCTATACCAAGCGCGGCGAACAGTACCTGCTGATCAAATCGCCCCCCGCATCGGGCAAGTCTCGCGCACTGATGTTTATCGCCTTGGATAAGCTGCATAACCAGAACCTGCAACAGGCCATCGTCATAGTGCCCGAGCGCTCCATTGGCGGCAGCTTTGCCGATGAGCCGCTGAGCCAGCATGGTTTCTACTGGGACTGGGTGGTGGCTCCGCAGTGGAACCTGTGCAATGCCCCAGGCATCGATGAGCCGCGTGTGGCCAAGTCCAAGGTGGACGCCGTGCGCGCCTTCCTAGACAGCAGCGACAAGGTGCTGGTCTGCACCCACGCCACCTTCCGCTTTGCCGTGGAAGAGTTGGGCATCGACGCGTTCGACAACCGCCTAATTGCCATCGATGAGTTCCACCACGTTTCTGCCAACCCAGACAACAAACTGGGCAGCCAACTGAGCGCGTTCATCAACCGCGACAAGGTACACCTCGTTGCCATGACCGGCTCCTACTTCCGTGGCGACAGCGCGGCCGTGCTGGCCCCGTCGGAAGAGAACAAGTTTGAGACGGTGACGTACACCTACTACGAGCAGCTAAACGGCTATCGCTGGCTCAAGTCGCTGGATATTGGCTACTTCTTCTACACTGGGAGGTACGTGGATGCGGTCGCCAAGGTGCTGGACCCGGCGCTGAAAACCATCGTCCACATTCCAAACGTAAATGCCCGCGAGAGCCTCAAAGACAAGGAACGCGAGGTCAACGAGATCATGAGTTCGCTGGGCGATTGGCAGGGTGTCGACCCGGCGACCGGCTTCCACCTGATCAAAGCCAAGGACGGCCGCACGCTGAAAGTGGCCGACCTGGTAGATGACAGCGACGCGGCCAGACGCTCCAAAGTGCTCGGCGCACTGAAAGATCCGGCACAGAAGAACAACCGCGACAACGTGGATGTAATCATCGCGCTGGGCATGGCGAAGGAAGGCTTTGACTGGATCTGGTGCGAGCATGCGCTGACCATCGGCTACCGTTCGAGCCTGACCGAAATCGTACAAATCATTGGCCGTGCCACGCGGGATGCCGAGGGTAAGGAGCGCTCGCGTTTCACCAACCTGATCGCCGAGCCTATGGCCGATCAAGCTGCCGTTGCCGAGGCGGTGAACGATATGCTCAAAGCCATTTCCGCCAGCCTGCTGATGGAACAGGTGCTTGCTCCGCGCTATGAATTCACCCCGAGGAACCACGGGGAGAAAGAGGGCTTTGTTTACAACGATGGTGAAGGCTATCAACCGGGCGGCACCAACCTGGGCGTGAATGAAACCACAGGCCAGTTCCATGTTGAGATCAATGGCCTGACCACGCCGCAAAGCACTGAAGCCACGCGCATCTGCAAAGAAGATTTGAACGAAGTAGTGACTAGCTTCCTGCAGGACAAAACCGTGCTGGAACGCGGCCTATTCGACAAGGAAAATACCTTGCCGGAAGAGCTGACCCAACTGCGCATGGGGAAAATCGTGCGCGAGCGTTACCCCGATTTGAGCGACGTCGACCAGGAAGCCATCCGCCAACACGCTATCGCCGCAATGAACATTACCCAGCAGGCCAAGTTGATGTTGGCTCAGGCCGACGCCAACGGGAGTGACACCTTACAAGGCAGCACTGCTCTGCTGGATGGCGTGCGCAAGTTCATTAACGTACGCGAGCTGGACATTGATCTAATCGACCGCATCAACCCCTTCGACGCCGCCTATGCGGTACTGGCGAAGGCGATGGACGAAAAGTCCCTGCGTCAGGTTCAGGCCAGCATTGCGGCCAAAAAGGTGAGCATTCCCGAAGACGAAGCACGAGACCTGGCAAAACGTGCCCTGCAGTTCAAGAACGAGCGTGGCCGCCTGCCTGACATCAACTCCGCCGACGCCTGGGAAAAGACTATCGCCGAGGGCATGGTAGCTTTCGCACGCTATCGTGCCCAAGCGAAGGCACAGGAGGGCTCTGCCAATGGCTGAAATGAACGATGACGAGCTGCTGAATGCGCTGGGGATAGAAGTCCCTTCACTCAAGATAACAACCCGAACCCCTCGCGAAGAACGCATCATCGCTGGCTTCGAGGACATTCAGCGTTTCTATCAAACCCACGGCCGCGCCCCACTGCATGGCGAGGATTGCGACATCTTCGAGCGTTTGTATGCCGTGCGCCTGGATCAGCTGCGCAAGCTGCCGGAGGCACAAACCCTACTGGCAGGCTTTGATAGTCACGGCCTACTGTCAGGTACTGCGGCCGCCGCAGTAAATGTGGACGACCTGGATGAGGACGCATTACTCGCTGAGCTCGGCATCGGCAGTGAGTCCGTCGATCAGGACGACATCACCGTGCTGCGGCATGTGCGATCCAGTGCGGCAATAAAGGCGGCAGAAGAAATTGCCGCCCGGAACCCGTGTAAAGACTTCGAGAGGTTTAAGCCACTGTTTGATGAGGTGGAAGCGGGCCTCAAACAAAAATCGTGGGTAACCAAGCCCTTTGGCAAGAACGCCAGCATCGAAGCAGGGGACTTCTTCATTTTGAGCGGACTGATCGCCTATGTTGCCGAAGTGGGCGACACCTACAGGACGCCGAATGCGGAGACAAATGGGCGCTTGCGCGTCATCTACTCCAATGAGACGGAAAGCGATCTGCTATTACGGTCCTTGCAGCGGGCGCTCTACAAAGACAGTGACGGCCGTGCCGGGTCTCGGCTCATCAAGGTAGATTCCGGCCCGCTATTCAGCGACATAACCGAGCCGGACGACATCGAGACTGGCACTATCTATGTGCTGCGCAGCCAGTCCAGCCACCCATTCGTAGCCGAGCACCGCGAGCTGATCCACAAGATCGGCGTAACCGGCGGCCGAGTGGAAACCCGTATCGCGGCGGCCGCGAAGGATGCCACCTACCTGCTGGCCGATGTGGAAGTGGTCGCGACTTACAAGCTTCACAACCTGAACCGTACCCGGCTGGAAAACATCTTCCACCGCCTGTTTGGCGCAGCGCAGCTGGACTTAACCATCGAAGACCGCTTCGGCAATCCGGTTAAGCCAAGGGAATGGTTCCTAGTGCCGCTGCATGTGATTGATGAAGCGGTTGAGCGCATTCGGGATGGGTCTATTACCGGTGTAGCGTATGACCCACAAACGGCTCGCCTGGTCAGCTGAGGCGCTGGGTATGCGCAACGGCTAAATAGTGATGATCAAATCCGGGCGGAAGCCAGTCTCTTCGCCCGGATATCCCCGAGGGTTGCAGACCATACGCGTGCCCGCCACTTCTTAGTCGACGGCTGTATGTGAATGCCCACGCACCCACAGTGCCATATGCGCCTCCCCCATAAGGTCTTCCCCGCGACTGGCATACGCGGCATCCATGTGAGTGCCGGCATGCGGGTTGCAGTGGACAGCTTCAGCGCGACTTAACCTACGTTAGCCTCGACCAGTCGCAAAGGAGATGACGGTACATCCAGCATGTACTGCCTGGTCACCATCTCTGCCGTAAGCCCGGCAGCTGTCAACACCCGCTTCCAGGTACTGTAATCCAGGAGATTGATCGCCCTCTGTACCAGCATAGGCGACTCCATAGGGATCAACTCGTCAAACTCCTCGTGCTTCGTGAAACCCTTTCGATTGAGGTACGTGAAGCCCGATTTAGCTTGCTCGGCAGTAAGCAGATCAAGGGTGTGAGCCCTGAAAATGAGCGCCTTGAAGCTTACCTTCCAACGAAGCTTCATTTCCTTGAGTGCCGGCCAGTTCAGGTACTTGCCTCGCATAGGGGGAAACTCTGATGCGAAACTTGCCCGGGGCATCAACAAAGCGCTGGCAAACTGGTTAGCCTGATCCTCAGTAAGGCGGCAACCGGTCTCAATGCCTTGGTGCATCACCAAATGGCCCATTTCATGAGCAAGGTCGAAACGTTGCCGGCATGGATTCACCTTTGCGGTGTTCCTCACGATCAACGGTCGTTTGTTGGACAGCGAGAACGCATCGACCTTGTCATCGGCTTCGGCCAGATTCACCACCAGCACACCAACTTTTTCGGCCAGCTTGGTCACACTAGACAGGGGGCCAATCCCCAGGCCTTGCTCACGGCGAAATTTTTCAGCAACTTGCTCGATCTTGTTGATACCGGATACCGGCTCCTCAAGCATGCTGAAACTCACTGCAGGAAAGGCAACTTCCTTATCCAACTCGTCAATCAGCAGCTCAAACATCTCGACCTGAGCCGCAATGGTCTTTTTGAGAGTCTGCGAGGAGGATCGGACGCTTCGAAAATGGCATTGCTCCAACTCCACCGAACCGCGTCGTGGCGTGAAGAAAAAACTCTCGCGCACGCCCAAGGCTTCAGATAGCTGGGCGAGTTGGGTGCCCGAAGGAATCGCATTGACTTCCAGCTTGTGCGCGTATTGCCGGGTAACGCCCAAGAGCTCTCCGATATCGGCGAGCGAACGCCCCGCCGCGCATCTAGCGAGACGGAGCTTGTCGGGCGAAAACTCGTCGCCAAGAGGCAGAAAGCCTGTTCTGTCATTCATTTACTGGATCAGCATCTCGTGTTGCGTTCTGGTCTGCATCTTTGTCCCGACGAGCGACTAATGGATCATCGATTGCCACCTCTTGTGGAAGCTCGGTGGTACGAGGAGCAAACAGAGGCACGTAGTCATGCACCCACTTACATACGAGGTTCCGGTTGGTATCGAAGCCCAGAATCGAAGCAGTCAGCGTCGGCCCGTCAAAGTTGCCGTCAGTATCGACATACAAACGCCAGGTAATGTTCTTGTCGATCGCAGGCCCCAGCAGGCTAGCCTGGTAAAGCTCAACTCGGTTGGATTGCAGTCGATACCCTTTCTTTCTGACCTCGGGATCGTCCATTACCACCTGCATCAGCACGCCATTCACACTCAGAGTGAAGTCCATGGTGCGGTTAGTGAGCAGCAGCCACGGAAGGGCCGGATCGCCGTGCAGGCGTTTGAACCGGCCGTGGACGCGGCCATACGGAAGTGTTCCCATAGTCCAGTTGGTATCGTCATCAGTAGAGGTGACTTCCAACGCACGGTAAGCCGCATCCAGAGCGTTATTGCAGATCAGCTCGACGTGTTCCGGCTTCAGCTTCGGTTCCAGCTCACTCGGGTGTTGGATCGGGGGCATGGGCCTCTCCATAAAAGCGTGCAAAACATAGATACTGTCAACCGGCATTTTTGTGCAAATTATGGTATCTGTCAACCTTCGTGCCCCTGATGCTCAATAGCTGCCTGGCGAAGCTTTTAAACCCGAAGCTACCTAAGACCGTTTCCCGGCAACAACACGGGACACTGACGGTAGAGTGCTCAGGTTGTACAGTTTTTGCTCAACCACCCCAAAAGCCATATACGACGCTACGTTTAGCTCACTGTATCTGCTCACTGGCTTACAGCGCTTCTAGGACGCTCATAATCCCCTGGTCGCAGTTTCGTGTGCTGCCAGGTGCAAGTTATCTCGGCCCGGTCTTACCGACGTATCGATACAGCGTTGTTCTCGATACCCCGTATCGCTTGGCTACGGTGCCAACCTGAATCTGTGGATCTTTGAGCAAAGCCTTTATTTCGCGGACTTGAGCCTCTTCCAGCGCAGGTTTACGACCACCTTTACGTCCTCGAGCGCGAGCCGCCGCCAGCCCTGCGCGGGTACGCTCTCGAATCAGGTTGCGCTCGAACTCGGCCAGGGCTGCGAACACATGAAAGATCAGCTTGCCGGCGGCGCTGGTGGTTTCGATTCGCTCGTTGATCGACTCGAACCCCACCCCTTCCTGCTCCAGCCGACTGACGATCCCAACCAAGTCAGGCAAGGAGCGGCCAAGGCGATCCAGTCGCCATACGACCAGAGTGTCGCCACTGCGCAGAGCCTTGAGACAGTGCCCCAACTCCGGCCTATCTGCTGACTTACCACTCATGGTCTCCTCGTAAACTGCGTTGCATCCAGTCAGGGCAAGTGCATCACGCTGCAGGTCGAGATTCTGATCATCAGTCGACACTCGGGCGTACCCAATCCGCTTTCCCATACGTTTTTCTCACACTGATTTCGGTACGGGAAAAGTGACAGGAAAGCGGTAAATCCCAAGCCCAAAAGATCATCTGGAATAGGTGTGCCATAAACGACCGTTTATTGGACGGATGCGCTCGTCAATTTCAGGCGCTGAAAGCGACCGAAACCGAACCCCAGAATATTTTTCCTCGCTCAACATTTCCTTCAGCAGCTCAGCACCTGAGCTGAATGGAGGAATGACCATGAAGCAGAGTTTCCACGCACATTTTGATCGGGACTTGACCAAGGCCGGTTCGGCAATTCTCAGGGAGGCAGTCCGGCGCGGGCTTCTCAGTCAGCACGAGGCCATGATCCACGACCAGCAATGGGCGCAGTTTAGTGCTTATGCCAACGAGTCTCATGAGGTAGACATCTTGGAATTCGTCAATAAAAAATTGGTGAGGGAGTACGGGGAAGAGCTCTATATCCAGACATACCAAGGAAATCTCCCACTACAAAGCGTGTCGGGCCTGCTTGAGACTGTATATGTAGTGATGGGCTTCGCAACTAATGGGCACTGGAAAGGCGCAGCGGCTAACGTCGGTAGCCGTCTTGGCTTTCCAAGCTATGCACGGATTACCGTACCGCGCAGTCTTGACCGTACTAAGTTTGAAACCGCGATGGTGGATATTCAGGCTCTCCACTCAGAGCAGCTAGCAACATTAATCAGGTCAGTTCGATACCTCGGCATGTCATTGCTTGAGGCTTTTTTCTTCGACGCAGAAGATGCTCACAAGGACGCCGAAGAAGAAAACATCTTTTATGTGTTCAGCAAAGATAAACATGAGCATCGGATCATTAATATCTCTGCTCCTGAGCAAATTTTAATTTTGAAGAAGGCCGCGGCATTTCAAAAGCTTCAGGGCAGCAGCCACGCGACACCAGCAGCTTGGTGTACATGGAAATTAAAGAACCTACCTGCAGCTCAAGAGCTTTTACTTTCTCACGGACTAAACATTGATGATTGTCGCGCGGCATATGCCTGCGAGCTCTACTGGCGATTGTCTGGTCACCACGCCCCGATTCTTGGGGGCAAAGCTCCCCAAGATGAGGATCTGGAGGCCCGGAATCACGTCGCCTACGAGCTCGGGAATATGCGTATCTGGGAAACTGATGCGTACGTTGGTGCCCGAGCCAACCTGAGGAAGGAAGCCGCCGGTACCAATCGCTAAGCCATCACACAGCAGATTTGGGATTAGATCAGACGCCCTTAACCTTGGCAGAGCTCGAATTAAAGGAGTCAGGGTATGGATCGTTTTGAATTGCTTGTATATGCCGTGCTTGCCGTCATCAGTGCGCTGACTATCGCAGGTGTAATTGGCTATATGGTCGCAGCGTACCTGGACAAGAAGCACGGCGACGATTGAGCCCTCAGCGGAACGGCCAGATACCTGCAACAAACTGTCCGCTGCCCCTTGGCAGCGGGCGCTTACCCAAATCCATCGGCAAGGCACACTACCGCTGCGATACGCAGTATTTTCCCAAGCCTATGAGGTCATGGGATGACTTCGGAAGGGCTGTCAATTTCCGCACCCTAGCGAAAGTGACCGGAGCGCCGAAGCGTTTAGATCTGCAACATGCACGCCCTCCGTGTGGCGAGCTAGCTTGCCGAGTACGCTAAAACCCGTGCGCGGACTCATGGGCAGCATCTCATCTTGGGTTTTCCGAAAGCTACCGGAGAGTGTTTAGCGACCTCATCTAACCGGAGCAGCATCATGGAATTTCGTCACCTTGGTAACGGGCAGTACTTCCCACCTATTGCACCAAACGGTCGGATTTACGCTGTACCTCTTGGGCAGGAAACCCAGGTAGAAATTTTCTGCCTGGCCCCAGTAGGCATCATGGGCGCGGGCATCCAATTACGCTGGTCAGAAATCGTTGGTTGTTACTACGACGACGAATCATGGGAGATCATCCCGCGCAACTACTCGGGACGAGGGATGCGCTTCCGCAGAGGCCTATCCTGCATCATGGTGATCGCAGGCAACGAGGCTCTCACGACCCACATCCAGGGCTACCCCATCCCCATCTGCGTAATGAACCGCATTGCATTCGAACAGCAGCGAGGCAGCGAGGGGTAGCGCGTTACCGTCACCACCCGCTGCGCGACACAGGTACCAGCAGGAACGGCACCTACCAATGTTTATTTTATGAAAGTGAAGCCTTTCACTACTAATACAGGTCAAAGCTGGCCGGCTGACTTGGTCGCAAGCGTCACTGCTAATAGCAAATACGGCCTCCGCCCCTGCCTGTATGGGCCTGCTGGCTGACGGCGAGTAGATTTAGCGCCCTACACTGCTTATAGCTCGAACCCGTCGCCTTCCCTGATCAAGCGCAGCAATGTATCTCGCCGTAGTTCACTGCTGATACGAGAAAGCCCCGCCAGACCAAGCTGCACGGGGCTTTCGGGATTTACAATCGGGTCAAATCTGTTAGGCACTGCTTATAGGTACTCAGCCGCTACCCTGCCGAATAGAGGTCGCCATGATTAAGCGCTTGGTATCTAGACAGCTTCTTCTCATAAGCGACCAACGTACGACGTAGCTGACGATTCTCGCTCGCAACGCGGCGAATCTCTGCAAGTCGCCCCTCAACTTGCAGAACGAGGTGACGGTATGGGTATTCAACAAACTCAAACGAGGAAGCCGGGTATTTATGTTTGCCATTCCCCTTGGCAATAGTCAAGGGCGCGAATTTGTTTTTTTGTCCTTGCAGCGGCACCAGTTTGCACCAGTAGATCGAATACGCATTCGGGCTCACCTGCTTGATTGATACGCCGGCCACAACAGATTTGACCCCGGTCTTTTTGTACAGCTTCATGGACGTATCCACATAGCTTGCTACCAAGCATCTCGCGTCCGTAAGCAGCTGCTCGTACTGCTGATCCAGCAGGGTGACTATCGTTTGTGCTTCTTTGCTCATGACGAAGGCTCTCTTCTTTGTAAGAGCCAAATGGTGACCGATCGCTGAGCACCCGGGATTCGATTTCAGACCGTTCTACCGTCGGAAATATACGAAAACTGGGCGAACTGGCTCACGCTGTGACCCAGCTTCGCATCAGATGACCGACGGATCGCAGAAAAACATAACATGCAAAGGATGCACGATAGATGACGACGGCAGCCTTGACCCTGAGCGGAACAAGGTCGACTTGTTAGAAGCAGATTACAGCGAGCGGGCGTGTATCCCTGCCAAGCTGCAACTGGCCAATTTCTGCCAGTTACGACAGGCAGAAATCGGCCAAAAGCAGTCACACCTAAAGTGCATGATGTAGCGGTAGCCGAGAAGAAGAGGCATTTGCTGATTGTCACGAACAAGTAGGCTCCTCGCTCGTGACAACACAGCGTTTCAGATCTTAGTCGTGAGCGTGACCGTGGCTTTCGACTTCGGACTGGGTTTCCGGCTCGCCGCCGCCACAGGCCGACAGCAGACCAAGCAGACAAACCAACAGCAGGGAGCGACTCAGGGTAGTTGTGCTTTTCATCATGTAATCCTTTCTGTTTCGATCATGAAAGTAGAAGCCCCTGTGCCGGCTGACGCAGGGGCTATGTGCCTCAGATAACGCGTTTGACGCTCAGGTACTCGCCCTTGGTCTTCAGCGTGATGGTCACGTCCTGGTTGCTGCGGTTGCGCCAGAACCAACCGTGTGTGCCGTCGAAAATGGCGGTGAACTCGCCTTTGTCACCCTTGATCTGCTTGGCTTTGCTGTAGCTGTGGTAGTAGCCCTTGGGGCCGTTGTAAGGCTCGCCATGAGTGTCGTGGTTGACCGGTACGCCATTGGTTGCCCACTCGTAGCTGACCGTGGCCTTGTTCAGCATCTCCAGCTTGATTTCACTGGCCTCACCTGGCTTCAGGGTGACGGTTATCTCGTCAGACTTCAGGGCTGGCTGTGGCTCTGCGGCTGGTTCAGCCACAGGCACTGCCGCGACTTGCTCTTGAACTACCGGCCGAACAGGCACGGGGGCTTGCACAACGGGGGCCGCAGCGGGTTGAACCGCTGCATCCGCAGCCGCTTCTTCGGCCAGGGTTTTCTTCATTTCGCCCATCTGGGTCAGGCCGAGTAAGCGGCCAACGCCCGTTGGGTCGATGGCGTACTCCGAAGGCATCACTACAGTGACCAGTAAGGCTGCGGCAACGCCCACGGCGATCACAGTGGAGCGCAACAGTTGGCGGCTGGTAGGCAATTCGCTTTGGGTCGGAAGCTTGGTATTGAACATGCTGAGAATTCCTTACTGAGAGACGATCAGGCCGGTGAGCTGGTAACCCATCAAGAGGAAACCGGCGCTCATCATGGCGACGTTTGCGGTATATGCATGGCGCCAGAAGCTGGCGGTGCGTCGCCAGTAGCCCATGACAATCAGGATGGCGCTCAGGGCCAGGAGCTGGCCGATTTCGACGCCGACGTTGAAGGCGATCAGGTTGGTGATCAGGCCATCTGCCGAGATCTCGTATTCCTGAATCTTGGTCGCCAGACCAAAGCCATGCAGCAGGCCGAAAATCAGCGTGGCCGCTTTGGTGTTCGGCTGATGGCCGAACCAGCGCTGGAATGCGCCCAGGTTATCCAGCGCCTTGTACACCACCGAGAAACCGATGATGGCGTCGATCACATAGGAGCTGATGCTGATTTCTGCCAGCACACCGAACAACAGCGTAACTGTGTGGCCCACGGCGAACAGGGTGACGTAGAGCCCAACATCCTTCAGGCGGTAGAGGAAGAAGATCACTCCGAAGAGGAACAGCAGGTGGTCGTAGCCGGTGATCATGTGCTTAGCGCCCATGTAGATAAACGGCAGCACCATCACCCCGGAGCTTTCCTGAATAAAGCCCTTGTCGCCCTCGGCAACGGCGTGGGCCAGCGCCTCAGGCATGCCTAGAAACAGCAATGCCGTGAAAAGCAGCAACAGTAGTAACGAGCGATTCGGACGCACGACAGATGAGTCCATTGCGCCCATAGATAGCGAATGCATGGTTGAGTCCTAAATTAAAGGGGGCTTGGGCCGCACAGCGGCCTGTGTCAGAGCACGAATGTGGCGCGCGGTGGCCGCTCGATCAGGAAGATCGGGCTTGGAGGAATGGAGTAGCGAGGGGCGAGTATCGGCTGCGCACGTTCTGGCAGCGTGCTTATTCTCAGCAGCGCGGTCAGATGCGGTGTTTCATGCAAGTGGTCGGCTGTCAGCGGCGAGTGGCAGTGATCCCCGTACGCAGCACAGGCCTGCGTCTCATCACCATGCGCATGCGAATGAGCACTGTCATTTCCACTCAAGGAAGGCTGGCTCGATCCCATAAACAGCGCAGAGGTATGCCCGGCCCAAGCCAGCAATATGGCGAGAGCAAGGGCAAAAATCACCTTGGTGCTAATGGGATTGCTGAGCATGTTGTGGTTCTTTCGATGCCTAAGCGAGTGGCTTTTATGGAGAGGTAGCCGGTTTGACCATATCCCCCCCAGGGGGATAGCATGGGAGCGTAATTCATCGACGCACGAGACTCAAGGCATGAGCGATCACGAACACGGCCACCAGCACCAAAGTCATGGCGACATCATCAAAAGGTTGAAGCGTGCGGAGGGCCACCTGCGCAGCATCGTCACCATGATTGAAGACAGCCGGGCCTGCGTCGACATTGCTCAGCAGCTACATGCCGTGGAAAAAGCCGTCTGCCAGGCCAAGCGTGTGCTTATCCAAGACCATATCGACCACTGTCTGGAACATACAGTCGAAGCACTTGCGGTAGGCGAGCGCGCTTCACTCGAAGACTTCAAGCAAATCACCAAGTACCTCTAGGCCCCTCCCATGTCGAGTTTCGCCGAATTGCTGCAACAGGGGGGCTCGCAGGCCTGGCTGTACTTCCCCAGCGCCATTCTGCTGGGTGCTTTGCACGGCTTGGAGCCTGGGCACTCGAAGACCATGATGGCGGCGTTTATCGTGGCCATTCGTGGCACGGTGAAGCAGGCCATTCTGCTAGGCCTTGCCGCAACGCTTTCGCACACCGCCGTAGTCTGGCTGGTGGCCATGGGCGGCATGTACCTGGGGCAGAATTTGGATGCCGAAACTACCGAGCCTTATTTCCAGCTAGCGTCCGCCGTAATCATTATCACCATCGCCCTGTGGATGCTCTGGCGCACCTGGCGTGGCGAGCAGATGTGGCGCTTCGAGGAAGGTGATGAGCATCAACACGACCATCACCACCACGATGAAACGCAGCGTATCGACACAGGGCACGGGCGTATCGAGCTGTCGATCTTCGAAGAAGGCGCCCCTCCGCGCTGGCGGCTGAAGACCTTGAGTGGTCATGCCTGGCCGGCTGCTGAAGTAAGCTTGCTGACGACTCGCCCCGATGGCCTGGCCCAGCAGTTTCGCTTCGTCGACCGGTGTGACTACCTAGAGTCACTGGACGATATTCCCGAGCCCCATGAGTTCACTGCGCGCCTGAGCCTCGGCCATGCTGATCACTCCCACGACTATGACCTGGAGTTCCGCGAGCAAAGCCACCGTCATGAGCATGATCATTCCGAGCTGGAGGGGCTAGAGCTGTCGCTGGAGGGCTACCAGGATGCCCATGAGCGAGCGCATGCCAACGACATCCGTAAACGCTTCAGCAATCGCAATGTCACCACCGGCCAGATCATCCTGTTCGGTCTGACTGGCGGACTGATTCCCTGCCCGGCAGCGATCACCGTGCTGCTGCTCTGCCTGCAAGTGAAAGAAGTCACCCTGGGTGCCGTCCTGGTGCTGTGTTTCAGCATCGGTCTGGCTATAACTCTGGTTACCGTTGGTGCAGCCGCTGCTATCGGCGCACGCCAGGCATCCAATCGTTGGCCCTGGCTGGGTGCTGTGGCCCGTCGCGCTCCTTACCTGTCCAGCCTACTGATCATTGGTGTGGGGGTTTACGTCGGCTTCCACGGCTGGATCGGCCTGAACGCCTAGCCGATGTGGGAGTTATCCGGTTATTTCGGCCTGTTCCTCGCTGCCTTCGGTGCTGCCACGTTGCTACCCATGCAGTCGGAGGCGGTGCTGGTCGGGTTGCTGCTGACTGACCGCTATGCGGTCTGGGCGCTGCTGGCGGTCGCCACCACGGGTAATGTACTGGGCTCGGTACTGAACTGGCTGCTGGGTCGCTCTATCGAGCGCTACAGACACAAGCGCTGGTTTCCCGTCAGCGAGGGCAAACTGGAAAAGGCTCAGCAGGCTTATCACCGCTTCGGTCGCTGGTCACTGCTGCTCAGTTGGGTGCCGATCATTGGTGATCCACTCACAGTCGTCGCGGGTGTCATGCGAGAACCCTTCTGGAGCTTTCTGTTGATCGTGATGCTGGCTAAGACCACTCGCTATCTGGCACTAGCTGCCATGACGCTTGGGTGGTTTGGGTGAGCCTGCAGAAGCGCGACACCAACCTGGATCTGATCAAGTGGCTGGCGATGCTGACCATGCTGCTGGATCACCTGCGCTACATCTGGCCTGACAACGGATGGTTGTTCATCGTTGGGCGCTTAGCCTTTCCAATGTTCTGCCTGGGGATCGCCGCCAATGTCGCGCGCTCGCAAACAGGTGAGCTGTATTCCGATAACAACGTTCGCTACATGTGCTGGATGACTGCGTTTGCAGTGATCTCGGAGTTGCCCTATCGCCTGCTTTCTAACGACAGCAGCACGCTCAACGTTATGCCTTCGCTGCTGTTGGGCCTGCTTATCACCTGGGGAGCACATCACCGTGGTCGCGACGGTTTGATCCTGGCTCTGGCCGGCGTGACTGTCGCGGTGCTGATGCAAGAGCGCCTGATGTACGGCGTTTTCGGCGCACTGCTGCCGGCAGCGTTGCTGCTGGCCATTCAGCGCCCAGGGCTTGTGTGGCTATTGCCTGCCGCACTGTGCGTACTGGCCAATAGTCGCAACCGCTGGCTCGCCGAGTGGGAATTGCAGCCCTATACCTTGCTGATCGTGATCACTGCGTTTGTCGCACCCTTGCTTGGGTTGTGGCTGCTGCGCCGACTGCGCCAGTTCAGGGTCTGGCCGGTCAAGCGCTGGGGTTATTGGTTCTACCCCGGGCATCTGGCCGTACTACACATGATCCGCTCGCTCGGCTAGTGCCAGCGACTATCGCGTCATATCGGCGGAGATCCACTACCTCGATATGCTACGGGTGGGCCGGCCAGCGCCGTACCAGCCAGCAAAGCCATCGATCAAGAAGCGAGCATCCAGGCCCATGGCCTCCAATGTGGCGGCGATGCCCTGGCTGATTTCACGCCCCTTGGCGCAATAGACAATCACTGGCCTGTCCCGTGAAACCTGATCTTTCCAGGTGAAGACAGCCTCGGGATCACGCCAGTGTGCGTCGGGAATTTCTTCGGCATCGGCAAGCCGCACGCTCGTACGGCGCACATCCAGCAAAGTGAACGCCCGATCTGCTGCCTGCCATTCCGCCAGTTCGCATATCGAGATTCTGCTCATCTTCTACCTCTCAGTTTTGCAGCAGGTGTACCACCAGTCCGGCCAAAGCACAGGCCATCAGCACTTGGATGACACCGCGTTTAAAGTGAAACAAGGCTACCGCTGCCGCCAGGGCAATTAGCGCCGAAGGCCAGTCGAAAGCCCCCTCGAAGCCTTGCGGCCAGAGCACGTGATAACCAAAGAACAGCGCCAGATTGAGGATTACCCCGACCACGGCGGCGGTGATGGCCGTCAGCGGCGCGGTGAACTTCAGTTCGTTGTGGGTCGATTCCACCAGCGGGCCGCCCGCAAGAATGAACAGGAAGGACGGCAGGAAGGTGAACCAGGTGACCAGGCTGGCGGCCACGACACCGGCCAAGAAGGCCTGATCGACACCGAATACCTGCTGCACGTAGCCACCGACAAAACCGACGAAGGCCACCACCATGATCAGTGGCCCTGGCGTAGTTTCACCCAGAGCCAGACCGTCGATCATCTGTGTCGGGGTCAGCCAGCCGTAGTGGCCGACTGCACCCTGGTAGACATAGGGTAGTACCGCATAGGCACCGCCGAAGGTCAGCAGTGCGGCCTTGGTGAAGAACCAGCCCATCTGCGTCAGCGTGCCTTCCCAGCCGAATAGAGCGGTCAACAGCCCCATGGGCAACGCCCACAGCGTTGCACCTATCGCTGCCAGCAAGAGCAGTCGTGGCCAGCGGAAGCGCGCATGTTCCGGTGTCGGGGTTTCATCATCAATCAGCGCTGGGCCGTAAGACTGCTTGGCCGCGCCATGACCACCGCCGATGCTGAACTTCTCTGGGACGAAACGCCCACCGAAATAACCGATCACTGCGGCCACCAGCACGATCAGCGGGAACGGCAGGTTGAGGGCGAATATCGCCACAAACGAGGCGGCAGCTATCGCCCACAGCCAGTTGTTCTTCAGGGCACGGGAGCCGATGCGATGAGCGGCCTGCACCACGATGGCGGTCACGGCGGGCTTGATCCCATAGAACAGTCCGGCCACCACCGGCACATCACCGAAAGCGATATAGACCCACGACAGCGCGATCAGGATAAACAGCGAGGGCAGCACAAACAGCACCCCGGCAATCACACCACCCCAGGTGCGGTGCATCAGCCAGCCGATATAGGTGGCCAGTTGCTGGGCCTCCGGGCCGGGCAGCAGCATGCAGTAGTTCAGCGCATGCAGAAAACGCCGCTCAGAGATCCAGCGCCGACGCTCCACCAGCTCCTGGTGCATGATCGAGATCTGTCCGGCTGGGCCGCCGAAACTGATGAAACCGAGCTTGAGCCAGAACAGAAAAGCCTGGAACAAACTGACAGGCTCGGCACGTGGCAGATCCTGCTCTACAGGCGGCAGTGTGGTTTCATTCATCAGGGGTCTCTTCTTTCACAAATGCCGCCAGCAACCCATCGAAGATGGCGCAAGCAGCCGTTAGCAACTGGTCGTCATTGAGGATGGTTTCGCGCAGCCCGGCCAATACACGCTCGATGCCAACAGCCTCAGCGGGTTGAACGCCACCGACATCCAGGTAATGCACCAGAGCCGCGATGCGGCTTAGGCCTGGCTCGACCAGTGCAAAGCTGGCTTGCAGGGTTTCGAAGGTGACGCGACTGCCGACATGGCTAAAGGTCGCACCGTCGAAATCGAAGCCCAGCGCGTCAGCAGGGCAATCATTCGGTGTGTCCAACCAGAGAATGCGGGCTCTCGGATCGATGCAGCGCCGAATCAGCCAGGCACTGGCCAGGCGGTCGACCCAGGGCCGCTTGCGCGTAGCCCAGAGGCGGCCCTGGTAGTCGCGGCGATCCAGCTGTTCGATAGGCTGATCCTGACTGCTCGGCTCATCCCGCGAAAGTGCCCGACTGATGGCCGTTTCAAGTGTTTTGAGGGCCGTGTCGGTCTGTTTCCGCGCTGCCGCAGGGAAGAAGTCGATGGCCGCAAGCTGCGCAAATGCCTTGCGCAGCTTGCGTACCTGCTTGGTGCTAGTGAGGGCGTTATCCGAAGTCAGTTGAGCCTGGCACGCCTCGATCTCGACGCGCAGCTTGGCGTAGTCCTCGCTACGGTCGAACAACTCGATAAAGCGCTCGCCTTGCGGATCATTGATGGGCAACAGAAAGGCCGTGCCATTGCTACCCAGCACGTCGCGCTCAACAGCTTCCAACGCTTCCCGGCAGGCGGGAGTATCAGGCAGCAAATAGACACCATCGCGCAGTACCGCTGCGCCACTGCTCTTGAGGGCACGCCAGGCACGCATCCGCTCTGTGGCGTTAGCGGTCGGCAAGGCGATGATCAGAGATAGCCAACTATTCATGTAGAGTAGAATACCTATTAGGTAGTAATCTTTACTCTATTCTTGCTCTGGGTGATTGTGAAGCACTAAATAGTTGGCCGATGATTGCCCGTTACGACTGGTCGCTTTTGGCCGGTTAGCGACGGCCTGACTTCGACCGTCGCTATACATGGTCAAACCTCGGTCTGCTCTGCCATTTCCAAGGCGTCGTCGACCTCAATCCCAAGATATCGAACGGTGCTCTCCAGCTTCGTATGGCCAAGCAGAAGTTGAACGGCCCGCAAGTTCTTTGTCCTGCGATAGATCAGTGATGCCTTTNCTTCGACCGTCGCTATACATGGTCAAACCTCGGTCTGCTCTGCCATTTCCAAGGCGTCGTCGACCTCAATCCCAAGATATCGAACGGTGCTCTCCAGCTTCGTATGGCCAAGCAGAAGTTGAACGGCCCGCAAGTTCTTTGTCCTGCGATAGATCAGTGATGCCTTTGTACGTCTCATTGTGTGAGTGCCATACATGGCCGGATCAAGGCCAATGGCTTGCACCCAGCCTTTGACGATACGAGCGTATTGACGAGTGGATAGATGGTCTGAGGTGTGCAGCCTGCTCGGGAAAAGGCAGTCCTGGCTACGGAGCTGGGCTTGGTGTATCCAGGCCGCGAGAGCAGACCGTGTTTGCTCAGTAATTTCGAACTGCACTGGTCGCTTCGTTTTCTGCTGCATAACCATTGCTCGTGATGACACATGCTCGCCATGAGCAACGTCGCATACACGGAGCTTAGTTAAGTCGCAGGCTCGAAGCTTGCTGTCGATGGCCAGATCGAACAGAGCCAGATCCCGGGTTCGTTCTGCAAGCTGAAGCCTTACTCGGATGGCCCAGATATCTCTCAGCCGGAGCGGGGTTTTCTGTCCGACCAACTTTCCTTTGTTCCAGGGCCGGCGGGTGCAGGTAGCAGTGATGTTCATGGCAAGTCCTCCACATGTGGGAGGCCAAGCATGGCTAGCCAGAAAAATGGTCGCTAACCGGCCAATAGCGGACGATTGGCTGGCAGGTATGCATCGCTATGTCCCCAGGCCTTGGGGAAATAGCTTGGGGTTTGAGAAAGCCTGCTTAAGGTGGTCGTACACCAATCGCACCCGCTTCGATACAGGACCCTGCTGCGGGCGGTATATGAACAGATCCCATGGCGCTGGAGCGAGATCAGCCAAAACAGCAACCAGCTTTCCTGACCGCAGATGAGGCTCAGCCAGATAGGCAGGAATTTGGCCAAAACACATGCCTGCCAGGGTGGCTTCCAATTCCGTATCTGGATCATCACAGATAAGCGCTGGCTGCCTGGGCGTGAACGTTTGCCCGTCGGCAAATAGCCAAGGCCAAGGGCGGCCATTTTTCCGGTCGATCAGGACTGAAAGTGGCAGCTTAGCTAAGGCATCCAAAGATTCAGGTGGTGTCTTTTGGCCTATGAGAGACGGGCACGCGACAACGTAAAACGGCACGGGAGCTAAGGCACGTGCAACGTAGCGCCGGTCGCGAATAACCCCCACCCTGATACCAATATCGATATGCGCCTCAACAGCATCAGTCATCTGATCTTCCAAGCGGAGATCGAATTGCAGGTCAGGATGTGCAGCGGCCAGGGGCTGAAGAAACGGTATCAGGAAGCGCCTGCCAATAGCATGTGGAGCCGTAATCCCCACCCTACCTGACAGCTCAGGCTCCGTCCTGTGCGACCGGAATAGCGTATCGAAATGATCCAGAGCTGACCTGGCATCTTTGGCGTAATCCTGACCGAAAGCAGTGATGCTCACCTGGCGGGTATTGCGGTGGAACAGTGATTCGCCAAGCTCAGTTTCCAGGGCTTGAATGGCTCGAGTCACCCCTTGTGGGGAGATGCCTAATCGAGTTGCCGCTTGGCGGAAGCTACCTGCCTCTGCTGCTGTGCAAAAAATCCTAACCATCTCCATGCGGTTAAGCATGTTGCCCCTCTCATTTATTCCATTTTCAGGAATAGCATAATCTAATCATTTCCATTTATTGAGATCAATCATGGGTCTAAAGTTTGCGCACTGCCAGGTTAACCAGCCATGGCGAAGTACAAACCCGCCGATGAGGTTCTCAGCATGAGCAATAACATTTCTGGAAAAGTTGTCGTTATCACCGGTGCCAGTAGCGGCCTGGGTGAGGTTACTGCGCGCCACCTTGCTGCGCTTGGCGCTCGCGTAGTGCTGGCTGCACGTCGCAAAGATAAACTCGACGCATTGGTGGCTGAGCTGACCAATGCAGGTGGTCAGGCAATCGCGTATCAGACCGATGTTACCTCTCAGGAAGAGGTCAAAACGCTCATTCAAGGTGCCGTGGACACCTACGGTCGCATTGATGTACTGGTCAACAATGCCGGACTGATGGCGATTGCACCGCTCAGCGATGCTCGCACTGACGAGTGGGATCGCATGATCGATATCAACATCAAGGGTCTGCTGTACGGAGTCGCGGCTGCATTGCCAGTCTTCCAGAAACAAAACAGTGGTCACTTCATCAACATCGCATCGGTTGCAGGCCTGAAGGTGTTTAGCCCAGGTGGCACCGTGTACAGCGGCACCAAGTTTGCTGTGCGGGCTATCTCCGAAGGACTGCGTCACGAAGTCGGTGGCAGCATCCGCACCACGACTATCGAACCGGGCGCCGTGGACTCCGAACTGAAATTCGGCAGCACCCACCAACAGAGCCGCGATTTCGTGGTGGACTTCTACAAGCATGCAATTCCCGCCGAATCGGTCGCTCGAGCTATCGCCTTCGCAATTGAGCAGCCTGCTGACGTGGATATTAACGAGATCGTTCTGCGCCCAACCGTGCAGGAATTCTAATGAGTTTAGGGCCTGCCGCTTCGGCGTCAGGCCCCGCTTATATGGAGTGAAAAGCTGTGAGCAACGTAACTGAATCGCTTTCGAGTGGGGGACTGATGAAGGCCTTGCGCCTAGACAGCTATGACGCGAGCACCCTGCTTGAAGTCGAAGTCGCAAAGCCTTCGCCACAACAAG
Organism: Stutzerimonas marianensis; assembly: GCF_022810315.1. Taxonomy (NCBI): domain Bacteria; kingdom Pseudomonadati; phylum Pseudomonadota; class Gammaproteobacteria; order Pseudomonadales; family Pseudomonadaceae; genus Stutzerimonas; species Stutzerimonas marianensis. The sequence goes on along the minus strand of NZ_JALGRD010000005.1, from coordinate 211,800 downwards.
GGCAGGTACTGGTAAAGATTAAAGCCAGCGGCGTTAACCCAATCGATGAACGAGCCCCCTGAAAGACAGGACACCGTTTCCCCCTTACGATAAGGGATAGGCAAACGGTTATGTTTATGACTAATAGCAACGATAAGAGTGGGGAGCTTTTGGGTCGGGAGCGGCGGCGCCGCTGGAGCCCTGAGCAAAAGCTGACCATGGTTCGAGAGAGCCTTGAGCCCGGGCAGAGCGTTTCGTTGGTGGCTCGGCGTAACGGCATCAATGCCAACCAACTATTCCTGTGGCGCAAGCTTTACCAAGACGGCAGTTTGTCGGCGGTCAGTGCTGGCGAAGCCGTGGTACCTGCCTCCGAGCTGAGCGATGCGCTCAAGCAGATCCGTGAACTGCAACGGATGCTGGGCAAGAAAACGATGGAAGCAGAAATCCTCAAAGAGGCCGTGGAGATCGCCCGGTCGCGAAAATGGATTGCGCACTCACCCTTGTTGCCGGGGGACGACCAGTGAAGCTGGTCAGCGAATGTCTCGGTGTGGCGCGCTCGCAATTAACGGTTCGAATCAAGCAATCGGCATCCCCCAAAGTACGGCGGAGCAGGCCTGTGAACGATGCTGATCTGGTAGTTGAAATCCAGCAACAGGTCAGCGAACTTCCCAGCTACGGCTACCGCCGCGTCTGGGGATTGCTGCGTCGCGCCCGTGAAACCCAGTCGCTACCGGCGATCAATGTGAAGCGGGTTTACCGGGTCATGCGTGATCACAACTTGCTGCTTGAGCGCCGCATCAAACAGCCCGGTGTGCCGCGTCGGCACGAAGGCCGTATTGCGGTGGAAGCCAGCGATACGCGTTGGTGCTCGGACGGCTTTGAGTTCCGTTGCAAGGACGGCGCCAAACTGAGCGTGACCTTCGCCCTGGATTGCTGTGATCGCGAAGCCATCGGCTGGGTCGCGAGCCCGACCGGGTACAGCGGCGATGATATCCGCGATTTGATGCTGGAAAGCGTGGAGAAGCGCTTTGGTGATCAACTGCCCGCCACGCCGGTGCAATGGCTAAGCGACAACGGCTCGGCGTACACCGCCGAACAGACACGCCTGTTTGCTCGACAGATCGGCTTGCAGCCGGTGACCACCCCAGTTCGCAGCCCGCAAAGCAACGGCATGGCTGAGAGCTTCGTGAAGACGATCAAGCGTGACTACGTGGCGCACATGCCCAAACCGGATCGAGAAACGGCGCTGCGCAACCTGGCAATTGCCTTCGAGCATTACAACGAGCAGCATCCGCACAGCGCTTTGAAATACCGCTCGCCGAGGGAGTTCAGGCGCTTGGCAGCAGCATCAATTTAACGGGGAGTTGGTGTCCGGTTTTGTAGGGGCAAGTCCAGGCATAGCCGGTAGCGTTGTTCATATGGGGTTCCTATTAGTTGGACGTTTCGGATGAAGTCGTTGACGGCTGGGTGATGGTCTTGCGAGACGATCTCAATAGGAGGCATTTCAAGGCGCTCACTGAATCGCTCATGGGCGCTACTCTTGAATCCAGCATTGGCTACCTACCGCATGAGCCGGTAGCCAGATACCGTCAGAAGCCCTCCAGAACGATCTTGCCCTTTGCCTTGCCGCTCTCCAGCAAGGCATGGGCGCGACGTAGGTTTTCGGCGCTGATACGCCCGTAGTTTTCGCCAACGGTGGTGCGCAACACACCCGCATCGATCTGGCGGGCCACTTCATTGAGGATGTTGTGCTGCTCCTGCATGTCCTCGGTCTCGTACAGCGAGCGCGTGTACATCAGCTCCCAGTGCAGCGACAGGCTCTTGCGTTTGAGCGGTACGACGTCCAGCGTGGCCGGGTCATCGATCAGGCCCAACCTGCCCTGTGGCTTCAGTGACTCGATGATCTGCTCGTAATGCCGATCGGTCTGCGTCAGGCTTGCGACGTAGCTGACCTGCGGAAGGCCGATGCGCTTGAGCTCTTCGCTCAGTGGTTTGGTGTGATCGATCACGTAATGGGCGCCGAGTTCGGTGACCCAGGCCTGGGTTTCAGGGCGCGAAGCCGTACCAATGACGGTCAGGCCGGTCAACTGACGCGCCAGCTGAGTCATGATTGAACCCACCCCGCCTGCAGCGCCAATGATCAGCAGCGTTTCGCCACGGTCGGTGGTGTCGCGCGCTACGCCGAGGCGATCAAATAGCAATTCCCAAGCGGTCAGAGACGTCAGGGGAAGCGCCGCGGCCTGGGCGAACTCCAGCGACTGTGGCATCGATCCGACAATGCGCTCGTCTACCAGCTGCAACTCACTGTTGCTGCCCGGGCGGATCAGCGACCCGGCGTACCACACCTTGTCACCGGGCTTGAACAGCGTTACGTCGGAACCGACCGACTTGACCACGCCGGCAGCGTCCCAACCGAGGATGCGCGGCTGTGTTTCGTCTGTATGCGGCACGTAGCCCTGGCGGACTTTGGTATCGACCGGGTTGACCGATACGGCCTTGACTTCTACCAGCAGGTCGCGCGGCCCCGGCACTGGCTCGGGTAGATCGATCTCCACGAGGGCGTCAGGGTTCTCAACAGGCAGGCATTTGAAGTGTGCAATCGCTTTCATTCGGAGCTCCTCAGGAGACGCGGTACATTTTCATGACGGAGAATTTTTCGGCGGCGCGCTCGATAACCGGCAGCGCTGCCTGGAAATGCGGGGTGGCCTCGTGCGCAGTCAGCGCCGCTTCGTCTCGCCACTGCTCAACCATATGGAAGGTGCGAGGCTGTTCTGCATCTTTATGAAAGTCGTATTGGATGCAGTCCGCTTCGGCGCGACTTGGGCCTTGCAGATCCTGCAGCGTCTGCTGGAGCTCATCTTCGGAGCCGGCCTTGGCGACCAATGTGGCAACCAGTGTGAGTGGGGTGGTCATCGAACCTCCTGTCTGTGCATGTGTGAAAGACGCATCGAACTGGCATGGGCTTACCGAAGGTGACCCTACCGGCCATGCCGCGAAGACCTGAACGTGGTTTACAGCGTTACGACAATCTTGCCCACCTGGGCATTCGATTCCATGTACCGGTGAGCCTCGGCCATCTCGTCGAAGCTGAATGTACGGTCGATCACCGGACGCAGCTGTCCAGAGGCGAGCCCTTCATTGATGAAGTGCTTGGCCCGTTCGAGTTTTTCTCGATTCTGGGTGATCTCGAACAGCTGATAACCGCGCAGCGTCAGATGCTTGCCGAGCAGGTCCATGACCGACACAGGGATATCCCGAGTGTCCAAAGCGCCGTACTGGAAGAAGATGCCGTGGTTCGCTAGCGCCTTGAGCACCAAGGCCACTTCGGGTCCGCCAACGGGATCGAAGGCCATGCGAGCGCCTTTGCCATGAGTCACCGTCATGACCTCAGCCACCATGTCCTGCTCCTGGGTCGCGATGACTGCCGCCGCCCCCGCTTGAAGCAAGGCTTCGCGCTTGTCGCTGGTGCGGGTCAGCGCCACAGGAACGGCGCCCACCATGTTCGCAATCTGGATAGCGGCAAGCCCCACGCTGCTGGACGCCGCACGGATCAGCACAGCCTCCCCGGCCTGCAGCCCACCGAGCTCGATCAATGCGCCATAGGCGGTGACAAACTTCATCCAGGTCGCTGCTGCCTCCGTGAAAGAGAGCACTTCCGGGTGTTTGACCACCGCGTGAGCCGGTGCGTTGACCAACTCACCGTACAAGCCGTATTCGTCAAAGGAGAACGCGGGCACTACGCTGACCACATCGCCAACAGCGAAGCCGACCACACCGGGCCCCACTGCAGCCACGTTCCCAGCCGCTTCATAGCCCAGCATGGCGGGAAACGTCGGTTCGATGACGTACTGGCCTGTGCGGTACATCACTTCAGCCCGGTTGATGCCGAGCGCCCTGACGTTGATTTGAACCTCGTTCGCGCCGGGAGCTGGCACGTCGATCTCGTCGATCTGGAGAACCTCCGGTTCACCGGTGCGATGAAAGCGTATGACGCGAGACATAGCGTAATCCTCAGCTATCTATCGGAAGGACCGAGCCATGAGCGGCTCAGCCAGGTAGCCACCAGCGCTCATAGCGCTGGGGCAGCGGGCGATCAGGCCAGGTCAGCCGTCTCGCACCGGCGGGTCACTTGTAGCGTTCAAGCCAGTGAGCATAGGGAGCCGGCAAGGTCCAGGACGCACGCTCTACGCCCAGCTCTTGGGCGGCAAGATAGGACCAATTTGGATTGGCCAGATGTGCTCGCCCAATCATCGCCAAGTCCAGCTGACCGCTCTTGACCGCTTCTTCGGCAACGCTTGGCGTGCCGAAGCCCCATGCCGAAGCCACTGGTATCCCCGCCTCACGCTTCACGCGCTGGGCAACTTCGCCCATGAAGCCAGGCGCCCAGGGAATGTTGGTTTCAGCGATGGTGAAACCAATGCTGACGCTCAGCAGATCCAGGCCACCATTTTTGAAGCGACGTGTCAGTTCGATAGCCTCGGTCAGCGTCTGTTCGTCCCGGCCGTCGTATTCGATAACCCCTAGACGAGCGGTTAGCGGCAGGTGCTCCGGCCAAACCTCACGAACAGCCGCCAGCGTTTCAAGCAGGAAGCGGCTACGGTTGTCGAAACTGCCGCCGTAGGCGTCATCGCGATGGTTGGAGTGTTCGGACAGGAACGACTGGGCCAGATAACCATGGGCGAAATGCAGCTCCAGCCACTCGAAGCCAGCGTCACGCGCACGGCGAGCGGCTGCGACGAAATCCTCACGCACACGGGCAATGTCTTCCAGCGTCATGGCTTGCGGCTGCTTGGCCAGGTGACCGCCAAAAGCTATGGCCGATGGAGCGATGGTCTGCCAGCCACGGGCGTCATCTTCAGCGATGTGGTCATCGCCTTCCCATGGACGGTTTGCGCTTGCCTTGCGACCGGCGTGGGCGATCTGCAGGCCGGGGACCGAGCCGGCTGCCTTGATCGACTGCACCACCGGTACGAAGGCCTGGGCCAGCTCATCGTTCCAAATACCCGCACAGCCAGGAGTGATCCGCCCTTCTGGCGCTACAGCGGTTGCTTCGACAATCACCAACCCCGCCCCGCCACGCGCAAGGGAGGCGTAGTGAACTCTGTGCCACTCGTTGATCAGGCCATCGTTTGACGAGTACATGCACATAGGGGGAATCGCAATACGGTTGCGAAGCGTGACGTCTTTAAGCGTGAAGGGTTGGAACAGCGCAGACATTGGTTTCTCCGAGGGTTGTCTATTACGTTAATTCGATAGTATTCGAACTATGGAGATAGAGCAAACCCGTGTATGCTTCGTTCATGCGCCCCTACAAACACCCTCCCGTCACTGAAATCGTCCTCGAGCGTCTGCTATACGCCTTGAGCGATCCTGTGCGCCTGGAGATCGTCCGACGCCTTGCCGAACTGGGCGAAGCCAGCTGTGGCGAATTGGACGGTGGCCGACCAAAGTCCACCATGTCCCATCACTTCAGGGTGCTGCGAGATGCCGGGTTGGTCCAAACCCAAACCATCGGCACGACCCATATGAACTCGTTGCGCAGGGATGATTTGAACAATCGATTTCCTGGTTTGCTCGAGACGATCTTATCTCAGCGCGGCTAAGGCTGGCTTGAGAGTCAATTCATCGAGGAAGACGCTGAAGACGGCCTGCTTCGAAACCCTGGGCTCCAGTGAGCTCAGGGACTACCTCGCCGCTGACTGCGGAAGCATGACTAGTCCCGACGTAAACGCCTTACCCAGATGGCCTCAATCGAGCAGCTGGAGCGTTTCGCTTGTGCGCAGTATCGGTGGCTCGTCTACAGATTACGCCGCTTACGACAGGCCGCTAGCTGGCCGGTTCCTGCCTGTCGTCCCTGAATTACCACCTTGTCAGCAATCCACAAACCAGTTGTAAAAACGATATCCCGCAAAAACCGACACCGCGCAGGTTACAAGGGTCAATAGAGGCCATTGCCCTTCAATGCCGAGCCACCACTGCACTTTGAAGAAAAATGCCCCCACCAACACACAGGTCAGAACGCCCAAAGTCAGGCCAACCAAAGCGAACAGTTGAGCTCCTAATCCTGGATTCCCGCCGTGCCAGTTCTCACTAAGGCAAAAGGGACAGTGATTCGACGAAGGCGAATATCCCCAGAAACCAGGGCTATATGTCGCTCTCGGAACCATAGCTTTGCCACAGTTGTGGCAGGTAGCCATCGAGTGTCTCATACCGCACCTCAGCTCAAATCGTCCTAGATGAGCCTATGGTGCGCTACCGCTGAAAATACCCAACTACGTGACCTTACATCTACCCAGCGTCCGGTCTGAGCTGGACTTAAACCCTCGTAGCCAGATAACCGAGGCTATGCTGTACACGACCGACTCCATTGAACACTCGCCGGTGGCTGACTGGACTCGCCCGGTCGCAGCACGATAATTCAGGACGCCAGTTCAACTCCTCAAATAGCCGCTCATCGGAAATACGTGCACGGGGGCACTTATGGGGGCACTTAATAATGGATCTGCAAATAAATCTATTTAAAACAATAGGTTATACATGTAATTTAAATCCCCCCGGCTCCACCAATTAGAAGCACATAAACCCCTGATTTTCCTACAGAATTTCAGGGGTTTTTGCTGTCTGGAGTAGCGGGTATCGAAGAAGTGTCGCAGCTTGGGCGGCAATTCCAACCTTTGAGCACGGCGGCAGATGTTCGCAAGGAAGACCTAGGACGAAAGGATGCGCACCAATTACGTTTTGATCGATTACGAGAATGTCCAAGCGTCGTCCCTGGCGCTGCTCAGCGAACCGCACTTCTGCCTGAGGGTTTTTTTAGGCCCAAATAACACCAGGCTTCCTACAGAGCTGGCGGTATCGGTACATCGACTAGGTCAGCGAGCCGACTACATCCAGCTCGACACCCCTGGCGCTAATGCATTGGACTTTCATATTGCCTATTACCTCGGGCAGTTGGCTAATGCGGACCCTACCGGGTTCTACCACATAATCTCCCGGGATAAAGGCTTCGACCCGCTTCTGAAGCACCTAAAGAGCAAGGGAATCTTCGCGTTACGCTCAGAATCGATTGAAGAGATGCCCTGCTTCAAGACTTCCGGTGAGGCAACCCCTAAGCCGGTCAGTCCGCCCCCCAAGCCAAAGCCTCAAGCTACTGCAAAAGCTCCTGCGCCAACGGCTGAAGATCCTGTGGTCAAAGCCGTCATAGCCGATCTAATTGGGCGAAAGACATCTAAGCCAAAGACGACCAAGACACTACTTAACACCATCCATTCGAAGGTCGGTAAATCAACCCCGATCAAAGAGATTGAGCAAATCTACGCAACACTGCGCAAAAGTGGATATGTGAAGGCGAACGGGAAAAACGTCTCCTACTCACTCCCCGAAGCTACGCAAGGGGCCTAGCTTCACTGCGTCTAAAAGATTATCCGGCGCCAGATGCGCGTACCGCATCGTCATGGCCAAGCTCGAATGCCCCAGGATCTTCTGTAGCGTAAGAATATTGCTGCCGTTCTGGATGAAGTGGCTGGCGAAGGTGTGCCGCAGTGCATGAGCGGCCTGCCCTTTCGGTAGCCTGATCGTGGTTCTTGCCAGCGCACGCCGGAACGAGGTTATCGCCGGGGTGAAATGCCCGTAGCGCTTCCAGTGCTTCGTTATCTTCTTTTCCAGCTCCGGCGAGATTGGGACCGACCGAACCTTCACTTTTGGTCCTGCTGAACGTGAAGACTCCGTTTCGGATAGCTCCTGGCTGCAACCTCTCGGCCTCGGACCATCGCGCCCCGGTCGCCAGACAGATCATTGCCACCAGCGCGACATGCGGGCTATCGCAGCCGCTGCGGATCCACTCCAGCAGTTCGGCTATCTGCTCGTTCGTCAGCTCTCACTCCGAGGTCGGCCCGCAGGCGCGCGAGGTTGACCATGCGGAAGTCGGCGAGGCGCATCGTCGGAATCGTGCCGGTGGCGGCCCAATCGGCGGCTTCTTCGACGGATACACCGGCCATTCCGGCGAAGGTCTTGAGGCTGCACAGGTCGAGGCTGTCGTCTGCCTTGCTCATAGCGTCCACTCCTGCTCGAGAAGCTGCTGCTGTAGCAGGGCCACGTTGACCATCGTGCGCTTGCCTACCTTCTTCGAAGGCAGGTAGCTACGATCCAACCAGGTGCGCACCACGATGGGTTCGTCACCCATGCCGATCCACTCGGTGAACTTCTGCCAGGGCATCAGTGGTGGAGCGCCGTGCAGCTTCTGGGAGTCGATCCCTTCTGGTGGTAGCATTCCCGTGATCTCCGCTTTGTTCTGCTATATCCAGCATTAAATACATTGCAAATAGTGCAAGGAACGAACAAGATATAGGCTAGTCTTCACATAGAAACCACCACTATGTGCAAGCTTTTTAGACGTTTTCGGAATGATAAGAGATAGATTGATATCCGTTTGGGACAGCCAAGGGCTCTCGGCTCCTAAGCTCGAAAAGCTGACGGGTATCGACCGAAGCAGCTGGTATCACCTGCGAAACGGCAAGAGACGTGCAAACGAAGAAGACATAGAGGCCATCGTAAAGATGTTCCCTCAATATGCTTTTTGGATTGCGAGCGGGCAGATAGCCCCGGAGATCGGCCAAACCAGCCCCGACTACGACGAAGCCAACCGGAACTTGAGCCAACCCAGCGAGGGATAGCAATCACACTGGAAGTAGCTAAGCGATGGTATCGCCCAGCGCACGTTTAGATAGTGAGCGGCGGAACGTAACTGCTAGTCACTTCCCTCCCCCTCAATTGCCTTTCTATTTCGCTGATCAATCCCTTGAAGCTTTTTCTCAGGAAGCCTGTCATAAAGAGCTTTAACTTCTTTGGGCTGGGTAATCATTTGATTGCATATTAGATTAATTAGATTGAACAGCTGAAGTGACGTATCTCGGTTATCATCGAGATCTATCTCGCCCGGATGCACAGCTTCATTCCCGATGACCCTAACAACATCTAACGCCTGTTGAACCAATGGGTTTAATCCCTTTGCAACAAGACTTGCAATGTCCTTATCAATACTCTTGCCGCTCTCCCCTAATTCTTTGCATAGGTGTTGAATGCTAAGCCGGAGAAGAGCAGCAGCCCCCTTTGGCGACAACGCAACGATTTCCCGCGCCTCCTCGAAAAGACTCTTAACATGCAAAGGAAGGTCCTGATTAGGCTGGATGTCAATCTTTGAGTTAGGCCAAACCAACTGATCATGTACCCAAATAGCGATATCATTACAGTTATAACACTCAGAAATATTTAGGTTCATCAGCTCACGACGGAGGTATTTAGAATCCTCTTTGATCTCGATAAACGGCTTGCCGACAGACATTCTATCTATCCACTCAATAAGCCGAGCTTTCATCTCGCCCTTTAGCTCTCGATCATCTTGAAATTGCTTCTTCAACCCTTGATCCGGAATATTTGGAGTTTTATTGTCCGCTGGATAAGGGCTTGAATATAGGCAGCTCCAATGCTGCGTAGTGTAGGCGCTACAATGAGGGCAGCAAAAAGCTGTTTTGTTAATTTCAGGCACTTTATTTGTATTCTCAGCCATTTCTTCACTCCCGCCTTAGCCAAACTTCATCACAGCTCGCTTCGCCTTTGCCGAACTAATTAATAAAGGCAGGCCGACATTACAAGCCGCAACTATCCAACTTGGATTTGATGCCCGCCTTAATATCACTCTTAGTTACACCGAAAACAAAATAAGCTTTCATCTTTTCATTCTTCTCATTGTACTGCTGAAGCAATTGCTTTGCCCGCACAGTCAATGTCGAGGTAGAAACCAAAATACCAGGTTTATCCATTTGCCTAACTATGTATATAAAACTCCGAATAGTGTTAACCCCTACCTTCTGCCGATAGGCTTTAGTTTCTATAACAAAACCACCATTCTGAGAAGTTATTTCAAAGTCAGGACCAAACGACTGAGAACCGACTTTAGATGGTTTCGATATTTCCAAGCCCAACTCTTTGAGAGCGTCCTCTACCATCAGAAAATATTCATGCTCTCTATACCTAACCGTCCCCTCTTCAAACGGAATATTTTCCTCATCCAACTCTATCTCAATCTCAGAATCCTTTTTATTCTTTTGGACAATGCTAAAAAGACCAATTATCCCTGACACCAAAAACGGCACAATCAGCATTAACTGAAAATAGTTAAAATCAAACCATTTCACCCCTTTGACCGGCGGCCGCTTGATTTCATCTATAATTTTATTAATTTCAGACTTTACTTCATTTCGCTTGGCTAGTGGTATGTAGTTATTTTTGGAAAAATCGTTACTAATGAGTAACAATATTTGCTTTGTGCTATAGGGAAAATCGATTTTGTAGAAAATTTCTTTTTGCTCAATCGCGAACTCTATATCTTTAATCGGAATGGCTTCACCAGCGAACAAGCGCTCACCGACCTCATGAATTATCTCTTCCTGGGCTAGTGCAGACCTGCTGTAGAGGTTTTCTCTTGCGTAGTCGGGTATGTAGAACAGTCCAAAATAAAACGTCGCAATCACACCCACAATACTAAATACATTCCAGAAATTCCCCAGCGCCCATCGCCAGCCTTTCTTAATTCCCTCAACCACAACAGTTACTCCATGCTTGTTAAATTAAGCTTGACGAGCAGAAAAATATTTGATTGACACCTTATGTCACACCCCTGTCGCCGCAGCGGCTTTACTCCAACGCGCTCCAGATATGGCACCGGATATCTTGGCAGCTTAAATCAGGATTGATACGCCACACAGCTACTGTGTCGAAAGAGTGTCGAGATCACTGCTGGCTAACGCAGCACAATGCGCGCAACACGAGGAGAAAAGGCCCATAAAGCGGGGCTTTGCAGGAAAAAGCGAAGCACAGATTGGGGTTCAAATCCCCCCCGGCTGAAGCCCCTGATTTCTTGGCGAATCAGGGGTTTTTGCTTTTTCAATCCGCCTAATCCTGGGCAGACAGCGACTCACCTCACCCCCCTTTCCAGCGCGACGGATTAGCATGCGCGAAAAAGGAGTCTGCCATGGTCACTCTTGGGTTTGGCCTTGTTGCCAGCGTTGCCAATCGAGTCCCCTTCTCTAACCACGACCGCACGAAGCTGATGGCGATGTCTATCTGCGCCGATTGCATCATCGGGCTCAGCATCGCGCTTGCAATCATCATCGCGGCCTAGCCTCTGGGCTAACCCACATCTGCGATCTCTTCGAGACGCCACCTTTCTCACCCAGCCGCCGCCCGCCTCCTTCGCAGGATCCGTTTCTCCACCTCCAACACCGCGAACAGCAGGACGCCGGCGACCAGAACGGGCACGCCCTGCATCAGGGTCAACGGTCGGGAGTCGAACAGTGCGGCCATGAAAGGGGCGTAGGTGAACACCAGCTGCAGGGCGGTCACCACGGTGATGGCGATAAGGACCGGCGGAGTGCCGAGCACGCCCTGGAACGTCAGCGAGTGTGCATTCAAGTAACGCACGCTGAACAGGTAGAAGACTTCCATCGCCACCAGCGTATTGACGGCGACGGTACGCGCGGTCGCCTCGTCGGCGCCCTGCCAGAGGGCCCACTCGAACAGGCCGAAGATGCCGAGCGTCATCAGCAGCGAGACGAAGGCGATCCGCCAGATCAGGAAACGCGACAGCAAGGCTTCGCCCGCTGCCCGCGGCGGGCGTTGCATCACGTCGCGCTCGGCTGGCTCGAAGGCCAGCGCCAACGCCAGCCCGATGGAGCTAACCATGTTGATCCAGAGGATCTGCAGCGGTGTGATCGGCAGGGTCAGCCCGGCGAGGATGGCGATGACCACGCTCAGTGACTCGCCCCCGTTGATCGGCAGCAGGAACGCGATGGCCTTCTTCAGGTTGTCATATACCGTTCTGCCCTCATGCACGGCGCGGGCGATGGAGGCGAAATTGTCGTCGGCCAGCACGACCTCCGCCGCCTCCTTCGCCGCTTCGGTCCCTTTCTGTCCCATGGCGATCCCGACATCGGCTCGCTTGAGTGCCGGCGCATCGTTCACGCCGTCGCCGGTCATCGCGACGACAAAACCCTGCCCTTGAAGCGCCTGCACCAACCGCAACTTGTGCTCGGGGCTGGCCCGCGCGAACACGTCGATCTCGGGGGCAATGCGTGCCAGGGCCGGGTCGTCCAATGCCTCGATGTCCGCGCCGGTCAGCGCCGAGGCGGTGTTCTGCAAACCGATTTGCGCAGCGATGGCGCGTGCCGTCACGGCATGATCACCCGTGATCATCTTGACCCGGATACCGGCGCCCCGACAGTCGGCCACGGCGGCGATGGCCTCGGTTCGTGGCGGGTCGATCATGCCCACCAACCCGAGCAGGACCAGACCGCTTTCTACGTCCGCGAACTGGAGGGGTTGCCGTGACGGGTCACCCGCTCGCGTGGCCAGTGCCAACACCCGCTGGCCCTGTTCGGCCATCGCCTGTATCCGGGCGTGCCAGGCCTCGGCCTCGAGCGGGAGATCACCTGCCTCGTCGCGCTGCGAAGCGCACATCGCGAGGATCCGCTCCGGCGCACCCTTGACGTAGACCACCCCGCGCCCCTGATGATCGTGGTGCAGCGTGGCCATGAACCGGTGTTCGGACTCGAAGGGAATCAGGTCCGTACGCGGCAGGCGCCGAGCTTCTTCGGCGCGATCGATGCCGGCCTTGGCCGCCAGCACCAGCAGCGCGGCCTCCATCGGGTCGCCTTCCACGCTCCAGGCCTCGCCCTGCTGACGCAAGGCGGCGTCGTTGCACAACGCGGCGGCGCGCGCCAGTTCGACCAGCGTCGGAACATCCTCGGCCAGGCGATCCCGCCCCTCGACGCTGAAGCCGCCGTGCGGCTCGTAGCCGACACCCTCCACAACGACCTGTGCAGCCGACAGGGCGACGCTACGCACCGTCATCTCATTGCGGGTCAAGGTCCCGGTCTTGTCGGTACAGATGATCGACACCGAGCCCAGCGTCTCGACCGCCGGCAGACGCCGAATGATCGCGCTGCAGCGGGCCATGCGCTGCACACCGATCGCCAGGGTGATGGTCAGGATGGCCGGCAACCCTTCAGGGATAGCCGCAACCGCCAGGCTGACCACTGCCATGAACAGATCGCCAAGACCGTAGTCATGCACCAGCGCTGCCAAGCAGAACACCAGCACGGCGATGCCCAGCACGACGGCAGTCAGGGTGCGGGCGAAGCCGGTCATCTGCCGCAGCAGAGGCGTCTCGATGGGATCGAGCCCGGCCATCAGGCGGCTGATACGCCCGATCTCGGTTGAGGTGCCGGTAGCGACCACAACGCCACGTGCCTGCCCGTGGGTCACCAGGGTGCCGGAAAATGCCATGCAGATCCGATCCCCCAATGGGGCTTCGTGAGGCACCGCTTCGATCGCCTTGTCGACGGGCACGGATTCGCCGGTCAGCGCAGCCTCCTGCACCTGCAGATTCTTCGCCCACAGCAGCCTCAAGTCGGCCGGCACTTTGTCTCCGGCCTCGAGCAGCACCAGGTCGCCCGCGACGAGCTGCTCGGCCGGTACGGCCAGACGATGACCATCACGCCGCACCGTGGCGCTGGCCGATAGCATGTGGCGGATCGCGCTCAGCGCGTGCTCGGCCTTGCCCTCCTGTACGAAGCCGACCGTGGCGTTGAGCAGGCAAACCGCGACGATCACCCCGGCATCTGTCCAGTGACCCAGAATGGCTGTCAGCACGGCGGCCCCCAGCAGGACCAGGATCAGCAAATTGTTGAATTGCGACAGAAAGCGAACGATCAGGCTGCGCGCCTTAGGCGTGGGCAACGCGTTCGGCCCGTCGCGCAAGAGGCGCGCCTGGACCTCGGCCGCCGTCAGCCCGTCGGGGCTCGCCTCCAGCATCGTCTCGACCTCCCCGGGCGAAAGGGCATGCCAGGGCACTGTGGTCGGCCGGTCAGCCGCGCCGGCGCGGGTCTGGGGGGTGAGCCCGGCTTCGTCAGCGGTCATGTCGTCTCCTCGCGTGTCCAACCCTGTTCAGGTCATGCCTGAGCATTGTTGCAACGCGTGCGGAAAACACCATTGGCCCAGGTCAATGAGTGGTTCGCCAATCGCTGTTCGGCCTGGCGACATGCCGGCACCGCCCAGGCCGGTCGCACCGGGGCCGTCTAGATCAACCGTCGCTTCAGTTGCTCCACCTGGCCCTGCTCGGCCCGCAAACCGGCCGCGAGCTCGGCCTTTTCGCGCTCGAGGCGATGAATGACCTCGCCCAGGCTCTGGACCAGGTGGCGCAACACGCTGAGCTCCGCCTTGCGCTGCTCGGCGCGGAGCCATTGCAGCCAGAGCAGGATCGTCAGGACCAACACGACGCACACTGCGATTCCCATCATCAACCACACCACGCTCAAGCCGCTCATATCAATTCCTTCTGTTGGGCCGGCATTCGCCAGCTAGCGGAACGATATGTCTCGTTAGATGACAGGTCGATATTGTTTACTTGCACAGGTAAACAATCGAAGCAGGTTCTGGCGGCCCGTCGCTGGGATCGAAAATAGAAAATGACGACAGCGCTGTGCTCGTAGGCCTTGACGCACGGCGATTTGGCTGCAGATATGTCGCCTAAGCTTGCATATTGTTGATTTCGGTATGACCGGCGGGGAAGCACTGGCGAGGGGCCACATAGACAGCCGCGCGAACCAACCGTTCAGCGGATGACAGTGAACAGGCGATGAGTGGGCACCGTAAATGCGCCGGTGACTGTCAGAATGACATCACCGCTGCAACGACGCAGTGGCTGTCCCGAATCGAGCGCGAGCCTGCCAATCATGTCTGCCGAAAAACTCTATACGATCGTCCTGGAACACAGCCTGGAGGTCCTTCTCGAGGCCGCCACCATGGCACAGGTCGAAGCGTTCTGGGATGCGCATGACACGCGGTATTTCGGCCTCCGGATGGAGGAAGAAACCGCCTGTCATGCGCGGGTGATCGTCACCGACGAAATGCCCGAAGAAGAGGAAGCCGAGCTCTGCCTCGGCTGACTCAGCGACTCGCCTGCGGGGGGCGCCAGCCCTCCGGCGCGGCTCATTCTTCGTCGATCAGCCGGGCAGCCATGGTCTGTTTGCTGTCCAACTGAAAGAACAGCGTCGCGGCCAGCATCGACATCGCACCGATGCACAGAAATGTCAGGTGAAAGGCCTGCAGCACGGCCTCGCCTTCTGCGCCCGGCACGGTAAAGCCGCCCAGGAGCGCACCGGCTGACGCCACCCCCAGGCTCATCGATAGCTGCACCACCACCGACAGCAGACTGTTGCCGCTGCTGGCGTCCCGGTTGCTCAGGCCCACCAGCGTGACGGTGTTCATCGCGGTGAACTGCATCGAGTTGACCACGCCGATCAACCCCAGGTGTAGCAGCAGGAGGACCGTCGGCGTCTGCGCATCGACCGTGGCCATGCTCGCGATCAGGCTGCCCAGCAGCAGCGTATTGACGACCAGGATGCGGCGGTAACCGAACCCATCGATCAGCGACTTGGCCAACGGCTTGATCAGCATGGCGCCCAACGCCAGCGGGATCATGCTCATCCCCGCCTCGGCCGGTGAATAACCCAGCGCCACCTGCAGCAACAGCGGAATCAGGAACGGCAGCGCGCCGCTACCGAGGCGCGCGAAGAGGTTGCCGAAGATCCCGACGGCGAAGCTGCGCGTATGGAAAAGCTGAGGGCTGAACAGCGGTGTCTCGACATGCCCGGCACGCAACCAGTACGCCGCGAGGCAAGCGCTGCCGATGACCATCAACAGCAGCACCCGGGCATGTGGCATCTGCAGCTCGCCCAGGCCTTCCAGGGCAATGGTGATCAGCACCATGGCGCCGCCGAACAGCAGGAAACCGACGCTATCGAAGCGAGTGCGCACCTCGCTTTTGAGGTCCGGCATGAAACGCAGCGCAGCGAGGCAGCCGACCAGGCCGACCGGCAGGTTGATCAGAAATATCCAGTGCCAGGACGCGACTTCCACCAGCCAGCCGCCCAAGGTCGGGCCCAGTAGAGGGCCGACCATTCCAGGCAGTGCGATGAACGTCATCACCTTGACGAACTCCCTGCGCGGGTAGGCGCGCAGAACCACCAACCGCCCCACCGGCAACATCAGCGCACCACCAATCGCCTGCACCACACGAGAAATCATCAGCTGGTTGAAGCTGACGCTCAGCGCGCAGAACAACGAGCCCAGGGTGAACAGCGCAATGGCGGAAAAGAAGATGCGCCGGGAGCCGAAGCGATCGGCGATCCACCCCGATGCGGGAATCAGCAGCGCCACGGTAAGCATGTAGGCGATCACCACGCCCTGCATGCGCAGCGGATCCTCGGACAAGTCGCGTGCCATGGCCGGCAACGCGGTATTGAGGATGGTGCCATCGAGGGTCTGCATGAAGAACGCGATCGCGACCAGCCAGGGGAGCACCCGGGCGGTTCTGGCGTCCAGCACGGCGGTGTGCGGCATGGAAGTCCCCAACGGTAAAAGAACACATGTTAGGCCGCTATCGATCGCGACCGAAGCCTTTGTCGAGTGGCGCGTACGGTGCCTGCCGAAGCGGCGCGGTGACACGCCCTCTCCCTGTGACAACGCAACGCACCTTGGCACTCCAACGCCGCGTCGCACCTACGCTCGGCCGGTCTCCTCAGGCTTCTGCAGGAACGGGTACGGGTATACGTAACAAAGTATTTCGTTCAGAATTGACGCGAATCATTATCGTTAAGCATCACAGGTGCGACCCTTTCCCCCACATCCTGCCCATCACCTTCGGAGGCTCCATGCGCATTCCCGCTACCCTCGCCGTCGCTTCGCTGCTGCTCGCTCCCCTTGCCCAGGCCAAGGAATATCCCATCGGTGAACCGCAGCAGTGCGGTGGCATGGAAGTCGGTGCCGTCTACCTGCAACCGGTCGAGATGGAACCGGCCGGCATGATGCTCGATGCCGCCAAGTCAGACGTTCACCTGGAAGCGGACATCGCCGCCACCGAGGACAACCGCAACGGCTGGCAGGAAGGCAGCTTCGTCTCCTACCTGAATATCCGCTACGCGCTGAGCAAGAAAGGCTCGGATGAAAAGATCGAGGGCGACTTCCACCCGATGGTGGCCAATGACGGCCCGCACTACGGCGATAACGTCAAACTGATGGGCCCGGGCAAATATTCGCTGACCTTCACCATCCTGCCGCCGGGCGGCGACCACGCCATGTTCGGCCGCCACGTCGACAAGGAAACCGGCGTCGCCCCCTGGTTCGAGCGCTGCGAGCTGAATTACGAGTTCACCTACGCCGGCATCGGCAAGAAAGGTGGTTACTGATCCGGAGGCCGGCATGCGACGCATCCTGTTCCCGACCCTCGCCCTGCTCGCCGCCGGTTTCGCTGGTGGCGCCCAGGCCGGGCTGCCGACCTTTGAGCTGACCATCCGTGACGGCCACTTCGAGCCGGCGACCCTCGAAGTGCCAGCGCGCCAGCGTTTCAAGATCGTGGTGATCAACGCTGGCAGCGGCCCCACCGAATTCGAGAGCACGCCCCTGCGGGTGGAAAAGGTGCTCTCGCCCGGCGTCACCTCGTTCGTGGTGATCCATCCGCTCAAACCCGGCCGCTACCCCTTCTTCGACGAGTTCCACATGGACCTCCCGGAAGGGGAAATCATCGCCAAGTAGTTCCGTGACAGGAGAAGCGACATGGGCCAATCAATGTTCATCGTCTGGCGCGAAAGCGTCGAGGCACTGCTGGTCATCGGCATCCTCCACGCCTGGCTGCGCCAGCAACCGGACAATCGACACGCACTGCGCATGCTCTGGGGCGGTGTGGTCGCCGGGCTGGGCCTGGCCTCGCTGCTGGCCTGGGGCATTCTCAGCGCAGGTGACTGGCTCGCCGGCCCGGCCGGCGAATGGTTCCAGTGCGCCATGCTGGTGGTTGCTGCCCTGCTGATCTTGCAGATGGTCGGCTGGATGCATCACCACGGTCGCGACCTCAAGCGCAACCTGGTCGACAGCGCGGCAGCCAGCCTCAGCCAGGGCAGTGGCATCGGTCTGTTGGTGCTGGCGATGCTCGCCGTCGCACGGGAAGGCAGCGAAACGGTGGTGTTTCTCTATGGCATCGGCCACCAGCAGCAAGGTGCCGACCTGACCGGTTTCGTGATTGGCGGCGTGCTGGGGTTCGCCCTCGCCCTGATCAGCTACGCGGCGCTGCAGGCGGGCAGCCGGCTGTTCTCCTGGAAGCGCTTCTTCAAGGTCAGCGAGGCGCTGTTGCTGTTGCTCGGCGCCGCCTTGCTGATGGCCGGGCTCGATCGCTTCAGCGGGCAACTGATGGGCATGGACGTGCCCGAGGTGCTGTACACCCTCTTTGGCGACCCGCTGTGGGACACCTCGGGTCTGCTCGACGATGGCAGCACCCTGGGCAGCACCATTGCCGGGCTGACCGGCTACCGTGCGATGCCCTCGTTGGCCGCGGTCATCGTCATGGCGTTGTACTGGCTGGCCGTCTGGGCCTGGTTGCGACCGAATTCGGAGGCTCGCCTGGAGACTCGCACCGCATGATCGCCAACGCCCCCTGGCTGGCGCGCATCGGAGACCTGATGCGCCAGCATGCCAAGACCATCCGCCTGATTCAGTGGCTGGTGGTTGGTTTCTATCTGGTCTTGCTGCTGGTCCCGGCCGTGCTCGCCCTGCCGCCCTCCGAGGCGCGCATGCTGGACAACATCACGGTGTTTGCCCAGTTCCTGTTCTGGGGCCTCTGGTGGCCCTTCGTGCTGCTGTCGATGGTCCTTTTCGGCCGGCTCTGGTGCGGTGTGCTCTGCCCGGAGGGTTCGCTCAGCGAGTGGATAAGCTGGCGCGGGCTGAACAAACGCACCCCGCAATGGATGCGCTGGAGTGGCTGGCCGACCATCGCCTTCGTGCTGACCACCGTCTACGGCCAGCTGATCAGCGTTTACGACTACGGCCGCGCTGCCGCGCTGATTCTTGGAGGCTCCACGGTCGCGGCAATGATCGTCGGCTTCCTCTACGGTCGCGGCAAACGCGTCTGGTGCCGGCACCTGTGCCCGGTAAGCGGCGTGTTCGGCCTGCTCGCGCGTCTGGCGCCGATGCACTACAAGGTCGACGAGGAACGCTGGCTGGCCAACCAGGGCCTGAAACTGGCGACACCCAACTGCGCGCCGCTGATCGACATCCGCCGCATGGAGGGCAACAGCGAATGCCACGCCTGCGGGCGCTGCAGTGGCCAGCGTGGCGCCGTCGCCCTGGCCGCGCGCTCGCCCAACGAGGAAATCCTCATCGTCGGCAACCAGCCCCAGCACGGCCACTGGGACAGCACCCTGCTGCTGTTCGGCATGATCGGCCTGGCGATGGGCGCCTTCCAGTGGACGGTCAGCCCCTGGTTCATCACCCTCAAGCAGACCGCCGCCGAGTGGCTGGTCGACCGCGACATCTTCTGGCCGCTGGAGGCCAATGCGCCCTGGTGGCTGTTGACCCATTACCCGCAGGCCAACGACGCCTTCACCTGGCTCGACGGTGCGGCCATCCTCACCTACATCGGAGCCTGCTCCCTGGTGATCGGCGGCGCGCTCTGGCTGCTGTTGCGCGGCGCCGTCGGGCTGATGAAACGCGGCGACGGCGTTTTCCATCACCTGGCCCTGACGCTGACGCCCCTGGGCGGGGCCGGATTGTTCCTCGGGCTTTCGGCCACCACCATCAAGCTGCTGCGCTACGAGGGTTTCATCCTGGCCTGGGCGCAACCGACACGCGCGCTGCTGCTGGCCGGCGCCATCGGCTGGAGCCTGACGCTGGCATGGAAAGTGATCACCCGCCACGGTGCCAACGGCCTGCGCCGCCTGCTGGCGTTCGCCTGCGTCAGCCTGGCCACGGCGGTGGCCGGGTACGGCTGGTATCTGCAGTTCTGGGGATGGAGCTGATCGGCAACACCACCCTGCCAGCATGAGCCAGGGGGACGCCCAGTGCTTGCTGGCGACTCTTGCCCAAGGCCTTCGTTTGGACGCCCGATCGCGAGCAAGCTCGCTCCTACAAAAGCAGCCGTAACGGGCGCGGGAATGGCAGTGCACACCGCCCCCTATAAGCCAGGGAGACGTCCATTACTTGCTGGCGACTCTTGCCCAGGGCCTTCGTTTGGCGCCCGATCGCGAGCAAGCTCGCTCGTGCAAAAAGCTGTACTCAGTGCGCGCGCCGGCGTCACCCTCTCAGTACGAACGCGGGAAATAGCCGGCCCATGCGCTCCCACAGCTTTTGCTGGTCATAGGGTGCGCGGCTGTCGGCAAGCGAGTCGTCGAGCATCTTCGCCGTGCGCACACACTGCACGGCGAAACGTTCCACGCCCAGCCGGCGCAGGCGCTGAGCCATGTCCCAGAGCCGTTCGGCGTCGAACAACTGCCAATGGACCGTGGTTCGGCATTCGTAGGCGACACCGCGAGCGAGCAGCGCTGCGAGGCTTTTCCAGTTGGCTTCGCCGCTACCCTCGACGCCGGTGATGAGCGCGCTGTGCTCGGGAGGCGACTTGACGTCAAACCCCACCCAGTCCACCAACGGCAGCACCTGGCGAAACAGCTTGGGTTTGATCCCGGCGCTGTGCAGGCCGATCTTGAAACCCCTCTCGCGCACCTGTGCGATCGCTTCAGGCAAGGCCAGTTGCAGGGTCGGTTCACCGCCGCTGAAGACCACCGCTTCGAGCAGCCCGACACGCTGATCGAGAAAGCCGAGGACGTCCTCCCAGCAACGCTCCTGCGCGCCACGAGTCGGGATCAACTCAGGATTGTGGCAATAGCGACAGCGCCAGCCGCAGCCCTGGCAGAACAGCACGCACGCCAGGTGATCGGGGAAATCGAGCGTGGTCAGGGGCACCAGGCCCCCGACCCTGAGCGCGGCGCCCATGCTACCGGGCCAGCCCGGCGGCCTGTTCGGTGAAGTGAGTGCGCTCGCGATGCTCGGACTGTTTGCCCGGGTTGAATGCCGCGACCGGGCGGTGATAGCCCATCACGCGGGTCCAGACTTCGCAGCGCTGGCGTTCGGAAGCGGGCAATTGGGTGGCTTGGTTCATGGGGTTCTCCTTCGGGTTGGGCTTGTCCTGCGAGGCGCCGGTCGGTGCATCGCAGGAAATGGTCGCCAGCAAGCTGGCTCATATGAAGATCAGTTCAGGCACAGCAGTGCTGCTGCTTGGCCAGCAGCGCCTCGTCGCACTTCGGGCAGAACTCGTGCTCGCCGGCGAGATAGCCATGCACCGGGCAGATCGAGAATGTCGGCGTCACCGTCAGGTACGGCAGGCGGAAGCGCCCGAGCGCCGTGCGCACCAGGTTCTTGCACGCCTGCGCCGAGGAAATCCGTTCGGCCATGTACAGGTGCAGCACGGTGCCGCCGGTGTACTTGCACTGCAGTTCGTCCTGCAGAAGCAGTGCCTCGAAGGGATCATCAGTGAAGCCCACCGGCAGCTGCGAGGAGTTGGTGTAGTAAGGCGCGTCGGGCGAGCCGGCCTGGAGGATGTCGGGGAAACGCTTGCGATCTTCCTTGGCGAAGCGGTAGGTAGTGCCCTCGGCCGGCGTCGCCTCGAGGTTGTAGAGATGGCCGGTGTCTTCCTGGAACTGCACCAGCCGCGCCCGCACGTGGTCGAGCAGGTTGAGAGCCAGGCGCCGCCCCGCCTCGGTGTGCAGCCCTTCGGCATCCTCGGTGAAGTTGCGCACCATCTCGTGCAGGCCGTTCACCCCGATGGTGGAGAAATGGTTGCGCAGCGTGCCGAGGTAGCGCCTGGTGTAGGGATAAAGCCCCGCATCCATGTGATGCTGGATGACCTTGCGCTTGACCTCCAGGCTCTGGCGCGCCATGTCGAGCAACGCGTCCAGGTGTTCGACGAGCCCTGCCCAGTCGCCGGCATGCAGATAGCCCAGGCGCGCGCAGTTGACCGTCACCACGCCAAGCGAGCCGGTCTGCTCGGCCGAGCCGAACAGGCCGCCGCCGCGCTTGAGCAGCTCGCGCACGTCCAGTTGAAGACGACAGCACATCGAGCGCACCTGGTTGGGCTTCATGTCCGAGTTGAGGAAGTTCTGGAAATACGGCAGCCCGTAGCGCGCGGTCATCTCGAACAGCCGCTCGGCGTTTTCGCTGTCCCAAGGGAAATCATGGGTGATGTTGTAGGTCGGGATCGGGAAGGTGAACACCCGGCCCAGACCATCACCCTCCATCATCACCTCGATGTAGGCGCGGTTGATCAGCGCCATCTCGGCGTTCAGCTCGCCGTAGGCGAAAGGCATTTCCTCGCCGCCGATATAGGGGATCTGCTCACACAGATCCTCGGGGCAGACCCAGTCGAAGGTGAGGTTGGTGAAGGGCGTCTGCGTGCCCCAGCGCGACGGCACGTTGAGGTTGTAGATGAATTCCTGAATCGCCTGACGCACCGCGTCATAGCCCAGGCCGTCCTTGCGCACGAAGGGCGCGAGATAGGTATCGAAGCTGCTGAACGCCTGGGCACCGGCCCACTCGTTCTGTAGCGTCCCGAGGAAGTTGACCATCTGCCCCAGGGCGCTGGACAGGTGCTTCGGCGGGCCGGCCTCGACCCGTCCGGGAATGCCGTTGAAGCCCTCGTTCAAAAGCGTGCGCAGTGACCAGCCGGCGCAGTAGCCGGCGAACATGTCCAGGTCATGGATGTGCAGATCGCCCTCGCGGTGCGCCGTGCCGATCTCGGCGCTGTAGACCTCGTCCAGCCAGTAGTTGGCGGTGACCTTGCCCGACACGTTGAGGATCAGCCCGCCCAGTGAATATCCCTGGTTGGCGTTGGCGCGCACGCGCCAGTCTTCGCGCGACAGGTATTCGTTCATCGAAGCGGCGACATCGACCAGCGACTTGCGATCGCGCCGCAACCGCCCGTGGCGCTCGCGGTAGAGGATGTAGGCGCGTGCCGTGTCGTAGTAGCCCGCCTCCATGAGCACCCGTTCGACAGTGTCCTGCACGCGCTCCACTTCAACGATGCGCGATGGCAACCGCCGCAACACCTGGTCGACCAGCGCGCATGCAATCGCGGCATCGAACTCACCGGTCGCCAGGCCAGCGGCGGTGATAGCCCGCTCGATCTTGCCCGGTTCGAATGCCAGCAGCCGGCCGTCGCGCTTGCGTAACGATACCGGTCGTTGCCCCTCGGCGAGCCCGTCCATCACAACCTCCACCACAATATGTTGATACCAGATTAATAAAACACACAAGATGCGGTGCAATGTAGGAGATCGAGCGCTGCGATGAATTGACCATCGTCAAGTCGACGAGGCTGTTTTCACGAACGTGAGGTCGCGCCGTAGCGGCCGGCGATCTTGTCCGCGATCAAGGAAACCGGCGCCTGGCGGCTCTTAGGATGCAGGCTCGAACCATCCCGGACGCGCGCAGCGGAGGAACCATGCTCACCGAACCTTCACTCGTTGCGGAGTTGCGCCGACACCACCTGTTCAGCCGCTTGCCGGAGGCCGCGCTGCAGGAAGTCTGCATGTCGGCCAACCTCAAGCGCGTGCCCGCTGGCGCCGCGCTGTTTCACCAGGGCGACCGCGCCGAGCGCTTCTATTTCCTGTTCAGCGGCCAGGTGAAGCTGCACCGCGTGGTGTGCGACGGGCAGGAGAAGCTCGTGGAAATCATCCGTCCGCGCGAATCCTTCGCCGAAGCGCTGCTGTTCACCGGCACGCCGCACTACCCGGTCAGCGCCACGGCGCTCAAAGCGAGCCTGGTGGCGAGCCTGCATGGGCCACACTACCGGCGCATGCTCGAGGAGCACCCGAGCATCTGCCTGGACATCCTCGCCACCCTGAGCATCCGCCTGCATCAACGCATGAACGAGATCGACACCCTGACGCTGGCCAACGCCAGCCATCGAGTGGTGCGCTTTCTCTACCAGTCGCAGGAAGACGACAGCGGCGTGGTGACCCTGGACGTACCAAAACGGCTGATCGCCTCCAAGCTTGGCATCCAGCCGGAGACCTTCTCGCGCATCCTGCACCGGCTGATCGAGTCGGGAATGATCAGCGTGCAGCGCCGGCGCATCGAGATTCTCGACAGTCAGGGCCTGGCCGCCTATCAGGAGTGATTTCGCCCACCCCTCTTCCCTCGCACCGACCGGAGAATGACGATGCCCAGTGCCACCCACCTCCCGCTGGTCTATTCCTGCTCCGGCTGCTCCAACGTGGCGCAGCTGGCCAACACGCTCGCGGTGCGCCTCGACCGCGCCGGGCTGGCGGAGATGTCGTGCATCGCCGGGGTTGGCGGGCGGGTCGGTTCACTGGTCAACAAGGCCAACTCCGGGCGCGCCATCCTCGCCATCGACGGTTGCCCGCTGCACTGCGCCCGCGCCTGCCTGGCACAACACGGCGTCACGGCGAACGTGCACATCACCTTGAGCCGCTACGGGCTGCGCAAGCGCTACCGAGAGGACTGCAGCCAGGCCGAAGCCGACGCGCTGTTCGAGGACATGCGCCGGATCATCGCCAGCGACCGCATGCAGGCGCGCCAGCCGTTGCGCCCGGTGTGATCAGCCGGGCGCCGGCTGTGCCCGCCCCGCCTCGGCGACACCCGCGCCGGCGCGCTGCAGCAGCGCCCACAGCCAGGGCGGCAGCAGGTCGGGGTCGAGGCTGTCGATCAGGTTTTTGATCGCCAGGCCCAGCTCGGTGTCCCCTTCGATCACCAGACGGCGGCGGAAGAACAGCGTATCCGGGTCTTCCTGGCGGCTCGCCAACAGCAGAAACTCGCGCCAGTTGCCGCGAATGGTCACCGCGACCGGCGCCTGCTCGGCAATCCGCAGGCGCTGTCGGTCGCAGGTCAGGCACCAGGCCAGCTTCAGGTCCGCCACTTCAAGGCGCAGCCAGAGGCCTTCGAGCGCCTCGAAGGCCTCGTCGGCCAGGGGCTCGGCGAACAGCTGGTTGAGGCTGCGTTCGAGTGCCAGGCGCTGCAGAGCGAAGGGTGTACGGGCGGCCAACGGCAATAGCCGCTCGCCCACTTTCAACAGGTGCTCACGGGGGTTCAGCACAGGCCGGCCTCCTCCGCGCGCAGCATGCCGGGCTGACCATGCCAGTAACCGTTGCAGCCTTCCACGGCGAGCGGCGGCAACGCGCCGTTGCGTACCGCATCGAAGGCGGCGATCACCTCGGTCATGCCCGCCGCCCGAGGGCTCAAGCGCAGCAGCGCGGCGCCACTGCCCTGCAGCGCGGGGTAATCGGCGAGCAGGTTGCTGACCGAGGCGGACAGCGTCTGGATGCCATTGATGGTGAACAGCGCCTCGCCTTCCTGGCTCAGCAGCGGGATGCCTTCGGGGTAGTTCTGGCAGCAGAACTGGCAGTCGTCCTTCGGCCGGTTTTCGGCGCGGGCGGTAAAGCAGCGCGCCGAATAGGCGAGCGGCAGGTGGCCGTACGCGAAAATCTCGATCTCCGGCACTGCGACGTCGAGCCGCTCGAGCTGGTCGCGAGCACTGCGGATCATGGCGCCGGACATCTCCACCGGCGGCACCCAGCGGATCATCCCGCTGCCGACGAGCTCGGCCAGGGCATGACCGTTATAGAGGTTGAGCGCCGGCCCGCCCACGAAGGGCAAGCGCTTCTGCGATAGATAGTGCACCGCCCCCATGTCGTTGGCCTCGACCAGCAATTCGCCGTTGTCGCACAGGCGCCGCAACGCGGACAGCTCAGACGCGGCCTCCACCAGCGTCAGGCCGGACAGCACCACTTGCGCCGAACTGGACCCGGCCAGATCGCGGGCCAGCCCGATCCAGTCGCCGAGCCCAATACTGCGGCGCTTGGAGCAGACGGTTTCGCCGAGGTAGATGACATCCAGCGGCTGGCTGGCCATATCGGCGTAGAAGTCCAGCGTCTTCTGCCGATCCCAATAGAACAGCACCGGGCCCAGGCTGAGTTTCATGGTTGGCTCCACTATTGCCAGGCGCGGTGGTAGGCACCCAGGGTGGTTTGCGAGCCTTCGGACAGGCCGTCGAGCACCGTGCGCCAAGCCGGTTGCACGGCGTAGCGTTGCGGCGCCTGCAGGTAGGCATCCAGCGCGGCGCGCCAGACCCGCGTGACCTGCTCGACATAGGCCGGGCTGCGTTGTCGCCCCTCGATCTTCATCGCCGTGACGCCGATGGCGGCGAGCTCGGGGATCAGGTCCAGCGTGTTCAGGCTGGTGGGCTCCTCAAGGGCGTGGAAGCGCTCACCGTTGACCACGAAACGGCCCTTGCACAGGGTCGGATAGCCGGCCGACTCGCCTTCGGCGTAGCGGTCGATCAGCACGTCGTTGAGTCGCGAGGTCAGCCCTTCGGGCTCTTCACTCCAGCGCACCGCCTTGGCCGGCGAGCAGACGCCGCAAAGGTTGGGTGACTCGCCGGTAAGGTAGGAAGACAGGTGACAGCGCCCCTCGGCCATGATGCACAGGCTGCCGAAGGCGAACACCTCGATCGGCACCGGACTGCTCGCGGCGACCTGCCTGACCTGCTTGAGCGAGAGCACGCGCGGCAACACCGCACGCTTGATGTTGTAACGCTGCTGATAGAAGGCCAGCGCTTCGGCGTTGGTCGCCGAGCCTTGCACCGACAGGTGCAGGTTGAGCTGCGGATGACGCTTGGCGGCATAGCCCAGCACGCCCGGATCGGCGGCAATCAGCGCGTCCACCCCCATGTCCGCGGCCTGATCCACGGCCCGCTGCCAACGCGACCAGCCCTCGGGCTGCGCGTAGGTGTTGACGGCGACATAGAGCTGGCGACGCTTTTCGCGGATCAGCTGCAGGCCCTTGTCGAGCTGCTTTTCATCGAGGTTTAGCCCGGCGAAGTGACGGGCGTTGGTATCGTCGCGAAAACCGACGTAGATGGCATCGGCGCCCTGCTGGACGGCGGCCTTGAGCGCGGGCAGGCTTCCTGCCGGACAGACCAGGTGCATGGCTACTCCCAGACATTCGATTCATGCGCGCCGGGAGAGCCCGGCGGCCGCCCGAGTGCGGGCGGAAAAGTCGGCAGTCTAGGTAGCGCACCCGGGGTCGGCATTGATGAAGGTCAAGGCAGCCCCGTCAAACACGAGCCCGCGATGCGGCCCGAGTTGGACGAACCGCTGCGTTCATACCCGACCCCAAGCACCACGAACATCCGCGAGCCCGCCCCTGCACAGCAGGGCCGAATCCATCGGCCGGAACACCGCTGGCGGAATAAATTCCGCCCTACAAACCCCGCACCGTAGGGGCGAATAAATTCGCCCAACAACGCCGTCAGCTGAACGCACGCCCACCCGACGCACCGCATCCCGCGAGCCCATCCAGCCACCCGCGAGACCGACGCCCACCCCACCCCGTAGGGGCGAATTTATTCGCCCAACACATCCATCAGCCGAACGAACGCCGGCCGACGCACCGCATCCCGCGAGCCCATCCAGCCACCCGCGAGACCGACGCCCCCCCCCCCCCGTAGGGGCGAATTCATTCGCCCAACAACGCCGTCATCCGAACGAACGCCGCCCGACGCACCGCATCCCGCGGACCCATCCAGCCACCCGCGAAACCGACACCAAACCCACCCCGTAGGGGCGAATTTATTCGCCCAACAAATCCATCAGCCGAACGAACGCCGTCCGACGCACCGCATCCCGCGAGCCCATCCAGCCACCCGCGAGACCGACGCCCCCCCCCCCCCGTAGGGGCGAATTCATTCGCCCAACACCGCCGTCATCCGAACGAACGCCGCCCGACGCACCGCATCCCGCGGACCCAGCCAGCCACCCGCGAAACCGACACCAAACCCTCCCCGTAGGGGCGAATTTATTCGCCCAACAAATCCATCAGCCGAACGAACGCCGTCCGACGCACCGCATCCCGCGAGCCCATCCAGCCACCTGCGAAACCGAAGCCAGCCCCGCACCGTAGGGGCGAATTTATTCGCCCAACACGCCGTCAGCTGAACGCACGCCCACCCGACGCACCGCGTTGCGCGGCACCCTTCAAATACCCTCGTCCCCCTCGAACTCCTCGGTCGCTCGCGCCACCATCTGGCGCCAGGCACCGGACTCCTCGGCAAGCAGGCGCATCGCCTTGAGGCTGGCTTCGAAGGCCTGCCGGTAGTGCTGCGGATCGTTTTCGCTGGCGGCGCGGTCGGCGTGGGTCTGCGCCTCGCTCAGCAATCTTTCGAACTGGTCATGGTCCAGCGCCATCGTGGTCTCCTCCGTTGTGCAGATTTCAGAGTAGACCACCGACCCGCCAGGACGTCTCGTACCGGCTGGCGGGAGGCCGCGCCCTGCCCGCTCACTTGAGCCGCAAGCGTCGCGCCAGTTTGTGCAGGTTGCTCGGATCCACGTCCAGCAGCCGCGCGGCCTGTGCCCAGTTTTCGCCACTGGCTTCCAGGGCACGTACGATTGCCTGGCGCTGGGTGGCATCCACGGTCTCGCGCAGCGGAAGGATCTGCGCAGGGTTCGGGGCGTCCGGCATCTCGGGAAGGCTATCCGGCGCGAACGTCGCCGAAGCATCGAGGTCGAGCATGTCCGGCTCCAAGGTGAGGATGTCGCTGCGCGACGCACCTCGGCTGAGCAAGCGCAGCGCCGCGCGGCTGATCACGTGCTCGAGCTCTCGCACGTTCCCCGGCCAGCTGTAAGCCAGCAGTGCGCGCTCCGCTGCCGGTGACAGACGCATGCTGCGCAGCCCCAGCCGCGCACGGTTCAGCTCGAGGAAATAGCCGGCGAGGATCAGCACGTCGTTGCCGCGCTCGCGCAGCGGCGGGATCGGCGCCGGATAGACCGACAGGCGATGGTAGAGATCGGCGCGGAAATGCCCGTCACGCACGCTTTCGCGCAGGTTGCGATTGGTCGCCGCGATAATGCGCACGTCCACGTGCCGGGGTTTGTCCGCCCCCAGCCTCTGGATCTCGCCGTTCTGCAGGGTGCGCAGCAGCTTGGCCTGCACCACCAGCGGCAGTTCACCCACCTCATCGAGCAGCAGGGTGCCGCCATTGGCCGCCTCGAAGCGCCCGGGACGATCAGTGGTGGCGCCGGAAAACGCGCCCTTCACATGACCGAAGAGCTCGCTCTCGGCCAGGGACTCGGGCAGTGCCGCGCAGTTGACCAGCACCAGCGGCTTGTTACGCCGCCGCGAATGGCGGTGCAGCCAGCGCGCGAACAGCTCCTTGCCGACCCCGGTTTCGCCCAGCAGCAGCACCGGCAATTCGGAATCGGCCACCACTTCCAGTTCACGCAGCAGCTCGCGGATCACCGTGCTCTGCCCGAGGATCTCGCCGTCCCGTGGCATCTGGGTCGCTTCGAACACATCGCTGCGGGCCAACCGCAGGCTGCGGTTTTCATGTTCAAGCCGAGTGATGCGGATGGCCGCCTCGATCACCAGGGTATAGCGCTGCAGGTCACGCCGAGCATCGTCATCGAAGGTGCCGGCGTGCAGCGCGTCGAGCGTCAGCGCGCCCCACAGCTTGCCCTCCACGTACAGGCTCA
This sequence comes from Stutzerimonas marianensis, assembly GCF_022810315.1. Lineage (NCBI taxonomy): Bacteria > Pseudomonadati > Pseudomonadota > Gammaproteobacteria > Pseudomonadales > Pseudomonadaceae > Stutzerimonas > Stutzerimonas marianensis. Next base: position 182,401 of record NZ_JALGRD010000005.1, on the reverse strand, counting down.
CGCCCATGCAGTCGTGCACAGGCAGGGGTTCGCCGATGCGCTCGTCGAGCAGGCCGTCATAGGGGTCGGGCAGGCGGCTGTCCGGCTCGAACCAGGTCGGTTCGCGCTGCGAAAGAATGGCGGCCAGGCGCGGGTGCTGCGCCACCACGAAGCGCCGTCCCAGCGCTTCACGCACCAGGCCAACCGCAGCCAGCGGGCGCAGGGTGTCTTCATCCAGGCGCAGCAGCACCACGGCACCGCAGCGAAACCGCTGGTGCAGCGTGTGCACCAGGCGTTGCAAGCGCACGGCGTTAGGGAGTTCAGTGATCAGGTCCGCCAGCAGGGCTTCTTCCATCATGGTGGCCAATACCGTCAAGGTTTTTTAAACCCTAAACCGTTCAGGTGGTTTCGACCACGACTAATTTTTCTTTTCTAAGAATCAGTCGCTTAGCGTTGGCACAGGGCTTGCGGAGCATCAGGCACAACACCTTTTTAAGGACGCTCACATGACAAGCGCGTTGACCGAACAGACCCTGGGCAGCCTCGCCTGCCAGATTCCCGGTGCGACCCGGGTGTTCCGCCAGTACAAGCTCGACTTCTGCTGCGGTGGCAACACCCGCCTGCTGGACGCCGCCGCGCATCGCGATCTCGACGCCCAGCTGATCGCCAGCGAGCTGGCCGCGCTGAGCAGCGAAACCGAGGCCCAGGCCACCTGGCGCGAGGCACCGGCAAGCGAGCTGATCGACCATATCCTCGACCGCTACCACGAACGCCACCGCGAGCAGTTTCCGGAGCTGATCCGCCTTGCCACGCGCGTGGAGCACGTACATGGCAACAAGCCGGACTGCCCGCTCGGGCTCGCCGAACACCTGTGGACCATGCAGCAGGAGCTCGAAAGCCACATGCTCAAGGAGGAACAGATCCTCTTTCCGATGATCCGCCGCGGCCTGCGTGTTCCCGAGGGACAAGGGCCGATCGCGGTGATGCGTTTCGAGCACGAGCAGCACGGCGCCGCCCTGGACCGCTTGGCCGCGCTGACGGACGACATCACCCCGCCGGCCAACGCCTGCAACACCTGGCGGGCGCTGTACCGCGGCCTCGAAGCGCTGCGCGACGACCTGATGCAGCACATTCACCTTGAAAACAACATCCTGTTCGTCAAGGCTTCCCAGTAACCCGACGAGCATCGCGCGCCCGCCGGCGCGCCTGGCAACATGCGGAGGCGATATGAAAGCAGTTATCCAACCTTTGGCCTGGGGTCTGGCCCTGGCAACCATCCTGGCCCTGGCCAGCGGTGTTGCGCTGGACATGGCGGTGCATAGCACCATGCCAGCGGCCGCGCACGTGCAAGGCACGGCGCCCGGCGCACACTAGCGGCTGCGATACACGACACCGGCGCAGGTCAATAAAGCGCCCGGCGTGCTGGGCTAGGCTCTAGCCGATCGACGGGCCATGTCCGCCCACTGCCGTCACAGCCGCCGGTCGATGGCCAATTCTTAGAAACAGGATGCCTTGCATGGTGCTTCACCGCGTACACAACCAGATCCTCCGCAGCCACCACCTGTTCGAGCCGCTGAACGACGAGCAGATGGATGAACTCATGGCGGCCAGCCAGTTGCTCAACCTGGACAAGGGCGACAACCTCTTTCACCAGGGAGAGCCGGCGCACTCGTTCTATTTCGTCATTTCCGGCGCAGTGAAGATCTACCGCCTGACACCCGACGGGCAGGAGAAGGTCTTCGAGGTTATCGGTAATCGGCAGACCTTCGCCGAAGCCATGATGCTGATGGATACGCCCAATTACGTCGCCTCAGCGCAGGCCGTTTGTCCGACGCAGGCCTACCGCTTCTCGAACGCGGCCTACATGCGCCTGCTCGAGGCCAACCAGCGGCTGTCCTTCGCCCTGCTCGGCAAGCTCAGCGTGCGCCTGCACCAACGCATCAACGAGATCGAGACCCTCTCGCTGAAGAACGCCACTCACCGCGTGGTGCGCTACCTGATGACCCAGCTGTCACGCGTGCGCGACGGTGGCAACAGCTTCGAACTGCCCATGGCCAAGCAGCTGATCGCCGGGCACCTGTCGATCCAGCCGGAAACCTTCTCACGCATCATGCGGCGCCTGATCGACGAACACATCATCGACCAGGACGGCCGGCAGATCACCATCCTCGACCGGGAACGCCTCGAGCAATTCGAATGACGGCAGGCTCGCCCTGGGCTTTCCGCGGCGGTTGATCGCCGTCAACCGAGAACAAGCACGGGGCGTGGCAAGCTGACTGCAGTAGAGAGGAAGCCGCCATGCCCAAGTGCCTGTACTGCCAAGACGAAAATCCCCCTCAGGAAGCCGAGTGCCAGAATTGCGGCATGCCGCTCCCCGCCCTCGCCGACACCGCCGGCGCGCGCCGCCAACGCAGCTTTCTCCTCTTCTGCATCGCCCTGACGATCTTTTGCGCGGTGATGATTCTGTGGCTGCCGCGCTGAGCCGAATGCCCGTGTCGGCGCGCCCTGAACCGGATTGACGGGCGGATTGGGCCCCCTGGGCGAATAAATTCGCCCCTACGAACACGAGGCCACCTGTAGGGGCGATTGATTCGCCCGTGTCGGCTGCAGGATGGTTACGCGGCATACGCATCGGCGCTTCGCGTATCGGATGGTGAATGCCCGTATCAGCATGCTCTGAACCGAATTGGTGAACTGATCGGGGCCCGACGGGCGAATGAATTCGCCCCTGCAACGCCACCCGTAGGGGCGAATTTATTCGCCCGTGTCGGCTGCAGGATGGTTACGCGGCATACGCATCGGCGCTTCGCGTATCGGATGGTGACTGCCCGTATCAGCATGCTCTGAACCGAATTGGTGAACTGATCGGGGCCCGACGGGCGAATGAATTCGCCCCTGCAACGCCACCCGTAGGGGCGTATTTATTCGCCCGTGTCGGCTGCAGGATGGGTACGCGGCATACGCATCGGCGCTTCGCGTATCGGATGGTGAATGCCCGGATCAGCATGCTCTGAACCGAATGGGTGAACTGATCGGGGCCCGACGGGCGACTGAATTCGCCCCTGCACCGCCACCCGTAGGGGCGAATTAATACGCCCGGGTCGGCTGCAGGATGGTTACGCGGCATACCCATCGGCGCTTCGCGTATCGGATGACGACTGCCCGTATCAGCATGCTCTGAACCGGATTGGTGAACTGATCGGGGCCCGACGGGCGAATGAATCCGCCCCTGCAACGCCACCCGGAGGGGCGAATTTATTCGCCCGTGTCGGTTGCAGGATGGTTACGCGGCATACCCATCGGCGCTTCGCGTATCGGATGACGACTGCCCGTATCAGCATGCTCTGAACCGGATTGGTGAACTGATCGGGGCCCGACGGGCGAATGAATTCGCCCCTACAACGCCACCCGTAGGGGCTAATTATTCGCCCGGGGTGTCGTCTGCGGCGGCGGCCGCTCAGCCTCCCCAGCTCTCCGACTCCCGGCCCCCTACTCCTTCGTCAGCTGCCGATACAGCTGCGGCAAACGGAACGGCAACTGCCGTGGATCCTTGATCAGGGTGTAGCCGTTGGCGCCGAACATGTGCGGGAGGTAGTCGCCGGCTTCGCGATCGATGGTGATGCAGAACGGCAGCAAGCCCTTGCGCCGCGCCTCGAGCACGGCCTGGCGGGTGTCCTCGACGCCGTAACGGCCTTCGTAGAGGTCGAGGTCATTGGGTTTGCCGTCGGTGACTAGCAACAAGAGCTTGCGCCGCTGTTTGCGCTGGCCGAGCAGTTCGGTGGCCTGGCGAATGGCCGCGCCCAAGCGCGTGTAGTAGCCCGGGCGCAAGGCCTGGATGCGGCCGCGGGTGTCGTCGCCGTAGCCTTGGCCGAAGCGCTTGAGCGCCTGCATGCGCACCTGCTGCCGGCGCAGCGAGGAGAAGCCGTACAGGGCGAAGTCGTCCCCCACCGCCGACAGCGCCTCGCCGAACAGCAGCAGGCTGTCGGTAATGACGTCGATCACCTTGTGCTCGTCGTCCAGGTGCGCGTCGGTGGACATGGACAGGTCGGCCAGCAACAGGCAGGCCAGGTCACGGCGGTTCTGCCGCTGCTCCATGAACAGCCCGCGCTCGGCGCATTGGCCGTGCTGCCGCTCGACGTGAAAATCCAGCCAGGCCTGCATGTCCAGCTCCGAGCCCTGGGGTTGCGCACGCAGCCATTGGCGGTCGCTGCGCAAATGCTCGAACTGGCGGCGCAGCTTGCGGGCGAGCGGGCTGAGATGCAGCGGCAGGCCTTTGGGCTCAGAGCCGCGCGGAAGCATCATCTGCAGATTGACAAAATCGTCCTGCAGCTGCTGCTTGCGGTAGTCCCACTCGGGCAGCTTGATGCCCTCGCCCAGCGGGATGTCGTCGACGTCGCTCGGCGGCAGGTCCAGGTGCAGCTTGAGCCCACCCCCCTTGCGCATGCGCTGGCGCGACAGGGCTATCTCGTCGAGATCTTCGGCGACACGGGATGCGTCCTCGTCTTCGCTGTCATCGCCCTGACGGTCCAGCTCGATGTGCTCGGACCAGCTGAACAGGTTCTCCAGGCGGAAGATCATCAGCCCGCTCTTGCTGGTCGTCTCCTCGACGCGCTTAGCCCGCTTGCGCACGCTCTTCTGCTCGGCCGACGGGGCTCTGAGGTGGTTGTCCTGATCCTCTTCGCCAAGCTCGGTCGCCTGCGGCGCGCCCAGGTTCTCGGCCGGGTACAGCCACATCGGCAGCGGCCAGGGCGCGACCTCGCTGCGCGGAAACTGCACGATGCTGCCCGGCTCGCGCAGCGCCTGGCAGATCGCCTGTTCCAGCGCGCCTTCGGCCTTCGGCAGGCTGGCCGGATCGGGGCGCAGTTGCAGGTGTGCTTCCACCAGCCGGTAATAGCGCGCTCGCATGGCCGGGAAACGCTCGAGGATGGCCTGGGTCCAGCGCTGGTTGTCACGCGCCCAGTGGCGCATTTCCCCAGCCTGGGCGGCGAGCAGCGCCAGCCAGCGGTAGAGGTCTTCGTTGAGGGACCGCTCGGGATAGACGGCCAGGCTCTGCGGCAGGCGCAGGTTGCTCGAGTCGCACCATGCGACGGGCAATTGCTTGCAGGTCCCGGCGACCTGTTGCAGCAGATTGCGGCGCAGCATCAGATCGCGGGCATTGGCAGCGCCGACCTCCACCCCGCTGGCACCACCCATGGCACGAAACAGCACCGAGAGCGGACGCTGCATGCTCTCCAGGGTGACGGCTGCCTCGGGAAAGTCCGGGCTGGCGCGACGGGTGATGAAGCGGTGCCAGACACTGCCGACCCACTCTTCGACTTCGATGGTAAAGGCCATGGCAATCACTCCGTAGCGCAGTTCGAAAACAGAAACGGCCCGCTGGGTCAGCCGGGCCGTCGGTTACATCAGCGTCTCGCCTCAGGCCGCCGCGACGGCGGCGGTGATGTCGGCCGGCACCCGGCCACGCTGCTTGAAGCTGTACAGGTAGCAGACCAGCCCGATCAGGAAGACCACCCCGGCGATCAGCCGCAGCCAGAAGAAGATGGCCAGTTGGTCAGCGGTGTTCATGAAGGACATCGCGGCGCCATCGGCCGGGATCCGCTGCAGCCAGACCTGCACCACGCCGGCGGCAGTGAGGAACAGGGTGATCGCCACCATCGACAGGGTCATCAGCCAGAAGCCCCAGATCTCGACGCGCTGGGCACGGGCATCGGGTGCTTCACCCAGGCCGCGCAGCCGTGGCATGGCGTAGCTGATCATGGTCATGACGATCATCGCGTAGGCACCGTAGAAGGCCAGGTGGCCGTGGGCGGCGGTGATTTGCGAGCCGTGGGTGTAGTAGTTCACCGGAGCCAGGGTGTGCAGGAAGCCCCACACGCCAGCGCCGAAGAACGCAGTCACGGTCGTGCCAATGGCCCAGTAGGACGCAGCCTTGTTCGGGTGCTGGCGACGACGGCGGCTCACCATGTTCAGGGAGAACAGCACCATGGCGAAGAAGGGCAGCGGTTCCAGGGCGGAGAAGATCGAACCCAGCCACAGCCAGACTTCGGGTGCGCCGATCCAGAAGAAGTGGTGGCCAGTGCCGATGATGCCGGTGATCAGGGCCATGGCGATGATCACGTAGAGCCACTTCTCGATCACTTCGCGGTCCACGCCGGTGATCTTGATCAGGACGAAGGCCAGCATCGACCCCATGATCAGCTCCCACACGCCTTCGACCCACAGGTGCACCACGAACCACCAGTAGTACTTGTCGCGCACCAGGTTTTCCGGGTTGTAGAAGGAGAACAGAAAGAACACCGCCAGGCCGATCAGGCCGGTCATCATGACCATGCTGATCGCGGTCTTGCGGCCTTTGAGCAGCGTCATGCCGATGTTGTAGAGAAAGCCCAGGGCCACCACGACGATGCCGGCCTTGGTGATGGTCGGCTGCTCGAGGAACTCGCGGCCCATGGTCGGCAGGATCTCGTTGCCGGTGAGTGCGGCCAGCCCCGCATAGGGCAGGAACAGATAGCCGAGAATGGTCAGCACGCCGGCGGCGGCGAACACCCAGAACAGGATGATGGCCAGCTTCGGGCTGTGCAGTTCGCGGTCCGCTTCCTCGGGGATGAGGTAGTAGGCCGCGCCCATGAAGCCGAACAGCAGCCAGACGATCAGCAGGTTGGTGTGCACCATGCGCGCCACGTTGAATGGCAGCAGCGGGAACAGGAAGTCACCGACCACGTACTGCAGCCCCATGATCAGGCCGAACAGGATCTGGCCGACGAACAGGATGAGCGCAAACACGAAATAGGGTTTAGCGACCGCCTGCGATTGGAATTTGAGATGCGGATTAAGAATGCCCATCTCGTGGCCCTCCTAGGGTGGAATCGAATTCAGAAATGCCCATCGATCAGCCTTCCTTGTTTGGTGGCCAGCCGTTGGTGTTGACCTTGGAGGTCCACTTGAGGAACTCGGCCATATCGTCGACTTCCCCTTCGCTGAGGTGGAACTGCGGCATCGCGCGGCGGCCTGGCGCGCCCAGCGGCTGGGCTTTCATCCACGCCTGCAGGAAGGGCTTGAAGGCCGCATCGCCACCACGCCGCTCGAACACGTTTCCCAGCTCCGGCGCGAAGTAGGCACCTTCACCAAGCAGGCTGTGGCAGCCGATGCAGTTGTTGTTTTCCCAGATCGCTTTACCGCGAACCACGGCTTCGGAGATTTCCGACTCGTTGGATCGCTCTGGAAAGGTCTGCTCTGTGTGGTAGGTCAGGCCCAGGAATACGAGGAGGAAAAATACGCTTCCTCCGAAGTAGATGTTCCTGGCCATTCCTTTCGTGAAGGTCTCGGACATGGTCGCCTCCTCATGGCTTGGCGAGGCCAGTTTAAGAAGGCAGCTATCGAAACCTGCTTGATAGCAATCAAGAAAAACCTGAACGCGGAGGTCGGGTTTTCAGGGTGGCCGCTGATCGCCAGCAAGCTGGCTCCTACAAAAAGCCGTGCGGTTCAGCAGGCCTCAGCGCTTGATATCTGGCGCGGTCGTCACGCGTCCGAAAAACCGTAGGAGCGAGCTTGCTCGCGATCCGACGCTGGATGGGGGGGAGCTCCTGGGACAGACGTCCGGCAGCGCTCATGATGTCGACCGGGTAAAACCGCCGCCGCTGATCGCCAGCAAGCTGACTCCTACAAAAAGCCGTGCGGTTCAGCAGGCCTCAGCGCTTGATATCTGGCGCGGTCGTCACGCGTCCGAAAAACCGTAGGAGCGAGCTTGCTCGCGATCCGACGCTGGATGGGGGGGAGCTCCTGGGACAGACGTCCGGCAGCGCTCATGATGTCGACTGGGTAAAACCGCCGCCGCTGATCGCCAGCAAGCTGACTCCTACAAAAAGCCGTGCGGTTCAGCAGGCCTCAGCGCTTGATATCTGGCGCGGTCGTCACGCGTCCGAAAAACCGTAGGAGCGAGCTTGCTCGCGATCCGACGCTGGGTGGCGGGGACTCATTGGGGACAGACGTCCGGCAGCGCTCATGATGTCGAGCGGGTAAAACCGCCGCCACTGATCGCCAGCAAGCTGACTCCTACAAAAAGCCGTGCGGATCAGCATGCCTCAGCGCTTGATATCTGGCGCGGTCGTCACGCGTCCGAAAAACCGTCGGAGCGAGCTTGCTCGCGCTCCGACGCTGGGTGGCGGGGACTCATGGGGGACAGACGTCCGGCAGCGCTCATGATGTCGAGCGGGTAAAACCGCCGCCGCTGATCGCCAGCAAGCTGGCTCCTACACAAAGCCGTGCGGTTCAGCAGGATAGCCGCAGCGCCTTCACAGGCTCATCACCAGCAGAATCCCGCCCGCCATCGCCACCGGCCAGCCGAGCAGCAGCAGGCGCCACATCACGGGTGCATGGCGCAGCTCCATGAACCCATCGGTGATCAGCCAGGCCTTGGCTGCCGCAACGGCGAGCACGGCGCCGGCGAGCAGCAAGGTCGAGCCGGCGCTGCCCAGCCGAACGGTGACGGTCGACAGCAACGCCAACGCCAGCCAGCAACCGATCAGCCTCTTGGAAGCGGACATCGCGACCTCATCAGTCGAGTAGGTAAACCAGCGGAAAGAGCAACACCCAGACCAGGTCCACCATGTGCCAGTAGAGCACCCCGGATTCAAGGCCGGCGCAGTCATCCGGTCGGTACTGGCCGCGATAGCTGCGCAGCGCCATCCAGCCGAGGATGACCATCCCTAGCAGCACGTGCAGGAAGTGGAAGCCGGTCAGGATCCAGTAAAGGGTGAAAAAGGTGTCGTGCTCCAACCCCAGCCCGAGCGAAGCCAGGTGCGCGTACTCGCCGAGCTTTAGCACCACGTAGAGGCAGGACGACCCCAGCGCCGCCATCAGCAGCAGCGCAGCACGCCGCCCCCAATCCGCACGCACTTGCTCGACTGCCAGTGCGGCCAACAACCCGGCCGTCAGCAGGCTGAGCGTCAGTGCCAGACCCGTCGAGCTGTCGAGTGCCTTGCGGCTTTCGCCGAACAGTTCCGGGTTGAGCGCCTGCGCCACGGCGAAGGCCAGGATCAGGATGGCGAAGACGGTCAGCTCGGCGAGGATGAAGAACCACATCGCCAGATCACCCGGCAGCCGCCTAACGGCTACGCCCTCAGGCGAAGTGGACATCGACCACGTCCATCAACGCCGCAACGGTTTGCGCATCGTCCGACAGGGGCTCGGCCAGACACGCCAGACAGGCCTCACGCGGGCGCATGCCGGAACCGATCATGCGCGCGGTGAAGATCAGCAGGCGGGTCGAGGCGACTTCCTCGAGATCGTGCTGTTCCAGTCGGCGCAGCGCCTGGCCGAGCTTGACCACCTGTGCCGCAAGCGGGGTCTCGACCCCGGCCTCGTTGGCGACGATGCGCACCTCCTCCTCGGCCGGCGGGTAGTCGAAACGCATGGCCACGAAGCGTTGCCGGGTACTCGGTTTCATGCCCTTGAGCAGGTTCTGATAGCCGGGGTTGTAGCTGACCACCAGCATGAAGCCCGGCGGCGCCTTGAGTGCCTCGCCGGTGCGCTCGATGAACAGCTCGCGGCGATCGTCGGCCAGCGGGTGCAGCACCACGGCGGTGTCCTGGCGAGCCTCGACCACCTCGTCCAGATAGCAGATGCCGCCCTCGCGCACCGCACGGGTCAGCGGGCCGTCCTGCCACCAGGTGCCCTCGGTGCCGATCAGGTGACGGCCGACCAGGTCAGCGGCGGAGAGGTCGTCATGGCAGGCCACGGTGTACAGCGGCAGGTTCAGCCGATGCGCCATGTGCTGCACGAAGCGGGTCTTGCCGCAGCCGGTCGGCCCCTTGATCAGCACCGGCATGCCATGTCGCCAGGCCTGCTCGAAGAGCGCCTCCTCGTTGCCCAGCGATTGATAGAACGGAGCATCGGCCGGGCCGAAGAAGGTCTCGGGCGTATTCATGGGCGATACCTCACTGCAGCGGTTGATAGATCGGATGCCGCCACGCTAGCCCTGCTCCAGCCACCCCCTCAAGCCGTTCGCCGGCGAAGCTTGATTACGATCAAGCCCAGCTGCAAATCGCACCCGCCGCCGGCCCGCCCGCGACACGGCGTCACGCCCCCGGCATGCCGAATCGACTCTTGATTGCCATCAAGCGCTCCGCCTGCGGCACGGCCATAGGATGCAACCGCACACAGCAAACATCAGGAACTGCCACACCGTTGCCATTAGCAGGAACCGCAGAACGCGGTCAGAGGAGAAAGGTATGAGCAAACACGTACTGGCAGGCGTACTCGCCGGCTTTTCACTGCTGGGCCTGGCCGTCGCCCAGGCAGCGGTGAACGCGGAGAACGCCAACGCCGCGCTCAAGGGCGAAGCGACCACCATCGACCCGGCCAGCGCCCAGGTCGTCCACACGCCCGGCGCCCCGGACCTGAGCGCCGCCGAATTCGAGCATGCCAAGGAGATCTATTTCCAGCGCTGCGCCGGCTGCCACGGTGTGCTTCGCAAGGGTGCCACCGGCAAGCCGCTGACCCCGGACATCACCCAGCAGCGCGGCCAGCAGTTCCTTGAGGCGCTGATCACCTATGGCTCCCCTGCCGGCATGCCGAACTGGGGCACGTCCAACGCGCTGACCAAGGATGAAATCACCCTGATGGCGAAATTCATCCAACACACCCCGCCGACACCGCCGGAGTGGGGCATGGCGCAGATGAAGGACACCTGGCACGTGCTGGTCAAGCCGGAAGACCGGCCGACCAGGCAGATGAACAAGCTGGACCTGCCGAACCTGTTCTCCGTCACCCTGCGTGACGACGGCAAGATCGCGCTGATCGACGGCAACACCAAGGAAATCGTCAAGACCATCGACACCGGCTACGCAGTGCACATCTCGCGCATGTCCGCGTCCGGTCGCTACCTGTTCGTGATCGGTCGCGACGCCAAGATTGACATGATCGACCTCTGGGCCAAGGAGCCGACCAAGGTCGCCGAGATCAAGGTCGGCATCGAGGCCCGCTCGGTGGAGACCTCGAAGTACAAGGGCTACGAGGACAAGTACGTGATCGCCGGCGACTACTGGCCGCCGCAGTACACCATCATGGACGGCGAGACCCTGGAGCCGCTGCAGATCGTCTCCACCCGTGGCATGACCGTCGGCACCCAGGAATACCACCCCGAGCCTCGCGTGGCGGCGATCATCGCGTCCCACGAACACCCGGAGTTCATCGTCAACGTCAAGGAAACCGGCAAGGTGATGCTGGTCAACTACGAGGACATCGACAACCTCTCCACCACCATCATCGGCACCGCCCCCTTCCTGCATGATGGCGGCTGGGACGTCAGCCACCGCTACTTCATGACGGCGGCGAACAACTCCAACAAGGTCGCGGTGATCGACTCCAAGGATCGCAAGCTCGCCGCCTTGGTGGACGTCGGCAAGATCCCGCATCCGGGCCGCGGCGCCAACTTCGTGCACCCCGAGTTCGGCCCGGTCTGGGCGACCAGCCACCTGGGCGACGAGACCATCTCGCTGATCGGCACCGACCCGGACAAGCACCCGGACCAGGCCTGGAAGGTGGTCGAAACGCTCAAGGGCCAGGGTGGCGGCTCGCTGTTCATCAAGACCCACCCGAAGTCCAACCACATGTACCTGGACACCACCTTCAACCCGGACGCCAAGATCAGCCAGTCGGCCGCGGTGTTCAGGATCGACGACCTCGGCGCCGGTTATACGGTGCTGCCCATCGCCGAATGGGCCGGTCTGACGGACGGTGCCAAGCGCGTCGTGCAACCGGAGTACAACGAAGCGGGAGACGAAGTCTGGTTCTCCGTCTGGAGCGGTCAGGACGAGCAATCAGCCATCGTCGTGGTCGATGACAAGACGCTAAAGCTGAAAAAGGTGATCAAGGACAAAAGATTGATTACCCCGACCGGTAAATTTAACGTCCATAACACTCAGCACGACGTGTACTGAGTTCAAACCGGGGGACGTCAAGAGCCCCCAATTAGCCTTGAGGAAGTTACTCATGAAGAAGTATCTAATCCCACTGCTTGCCCTGGGCGGCGCCGTGGTCCTGCAGCCCGCGGTGGCACAGGACGGCGAAACGTTGTTCAAGAGCAAGCCTTGCGCAGCCTGCCATGCCATCGATTCCAAGCTGGTCGGCCCGGCGTTCAAGGAAGTCGCGGCCAAGTACGCCGGCCAGGAAGGCGCCGCGGACACACTTGCTGGCCACATCAAGAACGGCAGCCAGGGCGTCTGGGGCCCGATCCCGATGCCGCCAAACCCCGTTACCGAGGAAGAAGCCAAGATTCTCGCTGAGTGGGTGCTCAGCCAGAAGTAATCTCGGAGGACGTCATGACCCTGTCCCGACACGCAGTAACAGGCTTGGGGCTGATCCTGATGTCCCTCCTCCCCGCTTCCGCTGCCCTGGCCGACGGCCCTACAGCCGAACGCCAGGCCCAGCTCGACAACCTGCTTCTGCAGGACTGCGGCTCCTGCCACGGCCTGCGAATGACCGGCGGCCTCGGCCCCGCGCTGACCCGCGAGGCGTTGGCCGGCAAACCCCGAAACAACCTGATCGCCACCGTGACGCACGGGCGGCCCGGCACCGCCATGCCCGGCTGGAAAGCGCTGCTCGACGAGCAGGACATCGCCTGGCTGGTCGACCGACTCCTGCAAGGATATCCAACGCCATGATCCGCCTCACCCTGCTGTTCGCGACCGTTACCCTGCTCACCGCCTGCGTGCAACAGCCGCTGCGCGGCAGCGGCGATCTCGGCGTGGTGGTGGAGCGCGCTACCGGCAGCCTGCAGCTCATCGAAACCAGCGGCCAGACGCGGCTGGCCCGCATCGAAGGCCTGGGCGATCTGTCCCACGCCTCGGTGGTCTTCTCCCGCGATCAGCGTTACGCCTACGTCTTCGGCCGCGACGGCGGGCTGACCAAGGTCGACCTGCTGCGTCAGCGCATCGACCGTCGCGTGGTCCAGGGCGGCAACAGCATTGGCGGCGCCATCAGCCAGGACGGCAAGCTGATCGCCGTCGGTAATTACGAGCCAGGTGGCGTGAAGGTCTTCGACGCCCAGACGCTGGAACTGGTAGCAGACATCCCTGCCACACCACTGGCCGACGGCAGCCGCAATTCCCGCGTGGTCGGCGTGATCGACGCCCCGGGCAGGCGCTTCATCTACAGCCTGTTCGACACAGACGAAACCTGGCTGCTGGATTTCAGCGAAGGCAACACGCCGAAGGTCACCCGCTTCGAGAATGTCGGCAAGCAACCCTACGACGCGCTGCTGACGCCGGAAGGTCGCTATTACATCGCCGGCCTGTTCGGCGAGGACGGCATGGCCAAGATCGACCTCTGGCACACCACGCGCGGCGTCGAGCGCATCCTCGACGGTTATGGCCGCGGCCGGGAAAGGCTGCCGGTCTATAAGATGCCGCATCTCGAGGGCTGGACCGTGGCGGGCGACCAGACCTTCGTTCCTGCCATCGGCCAGCACCGGGTCCTGGTGATGGACTCGACAGACTGGAAACAGACCGACGCCATCGACGTCGCTGGCCAACCGGTGTTCGTCATGGCGCGGCCGGACGCCCGGCAGATCTGGGTCAACTTCGCCCACCCGGACAACGGCAAGGTGCAGGTCATCGACAGCGAGACCCACGAAATCATCGCTACCCTCGAGCCCGGCCCCGCCGTGCTGCACATGGAGTTCACCGCCCGTGGCGACCAGCTCTGGCTGTCGGTGCGCGACGGCAACGAGCTGCAGGTCTGGGACCCCTACAGCCTTAAGCTGCTCAAGCGGCTGCCGGCCCAGAGCCCGAGCGGCATTTTCTTCAGCAGCCGCGCCCACGAGACAGGGCTGTGACATGCAGATCGACGCCCTCAGCCGCCGCCTGATCGACCGTTTCCAGCACGGCATGCCGCTGTGCGCCGAACCCTACCGCGCCATGGCCGAAGCGCTCGGCTGCAGCGAAGGTGAGGTACTGGCCTGTCTGCAATGCCTGGAGCACAACGGTGGTCTATCGCGCATCGGCCCGGTGTTCGAACACAGCCGCGCCGGCGCCAGCACCCTGGTCGCCCTCGCCGTCCCGGAGCGGCGCCTGGAAGCAGTCGCCGAACAGATCAACCGGCTGCCGGAGGTCAACCACAACTACCTGCGCGAACACACCTACAACCTCTGGTTCGTGCTCACCGGACCGGATCGCGCGCATATCGACGCGCTCTTGCGGACGATCGCAGCGCAAACCGGCCTGAAACCCCTCGATCTTCCGATGCGGGCGGCTTACCGCATCGACCTTGGCTTTCCCATCGGAGAGGCGTCATGACCCTCTTGCTCGACGACACCCAGTGCCTGCAACTACGGCGCCTGCTCGAAGCCGGGCTGCCGCTCGCCACACGACCCTATCAGCTGCTGGCCGAGCGCGTCGGCGCCACCGAGGACGCGGTGATCGAGCAGGTCCGGCACTGGAGCGAGAGCGGGCTGTTTCGCCGCGTCGGCCTGGTGCTCAAGCACCGCGCCATGGGCTTTCGCGCCAACGCCATGCTGGTGATGGATATTCCCGATGATCGCGTCGATGAGGTCGGTCGCGCACTCGGCCAGGCCCGCGGCGTCAACCTCTGCTACCAGCGGCCGCGCCGCCTGCCCGACTGGCCCTACAACCTCTTCTGCATGGTCCATGGCCGCGAGCGCGAGCAGGTCACCGCGCTGATCGAGGCGCTGCTGGCCGAGCACGGGCTGAGCGAAGTGCCCCATAAATTGCTGTTCAGCACCCGTGCGTTCAAGCAGTGCGGTGGCCGCTACGCACCGCCCGCCGCGCTGGAGTCCGCCCGTGGATGAGTTCGACCGCCGCCTGATCAATCGCCTGCAGCACGGCATGCCGCTGGTTCGCCATCCCTGGCAGGCCCTGGCCGATGAACTGGACGCGGAGCCCTCGGCCCTGCGTGAACGGGTCCAGGCCCTGCTCGACGACGGCACACTCACCCGTTTCGGCCCGATGTTCGACATCGAGCGACTCGGCGGTGCGTTCACCCTCGCCGCGCTCTCGGTGCCCGAGGCGCGCTTCGACGCCGTCGCCAATCAGCTCGCGGCCATGCCGGAGGTCGCCCACAACTACCGCCGCGCACACGCCTGGAACATGTGGTTCGTGCTCGGTTGCGCAACGCCGCAGGGCATCGCCGAAACCATCGCCCGGATCGAAGCCGAAACGGGCTTGCCGGTACTCAACCTGCCGAAGGAGGCGACCTACCATGTCGGCCTGCACTTTTCCGTCTGAGGCGGGCGGCCCGTCCAACCCCGGCACCGCCATCCTGGAGAGGCGCCTGGTCGCGCTGACCGAAGCCGGCTTACCGCTGGTCGAAGACCCCTGGGCCTGGCTGGCCGAACGGCTAGACATCAGCGTTGACGCCACGCTCGGCCTCTTGCAGCGACTGCAGGCCGAAGGCGCCATTCGCCGGATCGCCGCGGTGCCCAATCACTATCGCCTGGGCTATCGGCACAACGGCATGACCGTCTGGGACGTGGACGATGCGCAACTCGACCGCCTCGGCCCGCTGATCGGCTCGCAAGCGTTCGTCAGCCATTGCTACCGCCGCCCCCGCCGGCCGGCATGGGATTACAACCTGTTCGCCATGGTCCATGGCCGCAGCGCCGGCGAGATCGACGCCTACCGCGCCGAGATCCGGCGCCTGCTCGGCGACGCCTGCCGCCACGACGACATGCTCGTCAGTAGCCGCATTCTGAAAAAAACCGGATTGCGTGTGGGCGCAGGCGCATCACGGGCGCCTGCGGCTAGAACCGCCACTCGGGCTTGAACAGGCCGAGCAGGAAAAACAGCGTGGAGAACACCCAGGCGACCAGCGCGTACAGACGGATCTGCTCGGCGGTCCAGACCCAGGCGAACCAATCGATGATGAAGAAGCTCTTCCAACCTTCCAGCCACTGTGCGCCGCCCCAGCTGATCACCCATTTCCAGAACAGGCTGCTGACCAGGTAAAGCAGAATGAACTCGATGAGCCCCATGATCGAAGCCCCCTAGCCGAGCGACACCCGCACCAGCCCGATCACGATCATCACGTAGGCAAAGAGCACCAGATGATTCAGGCGGTTGGGCGGCAACCGATACACCTCGCCTTTGCTCTTGAGATAGATATCGCCCGTCAGCGCGATGATCAGCGCGGCGGGCATGCAGCCCAGCACCAGCAGAAAAATGAACCAGCGCCGTCGGAAGAACGGCACCTCGGCATAGTCGATGTCGACCTTGACCGCTTCTGATCCTTCCATCTTCAAATCCTTTTGCATGCAGGTTGTTCGAGCTGGGCCTCCCGCCCGTACATCGCCAATGGAAGCGGTGCGTTCGCGACATTATCGAGACCGCTCGCGCGCGTCTATCGCAGCGGTCGATCCTCCCCGCGGAATGTGACGACGATCAGATCGAGCGCAGCGCCGAACGCGGATGAATGACCGCACCCTGACCAGGGCTTTTTATTGTTTCCGGTCAAGGATGGGCTGCCCTGGCTCGGAGATGCTGCGCCCAACGAACCCCGCCGCACGGCGTGACAGGGCCCGCTCCGAGGAGACGCTCATGTTGAGAATCAGCCATTACCTGCGCGCGCTCGCTCGACCGGCCCTGCCGGTACTCGGCGCGCGCAGCACCGGCGCAGCCCGCCCGCCCGTGGTGATCTGGAACCTGCTGCGCCGCTGCAACCTCACCTGCAAGCACTGCTATGCCACCTCGGCCGACAGCGCCTTCCGCGATGAACTGGACACAGCTGAAGCGCTCAGGGTCATCGACGACCTGCACGACGCCGGGGTGCGCGTGCTCATCCTGTCCGGCGGCGAACCACTGCTGCGCGACGACATCTTCGAGCTGTCCGAGTACGCGCGCCAACTGGGCTTCTTCGTCGCCCTGTCGACCAACGGCACGCTGATTGACGAGCGCAACATCGAGCGGATCGCCGCCGCACATTACGACTACGTCGGTATCAGCATCGACGGTCTGGAAGCGGTGCATGACGACTGGCGCCAGCTCAAGGGCAGTTTTGCGGCCTCCATGCGTGCCATCGACCTGTGCCGCCAGCACGACATCCGCGTCGGCCTGCGCACCACCCTGACGCAGTACAACTACCCGCAGCTGCCGGCCCTGCTGGCGCTGATGCGCGAACACGACGTGCAGAAGTTCTACCTCTCGCACCTCAACTACAGCGGCCGCGGCAAGCGCAGCCGCAAGGCCGACGCTCACCACCAGATGACCCGCGAGGCCATGCACCAGCTGTTCGAGCAGGCCTGGAACGACGTGCAGCATGGCCGCGAGACCGATTTCGTCAGCGGCAACAACGACGCCGACGCGATCCTGCTACTGCAATGGGTCGAGCAGTGCCTGCCCGAGCATCGCGATCGCCTGGAGCGGATGCTGCGCGCCTGGGGCGGCAATGCGTCGGGCAGCGGCATCGCCAACATCGACAACATCGGCGACGTGCACCCGGATACCTACTGGTGGCAGCACACCGTCGGCAACGTGCGCCGGCAAACCTTCCGCGAGTTGTGGCTGGACAAGCCCGAGCCACTTCTGGTCGGCCTTCGCCAGCACCCGCGCGCCGTCGGCGGACGCTGTGGCGAGTGCCGCTGGCTGTCGATCTGCAACGGCAACACCCGAACCCGCGCCTGGGCCGAAGGCAACCTCTGGGCCGAGGACCCAGGCTGCTACCTCAGCGACGAGGAGATAGGCCTGCCGGCGCCCCAGCGCATCCCCAGCATCGCCCTTTGATATCGAGAGCGGTTCCGAGGCCGCCCCCCAGCCCGATGAAACCTTCAGGAGTTCGCATGGACCAGCCACTCACCCTCCCCGCTTCGCTCGGTGCGACCCTGGCCCCGGGCGAAGTCGCGCTCGTCGGCGCCGGCCCCGGCGACCCCGGCCTGCTCACGCTGCGCGCGTGGAGCCTGCTGCAACAGGCTGATGCCGTGGTCCATGACCGCCTCGTCAGCGACAGCCTGATGCAGCTGCTGCCGGCCGCTTGCGCACGTCATTACGTCGGCAAGACCAGTGGCTGCCACAGCCTGCCGCAGCCGCAGATCAACCAGCTGCTGGTCGACCTCGCCAAGCAAGGCCTGCGTGTGGTGCGGCTCAAGGGCGGCGATCCCTTCATCTTCGGGCGCGGCGCCGAAGAGCTCGAATACCTGCTTGCCCATGGCATCAACGGCCAGGTGGTGCCGGGTATCACGGCGGCCGCCGGTTGCAGCGCCTACGCCGGGATCCCCCTGACGCACCGCGACCTGGCGCATTCGTGCCAGTTCATCACCGGTCATCTGCAGGCGGACGGCGCGCTGCAATTGCCCTGGCCGAGCCTGGTCGAAGGCAAACAGACGCTGGTCTTCTACATGGGCCTGGCCAGCCTCGGCGAGATCTCGCGCAATCTGATTGCCGCCGGCCTGCCGGTCGATACCCCTGCCGCGCTGATCGGCAGCGGCACCCGGCCAGACCAGCAGGTCGTGCGCTGCACGCTCAAGCAACTGCCGAGCATGGCTCAGGCCCATCAACTGACGCCGCCGACACTGACGGTCATCGGCCAGGTCGTCGGTCTGTTCGCCGGACAACCGGTGCAATACCCGGCGCGGATAACCGCCACGGCGGCTCGGCAACCCTCGACGGTGGAGGCTCCATGCGACTAGCGCCCCTTCTTCTGCTGACCCTGTGCGGCGCCGTCCAGGCCGCGGATAGCGTGATCGATCTGGACGCCGCCGGCCGCCTCTACGAGCAGCACTGCCAGAGCTGCCACGGCGTCAACCGCCTGGGCGGTGCAGGGCCGGCACTCCTGCCGGAAAGCCTCAGTCGCCTCAAGCCGGACGAAGCGCGCAAGGTGATCCGCGAGGGCCGCCCCGCCAGCCAGATGGCGGCCTTCGGTGATCGCCTCTCCGCCGTGCAGATCGACGGGCTGGTCAGCTATCTGTACCAACCCGCCGCAGCCCCGCCGACCTGGAGCGACGCCGACATTCGCGCCAGCCACCGCATTCTCAATGACGTCGCCAGGCTGCCGAGCACGCCGCAGCACGGCGCCGACCCGCTGAACCTCTTCGTCGTGGTCGAAGCCGGCAATCATCACCTGCGCGTGCTGGACGGCGATCGTTTCGAGGAGCTGGCCAACTTCCAGTCGCACTTCGCCCTGCACGGCGGGCCGAAGTTCTCGCCGGATGGCCGCTTCGTCTACTTCGCCTCCCGCGATGGCTGGATCAGCGTCTACGACCTGCACAACCTGAGCATGATCGCCGAGGTGCGCGCCGGGCTGAACACGCGCAACCTGGCCGTCAGCAACGACGGTCGCTGGGTGCTGGTGGGCAACTACCTGCCGGGCAACCTGGTACTGCTCGACGCCCGCGACCTGTCGCTGGTCAAGCACATCCCGGCGGTCGGCCAGGACGGCACGCCGTCCCGTGTGAGCGCGGTCTATACGGCGCCGCCGCGCGACAGTTTCGTGGTCGCGCTGAAGGACGTGAAGGAAGCCTGGGAACTCTCCTATGCCGGCGAGCCGGACTTCCAGCCACGACGCATCGAGGCCGTCGACTTTCTCGACGACTTCTCCTTCACCCCGGACTATCGCTACCTGCTCGCCACTTCGCGCAAGGCGCTGGGCGGTCAGGTGATCGACCTGGACACGGGCGCCACGGTCACCGACATTCCGCTGCCGGGCATGCCGCACCTGGGCTCGGGCATCTACTGGAAGCGCGACGGCAAGTGGGTATTCGCCACGCCGAACGTGAGCAAGGGTCTGATCTCGGTGCTGGATCTGGAAACCTGGAAGCTGATCAAGGAGATCCCCACCGAGGGGCCGGGCTTCTTCATGCGCAGCCAGGAAAACTCGCCCTACGCCTGGACCGACGTGTTCTTCGGGCCGAACAACGACGTCGTGCACCTGATCGACAAGCAGACCCTGGACGTCGCCCACACGCTCAGGCCCATGCCCGGCAAGAACGCCGCTCACGTCGAGTTCACCCATGACGGCCGTTACGCGCTGCTGAGCGTCTGGGACACCGAAGGTGCGCTGATCATCTACGACGCCAACACGCTGGAGGAGATCAAGCGCATCCCGATGAACAAGCCCTCGGGCAAGTACAACGTCGGCAACAAGATCGAGTTCGCCGAAGGGACATCGCATTAAGGCCAACACGACAGACGCGGCTGGAGGCCGGACGAATCGCGCCGGCATGCAGCTCGACACTTGGTCCCGCCTGCACTCAGCGCCTACCGACTTTCGTCTTTGATTCCAACCTGCTTTCATATCACGCTTCTTGATATGAGAGTCGCCCATGGACATCGATCTCGCCCGCACCTTTCTCGAGATCATTCGCAGCGGCAGCTTCATCGCCACCGCCGAGCGCCTGCACATCACCCAGACCGCCGTCACCGCGCGCGTCCGTAGCCTGGAGACCCAGCTGGGTTGCCGGCTGTTCGTGCGCAACCGTGCCGGTGCACGGCTGACCAGCGATGGCGAGCGTTTCGTCGCCTACGCCAACCAGCTCGTGCAAACCTGGGAAGCCGCCCGGCGCGACCTGCCGCTGCCTCGCGGTTACGACAAGCTGCTCTCGCTGGGCGCCGAGGTCAGCCTGTGCAACCCGCTGATGCTGGCCTGGGTCAGACGCTTGCGGCAGGCCCTGCCTGATCATGCCTTGCGCAGCGAAGTGGCCAGCGGTGGCGAGCTGCAGCACAAGCTGGATCTGGGCGTGCTCGACGCCGCGCTGGTGCATCAGCCCGAATACCTGCCGGGGCTGCAGGTGGTGCAGCTGCTCGAGGAAAAGCTTATCCAGGTGGCCCACGCCCGGACCCCCGAGCCGTACCTCTATGTCGATTGGGGCGCGGCGTTTCGCAGCCAGCACGACCTGGCCCTGCCCGAGCATATCCGCGCCGCACTGTCCTTCAGCCTCGGCCCGCTGGCGCTGCAATATCTGGTGCAGCATGGCGGGCGAGGCTACTTCCGCACGCGCGTGGTGCAACGTTACCTCGACGAAGGCGTGCTCAAGCGGGTCGAGCAGGCGCCGGAGTTCAGTTACCCGGTTTATCTCGTCTACCCGCGAGCCGCCGAATCGCCGGCGCTCACGCAGGCCATCGCGCTGCTGCGCGAAGTGGCGGAAGAGGAATGCGACTGGTCACGCTGGAACTACGAGATTTAGCCCGGCCGGGCGCCCTCAGTCGGGTAGATGCTTGAGCCAGTTCCGATACAGGGCGGCAATGAGATCGGTCTGGGTGATCATGCCTACCAGCCGCTGCTGGGCATCGACCACGGGCAAGCAGTGCAATCCGCGATCAGACAGCAGGAACACCAGGTCCACCATGTGAGTATCGGTACTCACCGTGACCACCGGTGACGACATGATCGCGCGCAAGCGGGTGCCGCCACCTTGTTTCAGCTGCCCCAGACGGATGCGCGCGGGCGTGGAGCGCAGGTGCTTGAGCAGGTCGACCAGCGTGACGATCCCGATCAGTTTGCGGCTACCGGCCTCCACCACCGGCAGCGAATGCAGGCGGTGTTCGCGCAGGCTTTTCCAAGCCGTCTGGGCACTGCATGCCGGCGTCGCCCAATACAGGTCACGGGACATGATGTCGGCCGCGGTGACTTCGCCCATGCTGCGGCGCAGGGCGTGCTTCTCGGTCTGCTTGATCAACTGAGCAAGATCGTCACGGGTTACGTCCACGTATTCGCCGAAGTCGGCGAGCGCACGGGCCACATCGTCCTCGCTGAAGCTCAGGCGCTCGCTGGGTAGCCTGTCGCGGGTGTGGTGGCTATTCGCACGAGTCCCGCGCGGCTTCGGATAGCTGTGCCCGGTCAGGTTGTTGTAGACCAGCGCGACCACGACCAGCAGTGCGGAATTGAACGCCACCGGATAGAGCAGCCCGAAGCCCAACGCATGGATCTGCGCGCTGCCAACCACTGCCACCAGCGCCAGCGCCGCCCCCGGTGGGTGCAGACAGCGCGCGCCCAGCAGGCAGACGATCACCAGCGCGCCGGCCGTACCGGCGGCCAGCATCACTGGCAGACCGCTGGCGCCGAGCGATACACCGATCAGGGTCGCGAGCAGATTGCCCGCCAACACCGACCAGGGCTGGGCGAAGGGGCTCGAGGGCGCGGCGAACACCAGCACGGCCGAGGCCGCGGCGGGCGCGGCGAGGGGCAAGGTGAGCGAAGTGCCGAAGATCCAGGCACAGCTTGGCAGCACCAGCAACATGGCGAGCGCGACGCCCAGCGCCACGCGCAACCATTCAACCGGCCGCGCCGACAGCGGCGCAGGCACGAAGGATCGGCACCAATCGAATAGGCGTTCTTGCATGAGTCCTGCTTTGCGGGCTTCGAGTGTTGTGCGGGCGCCGGGCCACGCGACAAGGTGATAGACCGAAAAACGCGCCAAAATGTCGCGTCGCTCGAAAAATTCGCACATTGTCGGTGCGCATTCGAAGTCCGGCTAATGAATCTTGTTGCTGCTTTACAGCAACAATTCTGATTCGAAGAGAGCAATGCGCAGGTTTCGCTTCGGCCACCGCCGGGGCCGCTTGCGGCGAGGTCGATCAGGTAATGGTGTAGCCGTTGTCGACCACCCAGTCCTGGCCGAACACGCCACGAGCGCCCTGCGACAACTGAAAGAGAATCACATTGGCCACTGCCGACGCCTCGAGGAAGCGGCCCGGCAACAGGCGTTGACTGACCGATTCGGCGACCTGCTCAAGCTGCTCGTCCTCGAGCCCCAGCGTGCCCCAGATGGAGGTCGCCGTCGGGCCGGGCGAGACCATGTTGATGCGCACTTCCAGGGGCGCGAACTCCACCGCCAGCGTCCGGGCCTGGGCGACCAGTGCCGCCTTGCTGGCAATGTAGGCGGCAAGTCCGGGAAAGCTGGTGCGCGTCAGGAAGGTGCCGATGAACACCACCGAAGCCGGCTTGGCCAGCTCGCCACGCAGGGCCGCCACCGTATTCAGTGCGCCAGCACCGTTGATCGCCCACTGGCGGCCGAAACAGGCCATGTCCAGGCTGTCGCCCAGCTCGGCGATGCCGGCGTTCGGCACCAGGTAGTCCACCGGGCCAAGCAGCGTGGCGCGGCGGCTCAAGGTCTGCAGATCGTCTGCCGAGGTCACGTCGCCGGCCAGCCATTGAAGCTTGTCCGAATAGGTTTCCAGCAGGGCGCCCAGGTCGCCGAGGGTGCGGGACATTGCCAGTACCCGTGCGCCACGCTGCAGGAGTGCCGAACACAGCGCCAGGCCGATCCCGGAGCTGGCGCCCGTGATTACCGCGAGACGGTCCGCGAATTCGTTCTTCATCATCATCTCCGTTGCCGGCGTTTGCGCGGCCGCAAGCTGCCCGTCCCGAACGGGCAGGCAGGTTAATGAACAGGTGGAACGGCGATACAGGGGTGTCGATCAGCCAGGATGGCCGTCAACGCGCGGCGCGAGCAGCATGGGTGCGTAGCGCCAGGCATACAGGGCGAAGGCCAGCGCCCAGCAGACCGCGGCCAGCCACAGCCCCGCTATCGGCCAGACGGTGGACAGGAACACGCGTGCGACGGCGCCCAGGTTGAACAGCACGAAGGCCCCGGCGATGCCCGGCGGCAACTGCAACGGCCGCCCGGTATGGCCCAGGGTCACGCGCGCGATCATCGCCAGGATCAGGCCGCTCATCGAGCCGACCGACAGCGCGTGCAGCGAGGGACTGGAGGCGGCCAACACACCGAAGTGCCAAAGCGCGAGGCCCAGCGCCGCCACCACCAGCCAGAGCATGGCCAGATGCAGCGACCAGAGCAGCGGGACTCGCCATATGCCGGAGTCGTACCAGCGCACCAGGCGCAGCAGGTGGCCAGCCGCAATGGCGAGGAAAAGCACCCCGAGCAGTTGATTCGCCATCAGCGCAACGCCGGCCGCGTAAAGGACGGCGGTCAGCCCGGTGCCGACGAGCAAGGCGACATCCAGCCAGACCCAGGGCTTGACCGCCTCGGTGCGACCCAGCCCACGCTGGGTGAAGAACGGGATCACCCGGCCGCCGATCAGGGCCATCAGTGCCGCCACCAGCCACAGCCCGGCCAGCACGCCCTGGCGCTGCAGGCCATCGTCACCCGCCGCGACGCCCCAGAGCACCTGCAGATTGGCCGTCGTCATCAATGCCAGCACGACGATGACCGGATAATTGCGCTTCTGCCGGACCACCCAGAGCATGCGCCCCATCAACCAGGCGACGCCGAACATGAACAGCAGCTCCGCGACGATCAACATGGCGATCGGTGCACCCAGCAGCCACCCCAGACGCGCCAGCAACCAGACACCCGCCAGCGCCGCCAAGCGGTTGCCGGAGACGCCCGGCTGGCCGGTCCAGGTCTGCCCTGCAGTCAACAGAAAGCCGGCCACGATGGCCATGGCGAAACCGAACAGCATTTCGTGACGGTGCCAGGCCAGCCAGCCCCCGGTTGGCTGAAAGCCCGGCCAAAGGCCGGTCCACGCGGCGACCCAGAGCGGGACTGCCAGGAGCGCGAAAAGGCTGCCGGCCAGGAAGAACGGGCGAAACGCGAGGCGCCAGATGGGCGGGATACTGAGGGCTTTTCGCCGATCGATGACTTGCACGAGGCCTCCTGACACTTCTACTGCGACGGCCCGCCACATGCCGGGACCCGAAACCGCGGCTCCGAGGGATTTCGTGAGCCAGGACTCCTTTCTACAGGCTAGGCGGTCGTTCCAGACTTGATTGCGATCAGGTTTACACGCCGAGCAGGCGCAGGCGACGACTGGTTAGGAGCCGCCCATCGCGGCACTGCATGAGCCGCACTGGGGGAGCGCCACGGAGTCAAGGTCGCCCCTGTAGGAGCCAGCTTGCTGGCGATCCCGTGACCGTGCGCCTGATCCGCCATCCACCAGATCGCGAGCAAGCTCGCTCCTACAGCAGCGCCCGATGCCCGCGAATGAACGGCAGCAACACTCGCCCCCGTAGGAGCCAGCCTGCTGGCGATCCCGTAACCGTGCGCCTGGTCCACCAAGCACCAGATCGCGAGCAAGCTCGCTCCTACAGCAGCGCCCGATGCCCGCGAATGAACGGCAGCAACACTCGCCCCCGTAGGAGCCAGCCTGCTGGCGATCCCGTAACCGTGCGCCTGGTCCACCAAGCACCAGATCGCGAGCAAGCTCGCTCCTACAGCAGCGCCCGATGCCCGCGAATGGACGGCAGCAACACCTCAAAAGCCGTAGGAGCCGCTTGCCGGCGACGGGCGCTTCAGGCTGCCGTGGTTGGGTCGGTTCAGCCGAGCGCCTTATTTAAGCTCCTGCTTGACCGGCTCGGTCTTCTCGCCGTCGTTCATCGACTTGCGAAAGCCACTGATCGCCCCGCCCAGATCCGACCCCAGCCCGCGCAGGCGCTTGGTGCCGAAGAGCATGACCACGATCAGCAGGATGATCAGGAGTTGCCAGATACTGATGCCCATCATCGTTCGTTACCTCGTCGTGTGTAGGCCGGCGGTCGACTGGCCGGCGTGCGCCTGGTGCTGGCCGTGCATGTCATGCATGCCTTGTGTCTGTTGCAGCACCGATTGGTCGATTTCATCGAAACGCAGCACCCGGCCGCCGTGCAGGGCCGCCAGCGCCTTGGCTGCCGACTCGTCGGCGAAACTGGCGAGCACCGCACCCATTGCCCCCTTGAGGTCGGTGCCGGCGACATAGTAGGCGGTGGTCGCGTCGATCAGGTAGTGGTCGTCCGGTTGTTCCCAGATGCTGCGCCCCATATCGTGAACGTAGAGTTTGCCGTCGCCCACGCGATTCTCCGGTTGCAGCCACCAACCGAGAAGTTCGGCAGTGGAACAGAACTTCTTGACCCCGCCCTTTCCTACCGCCTGGCCTTTCGGGCCGGGGAAGTCGGTGATCGCCATGCCACAGACATGACATTCGTCGCTGGCATGGAAGGCCACGGGTTCCAGCCGTCTTTCAGGTGGTTCGCCGTCGTTACAGCCAGCCAGCCCCACCAGCAGCAGCGCGATAAGGGATCGCGAAGCCCGAAGATATAACGCATTCATCATGACAGTTCCTTTAACGAGACTCAGGCGAGCCGGCGGCGGAAGACGGCATAGGCCAACAGCAGCGATAGCCCGACCCACATCAGCAGACACAACCAGAGCGCATGCACCGGGAGCGGCAACTCGCTGCCCAGCGAGAGCACCCCCATGGCGCCCGCGCCGTCGAACCCGGAGAGGTTCACCAGCCGATAGACGTCAGCCGGGTTGAGCAGCAACAGCCAGGGCAACAGCTCGGGGCTGAACTGGCCTTCGCTGAAGACCAGCAGCGCCAGGAGGGCCAGATCGAACACCAGCACGAAGAGAAACCAGACGCCCAGCGCCAGCCCCGCCGCGCTGGATTTTTCGCTGACCTTGCTACTGAACACGTAGGCCAGCGCGAGAAAGACCCAACCGAGCAGCGTCGAGGACACCATGAAGCGACCGAACGCCCAAAGCAGCAGGCCGATCTCGATGTCCTCGACCAACAGCGCGATGGCCAGCATGGCGCAGCCGAAGCCCATCAGCACCGCCAGC
This sequence comes from Stutzerimonas marianensis, assembly GCF_022810315.1. NCBI lineage: Bacteria > Pseudomonadati > Pseudomonadota > Gammaproteobacteria > Pseudomonadales > Pseudomonadaceae > Stutzerimonas > Stutzerimonas marianensis. Next base: position 155,922 of record NZ_JALGRD010000005.1, on the reverse strand, counting down.
GCCAGGATCAGCCCGTGGCCGACGAACTTGCCGAGCAGGATCTGCCCGCGGCCCAACGGGTAGGTCAGCAGCAGCATCAGGGTGCCGCCCTCATCCTCGCCGACGATGGCGTCATAGGCCAGCAGCAGCGCGATCAAGGGCATCAGGAAGGTGGCCAGGCTCGCCAGGCTGGCGACGGTTGCCGGGATCGAGGTGAAACCCAGTTGGCCGGACGCCGCGGCGCCGAGCCAGGCGATGCCCACCGCAAGCACGGCGAACAGCAGGCTGATGGCAAGCAACCAGCGGTTGCGCAGGCCATCGCTGAACTCCTTGCGGGCGATGTTCCAGATGGCGTTCATGACCGGCCCTCCTGTGCGCGTGCGTCGCCGACACGCTCCATGTAGTAGCGATACAGGTCTTCCAGCGACGGCTGGTGGATCTCGATGTCCTCCGGCTCGCTCTCACCGAGCAGCTGGCGCAGCAGCGGCACTTTGTGTCCGTTGATTGCCGCTACCTCGACGCTGCGCTCGCCCGTCTCACGCGCCGCATGCCCGGCCGCGCCCCAGCGCTGCAACCAGGCCGCACCGTTATCCATGCCACTGGCACGAATGCGCGTGGGTAAGCCCGCTTCCCGGCGCAGCTGCGCCAGGCTGCCCACGGCCTGCAGCCGTCCCTTGGCCAGGATCGCGGCCCGATCGATATGCGCCTCGACACCCGGCAATACGTGCGAGCAGAGAATCACGCTGGTGCCGCGCTGGCGCAGGCGGTCGATGAGCTGGTACAGATCGCCTGTGGCGATCGGGTCGAGGCCGACGGTGGGCTCGTCGAGCAATAGCAGCCGCGGCTCGCCGAGCAGCGCCTGGGCCAGCCCGAGACGTTGGCGCATGCCCTTGGAATAGGTCTTCACCCGGCGATCGGCGGCATGGGTCAGGCCGACCTGTCCGAGCAGTTCGTCCACCTGGCCGATCGACGCGCCCTTGAGTCGGGCGAAATGGCGCAGCGTCTCGCGGCCGCTAAGCTGCGGGTAGAAGGTGACGTTCTCCGGCAGGTAGCCGAGCTGGCGGCGCACGTCCGGGTCGGCAGGCTGGCGGCCGAGCACCCGCAGCTGCCCTTCGCTGGGCGCGAGCAGGCCGAGAATCAGTTTCATGCTGGTGGTCTTGCCGGCGCCGTTGTGGCCGAACAGGCCGAGCACTTCGCCCTCGGCCAGGCTGAGGTTCAGGTCATGCAGCACGGCCATGCTGCCGTAACGCTGGCTCACGCCGTGTATTTCTACAGCACTCATGGCCTCTGCTCCTGGGTTGTTCGCGTGATGGGTGGCTGCATCAGCGGATGGCTGTCCTGCACCCCCGGCGACTTGACCACCGGAAAAGCGCACTGCACCCAGCGCAGCACCTCGATGCCCGGGCTGTTCATCAGCAGGCGCACCTGCGGATAGAGCCAGAGCAGGCGGTCGACGTTGTCGTTGGGTTTGTAGGCGACATCGCCCAGGCCGTCGTCGTTGCGGTCCCAGCCCAGGTAATCGCTCCAGTAATTGCCACGGCCATACACGGACCATTCCTGTGTGCGACTGGCGACGTACTTGACCTGCTGCTGGTTGTCGATGAAGGCATTGCCGGTGATGCGGTTGTCTTCCGAGCCCGCAGTCAGGTGGATGCCCAGCGCGCTCCTTTCGAAGCGATTGTTCTCGATGTTGTTGAACAGCGAGTTGTAGATGAACAGCGCCTTGCCCTCGCCGCCGGAGATCATGCTGTCGCCGCCGGTGTCGCCGGACTGGACGCCGCTGACGACGTTGTCGCGGATCGTCGAATAGGTGATGTAGTTCATCAGCATGCCGTAGTTCTGGTCGTGCTCGGAGCGATTGCCGATGACGGTGAGCTTGCGGCTCTGCATCAGCGCATAGCCGGTGCGGGTGCGGCGGGTGACGTTGCCGATCACGCTGTTGTCGTTGGCGAACATGTAGTGCACGCCGTAGCGCAGGTCCTCCAGCAGGTTGTTTTCCAGATGGTTGCCGTTGGAGGTGTCGATGTAAATGCCGTCGCGGGTGTGGCGCACCTGGTTGTCGATGATGCGTGCGCCGCTCACGGCGTAGAGATGAATGCCATTGCCGCGGTCTTGTGAGCGCAGGTTGGCATCACCCCTGATCCGATTGCCAACCAGGCTCACATCGCTGGCACCGTCGACCCAGATACCGAAGCCAGCGCCCCGCAGGTCGTTGTTTTCCACGTGCGTGCGATGCGCCTGGCGCTGGATGAAGATCGCGGCGTTCATCGCGGTCAGATCGCGGCCCCAGTCACGCAGCGTGCAGCCCTCGACGGTGACATCCGACGCTTCGATCAGCAGCGCATTGCCTTCACCCTTCGCCTGCAACACAGCGCCGGGCTCGCAATGCAGCGCCATGGGTTGGTCGATCCTGAACTGACCGGTGTACTCGCCAGCTGGCAGCAACCACCGATTTTCGCTTTGCGCCTCGATCGGAAGTGAGGTGATGGGTTGCGGTTCAGCCGCGGCGGCGAAACCGAACAGCGACAGAGGTATCAGAGATACCCATGCAAGCAGTCGATGGATGGCCTGAAATCGAAGCACTGCGTTTACCTCTTCAGTGGCGTGGTTCGCGAGCAAGCGCGCGCTTGCAAAAGGCGCGGCGATGCAGCACCCTTCAGGCAGGCCCGCGTTTGCTCGCGAATGGCCCTCCGCTTAGGCCGGCTCGACCAGCATCCGGCCAACCATCTCCATGTGCAGCGCGTGGCAGAACCAGCTGCAGTAGTACCAATGCAGGCCGGGCTTGTCGGCGGTGAAGGTGATCGACGAGGTCTGCTGCGGGCTGATTTCCATACTCACCCCGTGGTTGGTCATTACGAAGCCGTGGGACACGTCCTCGATCTGGTCGATGTTGGTGATGATCACCGTGACCTCATCGCCCTGCTTGACGGTGAACTCCTGCACGCCGTAGCTCGGCGCCATGGAGGTCATGTACACGCGCACCTTCTTGCCGTCTCGGATGACCTTGTTGTCGGTTTCCAGGTTGATGCCGTCCTGCTTCGCCATGTCCACGGTGGGGGCGAAGAAGGGGTCGTTGCGGTCCCAGATCTTCTTGGTCTTGATCTGGTCGCGACGGGCCATGATGCAGTCATGCGGCTCGGCGTAGGTCGGGCCGTCGTGCACCAGCTTCATCTCCTCGCCGGAGATGTCGATCAACTGGTCGTTCTCGGGGTGCAGCGGACCGGTGGGCAGGAAGCGGTCCTTGCCGAACTTGCACAGCGCCACCAGCCATTTGCCGTCGGCTTCGCTGGTTTCGGTAAGCGACGCGTGGATATGCCCCGGCTGGTAATGCACATCAAGCTTCTGCTTGATGTAGTTGACCTTCTCGCCGTTGTAGGCGCGCACCGCGTCGGCCATGTTCCACTTCACCACCTGGCTGTCGATGAACAGCGTGGTGTAGGCGTTACCGCGCCCGTCGAAGGTGGTGTGCAGCGGGCCGAGGCCCAGCTCGACTTCCGCGGCGATGGTGTCGCGCGGGTCCTTGAGCTTGCCAGCGAACAGGTCGGGCAGCTTGGCGATTTCGATCATCGAGACGGTTGGCGACAGCTTGCCGTTGGCGATGAAGTACTTGCCGTCGGAGGAGGTGTTGCAGCCGTGCGGATTCTTCGGTACCGGGATGTAGCGGGTGAATGCGCTGTCCTTGTCGCCTTTCTTGCGCCCGTCGAGCACTGGCACCTTGGAGTCGCCCAGAGTGATGAACTTGCCGGCCTTGACCGCCTTCTCCGCCGCCTCGATGTCGAACACCACGACCCAGTCGCGCTCGTTGCGCATCATACCGCCGAGGTCGTAGGCCTTTTCCGAGTTGTAACAGGTGGCAGCGGTGAAGCGGCCTGTGTAGTCGGCGTCGGTGTTGTCGAGATTGCCGTCGACGATGATCTGAAAGGCCATCTCCATCTTTTCGGCGTCGATGACGTTGTACAGGGTGTAGCTGTTTTCATCCTGCAGATCGAAAACCTTGCCGTCGTTCGGGTGCGGAATGACGAATTCGGCGTTGGCGAATACGTACCTGGTGTGCGGCACCTTCTGCAGGCGCAGGCCGTGGATGGCCTGGCAGTTCGGCACTGTTAGCATCTTGTCGCACTTCATGATGTCCAGGCGGATACGCGCGACGCGGGTGTTGGCCTTGTCGTTGATGAACAGGTACTTGCCGTCGTACTTGCCGTCGGTCATGGAGATGTGCGGGTGGTGGCAGTCGCCGTTGAGGAACCTGGCACTGTCACCCATGATCGCGCGGCTTTCGTTGGTCAGGCCCCAGCCGGTGGCGGAGTCGACATTGAACACCGGGATACGCATCAGCTCACGCATCGACGGGATGCCCATCACCCGCACTTCGCCCTGGTGGCCGCCGCTCCAGAAGCCGTAATACTCGTCCAGTTCGCCCGGCGCCACGTGCGTCTTCTGTTGCGCGTCCTTGACCGCGGCGGCCCAGGTTTCGCGGCTCATCACCGCGCCGCCGAACGCCGTCGCTGCCACCGCCGCACCGGTGAGGGCGCTAGCGCCGAGGAAGTTACGGCGGCTCAGCCCGGGCTTTTGCGGCGCATTCGGATTGCTCTTAACCTCTTTGTCGCTCATGGGTTCTGCTCCTTTGGGACATTTCTAAACAAGCGGTTTCGAGCGATTCGCAACGCGCTCACTCGGCTTCCACCACATGCACGGGAATCAACTGCGGTGCGGCTGGTGCCTTCTTCGCGCGTTTGCTGCGCTTGTTCTTCAGGATCAGCGGCGGGCATTTGTTTTCGTTGTGGTAGGTCATCTGGCAATCCAGGCAGTAGTGGCACTCGTTGGCATTGATGTGCCCGTCTGGATGGATCGCCTGGATCTCGCATTCCTTGGCGCAAAGCTGGCAGGGGTCGCCGCACTCCTTGCGACGCTTGAGCCAGTCGAACAGGCGGAACTTGGCGGGGATTGCCAGCGCCGCCCCCAGCGGGCAGACGTAGCGGCAATACAGCTTGCGGGTGAAAAGATTGATCGCCAGCAGGAACACGGCGTAGGCGACGAACCACCACTGGCGGTCGAACTTGAGGGTAATGGCCGTCTTGAACGGCTCCACCTCGGCGGCCTGTTCGGCGGCCATCATGGATTCGAGCGAGAGGCCGAAGAGCACCAGCAGGACGATGTACTTGATTGCCCAGAGCCGCTCATGAACGGCGAACGGCAGCTCGTACTGCGGAATGCGGAGCTTGCGCGCGGCCTCGTTGACCAGCTCCTGCAGCGCACCGAAGGGGCACAGCCAGCCGCAGAACACGCCGCGGCCCCAGAGCAGGATGCTCGCCGCGGTGAAGGTCCAGAGGATGAAGATCACCGGGTCGGTGAGGAACAGCTCCCAGCGGAAGTCCTGGAACAGCGCATGAACGAAGGTCAGCACGTTGACCACCGACAGTTGGCCCAGCGCGTACCAGCCGATGAAAATCACGGTGAAGATCAGGTAGCCGCGCCGCAGCCAGTGCAGGAACCGGGGACGCCGGGTCAGCGAATCCTGCAGGAAGAGAATGACAGTCAGCAGCAGGAGCGCCGTGATGATCACGCCAATCTGAAAGCTCTTCTGATACCAGATGTTCAGCCACATGGGCCGGCCGGCCTCCTCGGCCGCAGCCAGTTCCTCGGCGGTCGGCTGTGGCCGCTCGAGGTAGTCTTCGGGCATCTGGTAATCCAGTTCGAAGCTGGTGAACACGCTGGCGATGGGGCCGGTCTGGCGACGCACCAGCAACTCCAGCGTCCAGGGCGAGCCGGGGTCGAACGCCACGTGCTCGCGGACGATGAAGATGGCCATCTCGTCGAAGGCCGGCATGCCCTCGGCGTAAACGTCATCGAGGCGCTGGAAATCCAGGTCGCGAAAGCTGATGGTGTCGCCGAACTGGCGCAGCTGGACCCGATCGAAAATACCGCCGCGCACGTAGCCCGAGCCCTTGAAGGAGTACTTGCCGCTGCCGAATACGCCGATGGCATGCTCGCCCGGTTTGAGCGCATCCATCAGGAAGCGGTACTGATTGTCGCCGAGCAGGTTGCGGCCGATGGTCGGCGGGTTGAGTTCGGTGGCGTAGAGGTCGATGAAGGTCTGCTCGGCTTCGTCGGCTGATGCCTCGTCGATGCCCTCGGCCTCGGTGCCCTTGAAGGCGGCGTCGATCTGGGCGCGGGTCAGGTGCAGGCGGCGAATCGCACCGTTGCCGGCGAGTTCGCCCCAGCTGGCGGGCTGGTACAGGTCGTCACGTATCCTGGCCGGCTTCTGCCCGGCGCCGGCCTTGTCCTCGACCAGCCCCAGCGACGCAGCGACCGCATGGGCCGAGCGCATCACGATCTCGTTGACCACCATCACCGTGACGGTCGCACCGGTCACCGCATCGATGGTCACCGCCTGCTCGTCACCGGAGCGCCCGATGACCACTCGCTGATCGACGTGAATGCCCTGGTAGTGGGTATTGAACGCGTGAAGCTTTTCCTCGGGAATGCCGATCAGCAGGATCGGCTCATGATGCTCGAGCACGTAGGCATCGACGATTACGCCCTTAGGGTCGAGCAGTACCTGGAGGTTGATCGGCTTGCCGGAATAAGCTGGGATGTTGACGACATCGATGCTCTGGTAGGCGTAGCCGAGCGGTTCGCCGTCGCGGCTCAGTGTGCGAACCCGGAACTCACCCTCGGGCTCGGATATCTCCGCCTGCGGGAAGAAGTGCTCGATGCGCTGACGTCCAACCTCATACTCCTGCGCCTGAGCCGGGGCGATCAGCACCAGCAGCCCCAGCCATAGCGCTAAACCACGCCCCAACGCGCAAGCGGCGCCAATGAGGAAAGAGGTATGCGGCTTCATGTACGGCCCACTTCAAGGCTGGATGTGGCGCCATGGTAGGAAGCGCCACCCTCGCCTCTCCTTGACCGATATCAAGCTCGGCCCCGAGTGGATGGTTCCATTGAGCCATATCAAGCGACCCAGCCCGTTCCACCGCGCCCCCCGACCGTAGGAGCCAGCTTGCTGGCGATCCACGCCACGCGGAATCCCAGGATCGCGAGCAAGCTCGCTCCTACAAGAAGCGACCGTGATGGGAAAACCCTTAGCCACAGCACCGCCCCACCTCGACCGTAAGAGCCAGTTCGCTGGCGATCCGCTCCATGCGGAATCGCAGCAAGCTAGCGCCTACAGATGCGGTCCCGCGAGAGGGAAACGGGCTTCCGAAGCTCAGCCTTCGCCGAACGTCACACCTCGGATCACGGCGTCCTACTGCCACCGGGCGGCGTCAGGTAGCAGGCCGTCGCGCCGCGCGTGGCCTCGCTGGCCTTGATTTCCATCCTGGCGATGCTGCGCAGGTGCACCTGATCCGGGCCGTCGGCAAAGCGCAGGGCGCGGCCACCGGTCCACATGTCGGCCAGCGGCGTATCCGGCGTCAGGCCCATGGCACCGTAGACCTGGATGGCGCGGTCGACGACGTTGGTCTGCATGCGCGGCACCAATGCCTTGATCATGGCGATCTCCTTGCGCGCGGCCTTGGCACCGACCTCGTCGATCATCCAGGCGGTCTTGAGCACCAACAGGCGCGCCTGCTCGATCTCGATGCGCGACTCGGCGATCCAGTCACCGATGTTGGCGTACTGGTGCAGGTAGCGGCCGAACGCCTTGCGTTCCTGGCAGCGCTCGACCATCAGCTCCAGCGCCAATTCGGCCATGCCGATCGAGCGCATGCAGTGGTGGATGCGCCCCGGCCCGAGGCGTGCCTGGGCCATCATGAAGCCGTCGCCTTCCTTGCCGAGCAGATTGCTCGCCGGCACCCGCACGTTGCGCAGCAGCAGTTCGCCATGGCCTTCCGGGGCGATGTGGTTCATCACCGGAATGTTGCGCAGCAGCTCGACGCCGGGCGTGTCGAACGGCACCAGGATCATGCTTTGCTGCTGGTGGGTATCGGCGTCCGGATCGGTCTTGCCCATGACGATCAGGAGCTTGCAGTTGGGGTGCGAGGCGTTGGTGATGAACCATTTGCGCCCGTTGATCACGTAGCTGTCACCGTCGCGGCGGATCAGCGTCTGGATATTGGTGGCATCCGAGGACGGCACATCCGGCTCGGTCATGGCGAAGGCCGAGCGAATCTGCCCTTCTAGCAATGGCCGGAGCCAGCGCTGGCGCTGCTCGGGCGTGGCGAACAGGTGCAGCAGCTCCATGTTGCCGGTGTCCGGCGCGTTGCAGTTGAACACCTCGGAAGCCCAGTGCACGCGCCCCATGATCTCGGCCAGCGGCGCGTATTCCAGGTTGGTCAGCCCGGTGCCCGGCTCGTCTTCGCCGAGTGAAGGCAGGAACAGGTTCCACAGTCCGTCCTCCCGCGCCAGCGCCTTCAGATCCTCCATGAAGGACACCGGGTAATGCCCGGCGGCGACTTCCGCATGCCAGGCGCCGATGCGCGGCACGATGTACTGCTCCATGAAAGCGAGCAACTGCTGGCGCAGCGCCTCGACGCGTGGGCTGTAGGCGAAATGCATGTGAACCTCGGGTTGCGGCAGGCCTGGATGGGCGCACCATAAGCCGAGCGCCGAGGGAAACAAACGAGCCTAACGCGGCTGAATTGGCCGCCATCAGGCTTACGAAACGCGCCGCCACTATTGACCGGAATCATGGCTTGAATCGGCCGATCTGCTAGGGGCAGCGCGAGGGCACAACAGATCGCTAGACCTAAACTGCTAGCAGCGTGGCAGCGCGACGCAAGACTACCAATGCAGGTAGAACATGCCCTTGGCCAGGAGCACGATGCCGATCATCTGCACAAATATCGCCCAGTGGATGCGCCGATAGCGCGCCGGGGTCATGCGCCCGGACCGCAACAGCATGGCGACCAGCCCGAAGGTGATGAACACGCCGAGGGCCAGCAGGATCTTCAGGGACAAGAGCGTCGCGAAGCTGCTGGCGAACGGGTTCGCCAGGGCCTGCCGGTGGTACCAGGCCAGGCCGATCCCGGCGCCGTAGACGAACAGCACCACCCAGTGCAGCACCACCCGCGAGCGTGCCCCGATGGCCTTGTCCAGCGGTTGCATCACCTCTGCCCCAAGCTGCTGGCGCACCCGGCCGAGCAGCATCACTTCGACGAACAGGGTGCCGATGAAGAAGATCGCCGCCAGCAGGTGGACGACATGCAACAGGGAATAGCTCATCTCGGCGCCTCTTCCAGCAGATCGAGTCGGTGGGCTGTGACCATGCCACAGCGGCGCGCTCATTCAAGCTCGGCAGTGTCGCAGGCGCCGGGGCGAACCAGGGTCGGGTTCGCGGCTCTATGCTCACTGTTGCAACCCGGAGGGATGACATGATCCAGTGCAAACGCGCCTATGAAGCCGCGCAGCCCGGCGACGGCTACCGCGTGCTGGTCGATCGGCTATGGCCACGCAATCGTCGCAAGGAGCTGCTGCCACTGCATGCCTGGCTGGCCGAAGTCGCACCGTCGACGGCGTTGCGGCAGGCATTCAAATCGAAGGAAATGGATTTCGCGGCGTTCAGGCAGGCCTATCGAAACGAGCTGGCTGCGCACCCCGAATACTGGTGGCCATTGCTGGAGAAGGCAGAGCGAGGCGTGCTGACATTGATCTACGCCGCCCGGGATGAGCAACGCAACAATGCGAAGGTGCTCGCCGAATGGCTGGAGGAGGCGTTGGAGCGGCGGGGGGACCAGAGCTCGCCGACCTGCTATGCCGGCGAGCGCCTGGGGTAACGATCAGCGACGACGGTTGACGGTCATGGCCGCGCGGATGACATCGGCACCGATGTCCGCTTCATACGCCTTCCACACCGGCATCATCTTCTCGCGCCAGGCCTGGCGCTGCTCCGGGGTCAGGGTGATCAGCTTGCTGGTGCCACTGGCCAGGATGCGCTCGCGGTCGCGCTGGTTCAGCGCCGCCGCCTCCTTGTTCACCGTCTGGGTAACCTCCAGCACGATGTTCTCCAGTTCCGAACGCACCGCGAACGGCATGCTCATCCAGAATTTGGACGTGGTCACCAGCATGTAGTTGAGCACGCCGTGATTACTCTCGGTGATGAACGGCTGAACGGTGTTCATCTTCTGGCTGACGATGTTCGACCAGGGGTTCTCGGCGCCCTGCACCACACCGCTCTGCAGCGACTTGTACACTTCGGAGAAGGCCAGCCGGACCGGCTTTGCGCCCACGGCGTTGAACTGGGCCTCGAGCACGGCCGAGGGCTGGATACGGAACGCCAGACCCGCCGCGTCTTCGGGATTGACCAACGCGCGCGTGGCCGAAAGCTGCTTCAGGCCGTTGTTCCAGTAGGCCAGGCCGTAGATCCCCGAGTCGGCCATCGAGCGCAACAGATCGCGGCTCGTCTCACGGTTCTGGAAGCGCTGCACCGCAGCCTCGTCATCGAACAGGAACGGCAGGTCGAACACCTGCAGCTTCTTGGTGTACTTGTCGAACTTCGACAGCGACGGTGCCAGCATCTGCACCTTGCCATCGAGCAGGGCCTGCATCTCGTCCGCATCGCCGACCAGCGTCGAGTTCGGGTAGACCTCGACCTTCACCTTGCCGGCGAGGCGCTCCTCTACCAGCTTCTGGAACATCAGCGCGCCCTTGCCCTTGGGCGTGTCGTCGGCCACCACGTGAGCAAACTTGATGACGATCGGTTCACCCTCGGCGGCGCTCGCCGGGGCACTCAACCAATACAGGGCTGCGAGCACCGCAGCAACACAAGACTTGTACATCTGACCCCCAACGGGAAAATCCCGAAGGCACCTTGTGAGTGCGTTCGAGTGGTTTATCAATGGCGACAGGGCCGGGCTGCATTGGCACAGCCGGTCCGTTTCTTCTGCGTTCTGGGTGGCCAGATCAACCCGATTGCGGCGGTCGGCGGCTGGCCTTTATCGATATGAGGTTGGCGGTCGAAACCCAAGCCAACCGGGGGAAAGTCTTCGCCATCACCGAGCCCGGCACAAGTCCGGAAACCCCAACCAGCTCTCAAAACGAGGCACCGGAAGGGCTTGCAGTGATCGGCCGCGATGGGGTTGGCTCCGGCGCTGAGGCCGAGCCGGAGTCGCGCCGGATTGCTCCGGCGCCCGCGCCGTCAGCGACGGTTGACGGTCAGCGCAGCGCGCATCACGTCGGCACCGATCTGCGCCTCGAACGTCTTCCACACTGGCTGCATCCTTTCGCGCCAGGCCTGGCGCTCCTCGGGTGTCAGCGTGACCAGTGTGGTGCTGCCGCTGGCCAGCAGGCGCTCGCGCTCGCGCTGGTTGATGGCGGCCGCCTCCGCGTTCACCGTCTGCGTCACCTCGAGAATGATGTTGTCCAGCTCCGAACGCACCGCGAACGGGATGCCCGTCCAGAACTTCGAATTGGTCACCAGCATGTAGTTGAGCACGCCATGGTTGGTCTCGGTGACGTAGCTCTGCTTGACGCCCGCGTTCTGCCCGCGAATGTTCGACCAGGGGCCTTCTGTGCCCTGCACCGCCCCGCTCTGCATGGCCTTGGCGACGTCGGCGAAAGGCAGCCGGACGGGCTTGGCATCGACCGCGGTGAACTGCGCCTCGAGCACCGGCGAGGGCTGGATGCGGAAGGCCAGGCCCGCGGCATCGTCGGGGTTGCGCAACGGCTGGCTCGCCGAAAGCTGTTTGAGGCCGTTGTTCCAGTACGCCAGGCCGTAGATCCCGCGCGTCGCCATCGAGCGCAGCAGCTCGCGGCTCGTCTCGCGCTTCTGGAAGCGCGCCACGGCGGCCTCGTCATCGAACAGGAACGGCAGGTCGAAGACTTCGAGCTTCGGCGAGAACTCGGTGAACTTGGACAGGGACGGCGCCAGCATCTGCACCTTGTTGTCGAGCAGCGCCTGCATTTCTTCGGCGTCGCCGACCAGCGAGGAATTTGGGTAGACCTCGACCTTCACCTCGCCGGCGAGCCGCTCATGCACCAGCTTCTGGAACAACAGGGCGCCCTTGCCTTTGGGCGTGTCATCGCCAACCACATGGGCGAACTTGATCACGATGGGCTCTGCGGCTTCGACAGCCAGTGGCGCCAGCATCAGCAACAGCGCCGTACAGGGCGCCACAATCAACGACTTGAACATTTCTACCCCCACGGGAAATAGACCCGAGACGGCGCCTCGTGAGCCCCGTTCGAGTGGTGTATTGCAATCGGATATGGTTCAACCGGCGCCGGGTGTGGCACGCGGTGAAGGTGTTGCGAGGTGACCAGGTACGGCGACGCGGTCGCGCGCTGGTCTTTATTGGAATGGCGATGACCGCCGGGTACGGATAGGACCCATCGGTCAGCGGGCCGCAGTGTTCGTCATCAGAGGCTCTGGCACAAGGGTTTGAGCGCGACGGGTCGTTCAAAACGAGACCTCGCGCTCATCGGACAGTGGAAACTTTCGAACGGGCCGTCACTTCTACAGGCAACACACTGCCACGACCCGATCGCCATGTCTGACATTCATGCCACGCCCCCGAAAGACCTGCCCGCGATCGACTGCCTAATCGTCGGCGGCGGCCCGGGCGGCCTGACCGCCGCGCTCTATCTGGCACGCTTTCGCCGCAGTTGCCTGGTGGTGGACGCGGGTTCGAGCCGTGCATCGTGGATTCCGCGCTCGCACAACTACCCGGGCTTTCCACCGGGCATCAACGGCAATGACCTGCTGGCCCGGCTGCGCGAGCAGGCCAGCGGCTATGGCGCGCGGCTGGAGCAGGGCCGGGTCGAGCGTATCGAGCCGCACGCCGAAGGGTTCAGCGTGCAGTACGGTGACCGCCACTGCGTGGCCCGACGCATCATCCTCGCCACGGGCATCGAGGACACCCTGCCGGACATGCCTGACGTGGAGCAGGCCATCGGTGCCGGCAAACTGCGCCTGTGCGCCATCTGCGACGGCTACGAGGTGGACGGGCACAAGGTGGCGGTTTACGGCGAAGCGGAAAATGCCATCACTCACGCGGTGTTCCTGCGCACCTTTACCGACAGCGTGACGGTGGTGGTCCATGGCGAGCCCAACGCCTGCGAGCAGGCCATTGCCCTGGCGCAGCACTACGACATCCGCCTGATCAGCGACCGCGTGGAATCGCTGCGCCCCTGCGACACCGGTATCGAGCTGCTGACCTGCGGCGGTGAGTGGCACCACTTCGACATCATCTACCCGAGCCTGGGCGCTCGATATCGCTCGGACCTGGCCGTGCAGCTCGGGCTCGAATGCGACGAATGCGGCGGCATCGATGTCGACAGCCGTATGCAGACCTCCCTGCGGGGCCTCTACGCGATCGGCGATGTGACCCTCGGACTGAAGCAGATCAGCGTCGCCATCGGCCAGGCGGCGCAGGCGGCCACCGCCGTGCATAACAGCCTGGAAGCCAACCCCTGGGGCGGTTCGGGCTTCAGCCTCAAGACCTAGCGAAACGAAGGATTTTGCGGCGGCGACGCTCTTTTGCCTGCCGGTGGCAACTGCACGTACGCTTTCGGGTCTAGGCTTGTCTAGCGTCTGCCCGCCTCGGAGCCCTGCATGTCCCTCAGCGTATTCGACCTGTTCAAGATCGGTATCGGCCCCTCGAGCTCTCACACGGTCGGGCCGATGCGCGCCGCACTGCGCTTTGCCGAGGGGCTCAGGCGTGATGAGCTACTGGAGGCGACCGCGGGGATCAAGGTCGAGCTGTACGGCTCGCTCGGTGCCACCGGCAAGGGCCACGGCAGCGACAAGGCCGTGCTGCTCGGCCTCGAAGGCGAACACCCCGAGACGGTAGACACCGCCAGCATCCCGCAGCGGCTGGCCAGGATGCGTGAAGAGGACGTTCTTCGCCTGCTTGGGGAAAGGACGCTGCGCTTCGTGATCCACGATGACCTCAAATTCATCCGCCGGCCGCTGCCCTACCACCCCAACGGTCTGATCTTCCGCGCCTTCGACGCCGCTGGTCTGCAGCTGCGCAGCCGCGAGTACTACTCGGTGGGCGGCGGTTTCGTCGTTGACGAGGAAGCCGCCGGCCATGACCGCATCGTCGAGGACCGCACGCCCCTGCCCTACCGCTTCCGCAGTGCCGCCGAGCTGCTCGAGCACTGCGCCGCCCATGGGCTGTCGATCAGCCAGCTGATGCTCGCCAACGAGGCCGTCTGGCGGCCGGAAGCCGAGACCCGCAGCGGCCTGCTGCGCATCTGGCAGGTCATGCAGGACTGCGTCGAGGCCGGCTGCCGTACCGAAGGCGTCATGCCCGGCGGCCTCAAGGTGCGCCGCCGCGCGGCGGGCCTGTATCGCCAGCTCAGCGAACACCCCGAGGCCAACCTGCGCGATGCACTCAACGTGCTCGACTGGGTCGATCTCTATGCGCTGGCGGTCAACGAGGAAAACGCCAGCGGCGGGCGCGTGGTCACGGCGCCCACCAATGGCGCGGCGGGCATCATTCCGGCGCTGCTGCATTACTACATGCGCTTCGTCCCGGGCGCGGACGAGGACGGCGTGGTGCGCTTCCTGCTCACCGCCGCCGCCATCGGCATCCTCTACAAGGAGAACGCTTCGATCTCCGGCGCCGAGGTGGGCTGCCAGGGCGAGGTGGGCGTGGCCTGTTCGATGGGCGCCGGCGCGCTGTGCGAAGTGCTCGGCGGCACGCCGCAGCAGGTGGAAAACGCCGCCGAGATCGGCATGGAACACAACCTCGGGCTGACCTGCGACCCGGTCGGCGGGCTGGTGCAGGTCCCCTGCATCGAGCGCAACGCCATGGGCGCGGTGAAGGCGATCAACGCCGCGCGCATGGCTCTGCGCGGTGATGGCCGGCACTTCATCTCGCTGGACAAGGTGATCCGCACCATGCGCCAGACCGGCGCCGACATGAAGAGCAAATACAAGGAAACCGCTCGCGGCGGCCTCGCGGTGAACATCATCGAGTGCTGACCCGTCCGGTTCCGGTGCGGTTGGGTATTCACCTTCACAAAGCCTTATCATCCGTTTGGCAGCACGGCAACGGGTTGGTGGATTCCCTGACCTGTTTCGCTGTCAGTCCATTGTGCCGCTGGAAAATAGCCCCAATAAACGCCGAGGATTCAATGAGCACCAGCCCCGAGACGTCCAGGCCGAAGAACAGCAACCTGACCCGAAGCAACCTGAATTTTCCAGTGGTCGGCATCGGTGCTTCGGCGGGCGGTCTCAAGGCGTTGTTGACCCTCTTCGAAAGCATGCCGAACGACTGCGGCATGGCCTTCGTGGTGATCATGCACCTCTCGCCCAAGCACGAGAGCAAGGCCGACGAGATCCTGCAGAAGGTGACCCGCATGCCGGTGCGGCAGGTCACCCAGCCGACGCCCATCGAGCGCAACCACATCTACGTGATTCCCCCGGCGCTGGACCTGTCGATGAACGATGGCTACCTGCGCCTGACCAAGCCGCAGCGCGAGCGCGGCTCGCAGGTGGCCATCGACCTGTTCTTCCGTACCCTGGCCGACACCCATCACACCCACTCCATCGGCATCGTGCTGTCCGGCAGCGGCGCCGACGGCTCGGTGGGCCTGTCGCGGATCAAGGAACAGGGCGGCATCACTCTGGCGCAGGAACCCGGCGACGCGGAGTTCGACTCGATGCCGCGCAGCGCCATCGAAACCGGGATGGTCGACATCGTTCTGCCGGTGGCCGACATCGCGCAGAAGCTGGTCGAACTGCGCCGCAACATGCAAACGCTGCTCGAGCAGTTCCGCCCGGTTGCCTCGCCCGAGGACAGCGAGCACACCGCGGCCGTGCCGGGCGATATGGAGTACATCCAGGCGCAGACCCAGTCCAAGCCCAATGAGCTAGCGCTGCGTGAAATCCTCGCTGCGCTGCGCACCCGCACCGGTCATGATTTCCGCCATTACAAGCTGGCCACGGTGCTGCGCCGCATCGAGCGGCGCATGCAGGTCAACACCGTGCCCGACATGCCCAGCTACGCCCGCTACCTACAGGGCAGCCCGGAGGAAACCCCGGCGCTGCTGGCCGACATGTTGATCGGCGTGACCAACTTCTTCCGCGACCGCGAGGCCTTCGAGGCGCTGGAGCACGACATCCTCCCGGCGCTGTTCGAGCAGAAGCTCGCCACGGACGACAAAACCCTGCGCGTCTGGTCGGCGGCCTGTTCCACCGGCGAGGAAGCCTATTCGCTGGCCATGCTGTTGGCCGACCAGGCGGTCGCGAGCGGTGCCAAGGTCAACATCCAGACCCAGCTGTTCGCCACCGACATCGACGACCGCGCCCTGGAAACCGCACGCGCCGGCGTCTACCCCGAGGCCATCGTCACCGACGTCACCCCGGCCCGGCTGCGCCAGTACTTCGTCAAGGAACAGAACCAGCTGCGCCTGCAGAAGGAGCTGCGCGAGCGGATCCTCTTCGCCCGCCACAACATTCTGCGCGACCCGCCGTTCTCGCGGCTCGACCTGATCTCCTGCCGCAACCTGATGATTTACCTGGACCGCGACATCCAGATCGAAGTGCTGCGCATGTTCCACTTCGCCCTCAACCCCGGCGGGTATCTGTTTCTCGGCAGTTCCGAAACCGCCGACGTCTGCAGCCAGTTGTTCACCGCGGTGGACAAGAAGAACCGCATCTACCGCGCCAAGGAAGTGGGCACATCCCAGCGCCACGCCCCCATCGGCCCGGTGCACGGCTTCGCCCTCACCACACCGCCGCGCCCGCCGTTCAGCGAGCCACACCGACGCCACCGCAAGTTCTCCTTTGCCGACGTCCACCAGCGCGCGCTGGAGCAGTACGCACCGCCGAGCGTCATCGTCAATCAGGACGCGGAGATCGTGCACATGTCCGACCGCGCCGGAAACTTCCTGCGCTATGTCGGCGGCGAACCCTCGCTGAACCTGACGACCCTGGTGCATCCGCAGCTGCGCCTCGAACTGCGCACCGCGCTGTACCAGGCCAGCCATACCGGCAAGAGCGTGGAGGCGCGCCGCGTGCGCCTGGAACGTGACGGCCGCAGCTACTACGTGAACATGGTGGTGCGCCCGTTCCGCGACAACGAAGTCGGCAGCGACTACACCCTGGTGCTCTTCGATGAAGTCGAAGCCTGCATGGACAGCAGCACGCTGGAGGAGCCGGACACCAAGAACAGCGTGCTGACCCAGCTCGAGGCGGAACTGCAGCACACCAAGGAGCGCCTGCAGATCACCATGGAGCACTCGGAAACCTCCACCGAGGAACTGCGCGCCTCCAACGAGGAGCTCCAGGCGATCAACGAGGAACTGCACTCGGCCACCGAGGAGCTGGAAACCAGCAAGGAAGAGCTGCAGTCGATCAACGAAGAGCTCACCACGGTCAACTACGAGCTCAAGACCAAGGTCGACGAGACCAGCAAGATCAACGACGACCTGCAGAACCTGATCTCCTCCACCGACATCGCCACGGTCTTCGTCGACCGCAAGATGCGCATCAAGTGGTTCACCCCGCGCGCCAAGGACATTTTCAATGTGATCGGCAACGATGCCGGCCGTTCGCTGTTCGACATCACCCACCGACTGGACTACCCGCTATTGGCCAAGGACGCCGCCGAAGCCTTCGAAGAGCTGCACCTGGTCGAGCGCGAAGTGCGCAACCGCGAGACCAATCACTGGTATCTGGCGCGCTTCCTGCCCTATCGCACGCTGGACGACCGCATCGAAGGCGCCGTGCTGACCTTCATCGACATCAGCGACCGGCGCCGGGCCGAGGAAGAGCTACGCGCCGGTGAAGCCCACCTCAAGCTGCTGGCGCAGAGCACCAAGGGCTACGCCATCGTCACGCTGGACTGCGACGGCCTGGTCACCACCTGGAACCGCGGCGCCGAGCTGATTCTGGGTTACCGCGAAACCGAAGTGCTCGGCCAGACGGTGGACATCATCTACACCGAACAGGATCGACAGGCCGGCGTTCCCGAGGCCGAGCGCAAGCGGGCGCTCGAACACGGCCAAGCCACGGACGAGCGCTGGCACGCCCGCCGCGATGGTAGCCGCTGCTTCCTCAGCGGCCTGCTCAACCCGCTGGTGGACGGCACGGGCAAGGTCATCGGCTTCGCCAAGATCGCCCGCGACCTCACCGAAGAGCGCCAGCGCAGCTCCGCGCAGCAAAGCGAGCTGGAGAGCATCCAGGCCGCCAACCTGCAGAAGGATCAGTTCTTCGCCGTGCTATCGCACGAGCTCAAGCACCCGCTCAACCTCATCCAGCTCAATACCGACCTGGTTGCCCGCTCTCAGGTCGCGAAGAACAACCCCAACCTGCGCAAGGCGACGCAGTCGATCCAAAACGCCGTGCGCAGCCAATCGCGCATCATCGACGATCTGATGGACGTCTCGCGGATCCGTACCGGCAAGCTCAAGCTGCAGTTCTCGACCCTGAACTACCAGGACGTATTGCGCGGGATCGAGGCGGTATTCGCCCCGCTGGCACAGGCCGAGAACGTGACCTTCGACGTGTACAAACCGGAACAGCCGGTTTACGTGCAAGCCGATCCGACACGCCTGGACCAGATCATCTGGAACCTGCTGAACAACGCCTGGAAATTCACCAAGGGCGGCGAGCGCATCTGCATGCAGCTCGAACGCGAGGGTGACCTGGCCCGCCTCGACGTCATCGACACCGGCGAGGGCATCAGCGCCGACTTCCTGCCCAAGGTCTTCGACATGTTCGGCCAGGCCGAGATGCAGCACGCCCAACGCTCCAAGCACGGGCTGGGCATCGGCCTGGCGCTGGTCAAGCAATTGGTCGAAGCGCACAACGGCCGCATCGAGGCCCACTCGGAAGGCATCAGTCGCGGCGCGCGGTTCAGCATCTGGCTGCCTATTCATTTGCAGGCCGAACTGGAACTGAGCGAGTCGGCCAATGGCGGCGAGAACGGCGGCCTGACGGGCATCCGCATCCTGCTGGTCGACGACTCGCCGGACATCCTCGAAACCATGTGCGAACTCCTGGAAAGCGAAGGGGCGGTCGTCACCCCCGCCGACAGCGGCGCACGCGGTATCGAGGTCGCCACGCAAAACGAGTTCGACGTGATCGTCTCCGACATCGGCATGCCCGAGATCGATGGGCACAAGATGATGGCCAGCATCCGCCAGCAGGGCGCCAATCGGCATACCCCAAGCATCGCCCTGACCGGTTACGGCACCCTGCGCGACGTGGAAAAGGCCAAGGCCGCCGGCTTCACCCTGCACCTGCGCAAGCCGATCGACCTGCAGGCGCTGATCGACGCGGTGACCCAGGCGGTTCATTAAGCGGACGCGGGACGGCTCGCTACCCTTCGTAGCGAACTTGCTCTTGCCCTTCGTAGGAGCGAGCTTGCTCGCGATCCTCGGCGCATCAGACACAGCTCAGCGTCACGTCTGATCGCCAGCAAGCTGGCTCCTACAGGTCGATGTTGCATTTGGGCAGCTATCCGCCCATAGCGATCAACCCTCTTTGCCGATGCCATGATCGCGCAGCTTGTTCGCCACCGTGGTATGCGAAACGCCCAGCCGCTTGCCCAATTGCCGGCTGCTGGGGTGGCGCGCGTAGAGGTCCTGCAGCACGGCCTTCTCGAAGCGGCCGAGAATCTCGTCCAGGCTGCCTTCGAGCGAGAAGTTGCCCAGCGGCGGCGGCGTACCGTAGTCCGGCAGACGGATATGTTCCGGCCTGATCAGCTTGCCGTCGCACAACGACACCGCCTGAAACAGCGTGTTTTCCAGTTGCCTGACGTTGCCCGGCCAGTGATACCCGGCCAACCGCTCCAGGGCCTCGGCGGACAGGCTGGGCAGCGCGCAACCGATTTGCCGGCTGGCCTGGTCGATGAAGTGCAGCGCCAGCGGCTCCAGCCCGTCGAGGCATTCGCGTAACGGCGGGATGTGCAGGGACAGCACATTGAGCCGGTGGTAGAGATCCTGGCGGAACTCGCCCCGCGCGCAAAGCTCGGAGAGGTCCAGCTGGGTCGCGCAGATCACCCGCACATCGAGGTAGACCTCCTGTTCGCTGCCGACACGGCGGAAGCAACCGTCCTGCAGGAAGCGCACGAGTTTGGCCTGCAACCGCGTGCTCATCTCCCCCACGCCGTCGAGAAACAGCGTGCCGCCGGCGGTCAGCTCCAGCAGGCCGAGCTTGCCCTCGGGGCGCGCCCCTTCGAAGGCGCCGGGGCCGTAGCCGAACAGCTCGGTCTCGGCCATGGATTCGGGCAACCCGGCGCAGTTGAGGACCATGAACGGTGATTGCCCGCGTGGGCTGGAGAGGTGACAGGCACGGGCGAGCAGTTCCTTGCCGGTCCCGGTCTCGCCCTCGATCAGCAGCGGCGCGTCCAACGGCGCCATGCGCCGCGCCTCCCGCACCACCGCCGCCATCACCTTGGAGCTTTGAAAGATGCTGTCGAAGCCGCGCAGCTCCTGCTTGCGCACGTTATAGATGCGCTCGCCCACGCGGTCCGCCCGATGCAGGGTGAGCACGGCCCCGGCGAGCGCCTCGCTGTCGTCATGTTCCGATTGCAGCGGGGCGATGTCGGCCAGGAAGACGTCGCCGCGAATGGTGACGCGCAAACCGTTGATCCGCGCCTTGTTGGCGCGCACCAGGGCGGGCAGGTCGAAGTCCTCGGCGTAGCGGGACAGGCTCATCCCCGGCACTTCGTCTACCCGCACGCCGAGCAGTTGGGCCGCGGCGCGGTTCGCCGCCACGATGGCACCGCTCATGTCGATCGACAGCACCGGAAACTCCAGCGCGCCAAGCAGCGCGTTGAGTTCCAGCGAGTGCCGCTCACTGGGCATGAGGCCCACCTTGCGCACCTCGAACACCCCCTGCAGCGCCTCGATTTTCGGGCGCAGGGCCTGCAGCTGCAGGTTCATCAGGTTCGGGCAATGCAGGTAGACGGCATTGCCGTGTTCGCCGCCAACCTCGCCACGGGCGACGTTGATGCCGTAGTCGACGAGCAGTTCGAGCATGTCACGCAGGATGCCGACGCGGTTCTGGCAGAGAATCTTGATACGCATGCAAGGTGCCTTGTCTTGTTGTTATGCGAAGCGGCGACTTTCTGCAGCCCGCCGTCGATTTTCGTCAAGATTATTTGACAGCCAGCCCGCCAAGCAAGGTGATATCCGCGGCCGCGGCGCGAGCCGTAAGGTTTTCATTACAGGCCGACCACAACCCCAGCGCGCGGCGCGGCGCCACGTGGCTCGCCAGGGCCGCCGCGGCGCGGTCAGATGAGCCATCGATAACAACAAAGACTCAGGCGGCCACCCGCTCAGGAGGTCCAGATGAAAACCACCCGCTACGTCGCCCGCGAACCGGACGCGAACGGCTACATCCACTACCCCGAGACCGAGCATGCCGTCTGGCAGACCCTGATCGAACGGCAGCTGAAACTGCTCGACGGACGCGCCTGCCAGCAATACCTGGACGGCATCGAGCAGCTCGCCCTGCCCCATGACAGTATCCCGCAGCTGGACGAGATCAACCGCGTGCTCGGCGCGACCACCGGCTGGCAGGTCGCGCGCGTACCGGCGCTGATCCCCTTCCAGACCTTCTTCGAGCTGCTGGCGAGCAAGCGCTTTCCCGTCGCCACCTTCATCCGCACCCCGGAAGAGCTGGACTACCTGCAGGAGCCGGACATCTTCCACGAGATCTTCGGCCACTGCCCGCTGCTGACCAACCCCTGGTTCGCCGAATTCACCCACACCTACGGCCAGCTCGGCCTGAAGGCGACGAAGGAAGAGCGCGTCTACCTGGCGCGCCTGTACTGGATGACCATCGAGTTCGGCCTGGTCGACACGCCGGCCGGCCGCCGCATCTATGGTGGCGGCATCCTCTCCTCGCCGAAGGAGACGCTCTACTGCCTCTCCGATGCGCCCGAACATCAGCCGTTCGACGTCATCGAAGCCATGCGCACGCCGTACCGCATCGACATCCTGCAACCGGTGTACTTCGTCCTGCCCGAGCTCAAGCGGCTGTTCGACGTGGCCCACCAGGACATCATGGGCATGGTGCACGAGGCGATGCGCCTGGGCCTGCACCAGCCGAAGTTCCCACCGAAAGCGGCGTAGGCTGGAAAACTGCGAAGCAGTTTCCACGCGTCGGTTCGGCCACGACGACGTCTCGCGGCGGCGCCGGTCGTTTCGACCGATCGGCGCATAGGCCTGCAGGCAAACCGCGGACCGAGCCCACGCGTGGACAAGCCTGCGGCGTTGTCCACCCTATGCTGCTTAACTCTTATCAACCTCACTACAAGGACCGACCATGACCGCTTTGACCCAAGCCCACTGCGAAGCCTGCCGCGCCGACGCACCGAAGGTCTCCGACGAGGAACTGGCCGAGCTGATCAAGCAGATTCCCGACTGGAACATCGAGACTCGCGACGGCCACATGGAGCTGGAGAAGGTCTTCTTGTTCAAGAACTTCAAGCACGCCCTGGCGTTTACCAACGCCGTCGGCGAGATCGCCGAAGCCGAGGGGCATCACCCGGGCCTGCTCACCGAGTGGGGCAAGGTGACCGTCACCTGGTGGAGCCACTCGATCAAGGGCCTGCACCGCAACGACTTCATCATGGCCGCACGCACCGACGAGGTGGCCAAGACTGCCGAGGGCCGCAAGTGAAGCATTTCGCAACGGTCACACGGGTGCCCGGCGACCCGATTCTCGGCTTGCTCGATGCCTATCGTGCCGACCCGAACCCGGCCAAGCTCGACCTCGGCGTGGGCGTCTACAAGGACGCCCTGGGCCTCACGCCCATCCCCCGTGCGGTAAAACAGGCCGAGCAGCGGTTGATCGACAGCGAGCAGACCAAAAGCTACATCGGTGGCCACGGCGATCCGCTGTTCGGTGAACAGCTGTTGCAGCTGGTGCTCGGTGAAGGCTCGCCCGCCCTGGTAGACAAACGTGCCGGCTGCACCCAGACGCCCGGCGGCACCGGCGCGCTGCGGCTGGTCGGCGACTTCCTCGCCAAGTGCCTGCCCGGCCGCAGCCTCTGGCTCAGCGACCCGACCTGGCCGATCCACGAAACCCTGTTCGCCGCGGCGAGGCTGAAGGTCGAGCACTACCCCTACGTGGATGCCGCGAATCGGCTGGACGTGCCGGCGATGCTCGAGACGCTGTCACGCATCCCTCGCGGCGACATGGTGCTGCTGCATGCCTGCTGCCACAACCCCACCGGATACGACCTGAGCCGGGACGATTGGCGGCAGGTATTGGACATCGTTCGCGAGCGCGAGCTATTGCCCTTGTTCGACTTCGCCTACCAGGGCTTCGGCGACGGGCTGGACGAGGACGCCTGGGCGGTCCGCCTGTTCGTCGATGCCTTGCCGGAAGTGCTGATCACCAGTTCCTGTTCGAAGAACTTCGGCCTGTATCGCGAGCGCACCGGCGCGCTGATCGTGGTAGCCGCCGACGGTGAATCGCTGATCGACGTGCGCAGCCAGTTCGCCTCGGTGGCGCGCAACCTCTGGTCCACGCCGCCTTCGCATGGCGCGGCCGTCGTGGCGATGATTCTCGCCAATCCCGAACTGCGCCAGCTCTGGCAGCAGGAAGTCGCCGCCAAGCGCGAGCGCATTGCCGGGCTGCGTCAGGGGCTGGTCGATGCGCTCGCGCCGCATGGCCTGGCCGAACGCTTCGCGCACATCGCGCAGCAGCGCGGGATGTTCTCCTACACCGGCCTGACCGCCGAGCAAGTGCTGCGCCTGCGCCGCGAAGATTCGGTGTACCTGGTCGAAAGCGGTCGCGCCAACATCGCCGGGCTCGATGCCGAGCGGCTGGGTCAGCTGGCCGCCGCGATCGCGCGGGTCACGGCCTGAAAGCCGGCAGGTCGCATCGGTACCCGATGCGCCCTGCCCGCCTGATATCCGGGGCCGGAACTCTTCCAGCCACATCAAGTCATAGCAACTTGCCATCACTTCGACGGGACTTCTGGCCTACTATGCTCGATAGATCCGTTTCGACGTGACTGAACAGTCGGGTGACGAGTGGGCTCCAGCCCCCGCCAACGCGGCCGCTATGCTCCAGCCACCGCTTCAGACGAGCTTGCCATGACACAACGCGACACCTGCGGTAACCCAGCCCCAGACCAGTACGCCTGCCACCCCGCCAGCGAACACGGCGCCTGCGCCAGCTGCGCCAGTGGTGAGCGCCTGGGTTTTCGCTTCAGCTACGCCTACCAGCCGATCGTCGACATCCACACCCGCGACGTCTACGCCCACGAAGCGCTGGTGCGCGGTGTGGCGGGAGAGCCGGCGCCGAGTGTGCTGGCTAACGTGACCGACGATAACCGCTTCCGCTTCGACCAGGCCTGCCGGATCAAGGCGATCAAGACGGCGGCCAAACTCGGCATGCAAAGCCGGCTGTCGATCAACTTCCTGCCCAACGCCATCTACCGCCCCGAATTGTGCATCCGCTCGACCCTCGAAGCCGCCCGCGCGCACGGTTTTCCAATCGAGCGGATCATCTTCGAGACCGTCGAAGGCGAGCGCATCAGCGATGCCAAATGGTTGACCGAGGTCTTTCGCGAATACCAGCGCATCGGCTTTCTCACCGCCATCGACGATTTCGGTGCGGGTTTCGCCGGGCTCAACCTGCTGGCCGATTTCCAGCCTGACCTGATCAAGCTGGACATGGAGCTGATCCGCGGTATCGACCAGAGCCGCTCGCGCCAGGCAATCGTCCGCGGCACCGTGGGCATCTGCCGCGAGCTGGGGATCGAGGTCATCGCCGAAGGCGTCGAAACCCCGGATGAATGCAGCGCCCTGCACGACCAGGGCATCCGTCTGATGCAGGGCTACCTGTTCAGCAAGCCGCTATTCGAAAGCTACAGCCAGGCCAACAGCCTGACCTGGCCGACCGGACTGGCGGGCTGAACGCGCTCAGCCCGCCTTGAGCGACTTGAGCAGCTCCCGGGCCGTCTCTTCCGAGGACGCCGGGTTCTGGCCGGTGATCAGCAGCCCGTCGACCTGCACGTAGGACGACCAGTCCGGCCCCTTGCTGTAGTCACCGCCGATTTCCTTGAGCTTGTCCTCCAGCAGAAACGGCACCACTTCGGTGAGCTGCACGCCAGCTTCCTCGGTGTTGGTGAAGCCGGTGACGCGCTTGCCCTTAACCAGGTATTCGCCGTCCGCACCGCGCACCGCGACCAATGCCGCCGGTGCGTGACAGACCGCCGCGACCGGCTTGCCCGCCTGGATGAACGACTCGATCAGCGCGATCGAGGTCGGATTGCCCGACAGGTCCCACAGCGGGCCATGGCCGCCGGGGTAGAACACCGCATCGAAGTCCGCTGCAGAGACCTCGTCCAGCTTTCGGGTGTTGGCCAGCAGCGCTTGCCCCTCGGCATCGTTCTTGAAGCGTTTGGTCATCTCGGTCTGGGCATCCGGCGCATCGCTTTTCGGATCCAGCGGTGGCTGTCCGCCCTTGGGCGAGGCCAGGACGATTTCGGCACCGGCATCTTTGAATACGTAGTAAGGCGCGGCGAATTCTTCGAGCCAGAAGCCGGTGGGCTTGCCGGTATCGCCGAGCTTGTCATGGGAGGTGAGCACGATGAGGACTTTCATGAGGGTCTCCTGTGATCGGGTGGCCCGAGATTGGTGGGCCTTGGTTTCATCTCGACCATGGGGGTGGGGAATGGGTCAATTGGCATTGACGGCGGCCAAAGCCGTGACGCCGGTGGCTCACTGTTTTTTGCTCGCAAAAGTTTTGTCTTCTCCATTTGGTTGGCTTGCCGAGTGGATCGAAGCAGTGGTTTCGCCCTGCTGGGCGAGTCACTTTTTCCAAACGCCGAAAAAGTAACCAAAAACGCTTTGCCCCTGCATCCGGGTCTCGCTTCGCGAGACTTCCCTCATTCCATCCGCGCTCCGGGGACCGGCGTACAAGGGCCATCCATGGCCCTTTACGCCTCTCGCGGCATCCATGCCGCTCGCACCCCTCCGCGCGGATTCCATTCGGCCTTCTGAAGGGGCGTTCGGCGGCGTCTGATAGTTCGCCTGTTGGTAAAGCTTCGTAGAGCGGAAAACTGCAAAGCATTTTCCACCGCGATCGACGTAGCGACTGGCCTCGAACGTTGCACTCAAAATCGGTGGGTAAGCTTCGCGTTACCCACCCTACAGAAGGCCTCCGCAAAGGCGTTATTGCACGGCTCAACAGCCACCACCGAATTGCCCCTTTAGGAGGCCGAGCGCAGGTGGCTTGGAAGGGGTTGAGCGGCATGGATGCCGCGAGAGCTGCGATGGGCCAGGGATGGCCCTTCGCGGCGGGCCCCTGGAACGTCGCCTGGAGCGAGGGAACCCCGGCGCAGCCGGGGCCAGATGTANGCGCAGGTGGCTTGGAAGGGGTTGAGCGGCATGGATGCCGCGAGAGCTGCGATGGGCCAGGGATGGCCCTTCGCGGCGGGCCCCTGGAACGTCGCCTGGAGCGAGGGAACCCCGGCGCAGCCGGGGCCAGATGTAGGGGCAAGCGTTTTTGCTTACTTTTTTGGCGTTTGAAAAAAGTGAGTCGCCCAGCAGGGCGAAACCAATGCTTCAGCTAACTCGCCAAAAGGGTTCACTCAGCGAACGCAAAGCGCAAAAAGCTCCTCGACCAAGAACTCGCCGCCCCCCAACGAAAAGCGCCGATATACGATGCCAATTCGGCGGAATGAAAAAAGGCGCCGAAGCGCCCTTATTTTCATCAAACACCAGATCAGATCCTGAAGCTCCCCACCAACTGCTTCAACCGCGCCGCCTGCTGTTCCAGATCCCCACAGGCCCGCAGTGTGGACTGCAGGTTCTCCACGCCCTCCTGGTTGAGCGTATTGATCTCTGTGATATCCATGTTCAACGACTCGATCACCGAGGTCTGCTCTTCCGTCGCAGTGGCGACGGACTGGTTCATCGCATCGATCTCGCCGATGCTTCGGGTCACGCTCTCGAGCCGCTCGCCGGCCTGGTTGGCGATGCCCACGCTGGCCTCGCTCTGACGCTGGCTCTCGGTCATGGTGCTCACCGAATCCCGCGCGCCGGTTTGCAGCTTCTCGATCATCCCGTGGATTTCCTGCGCCGAGGTCTGGGTGCGATGAGCCAGGCTGCGTACCTCGTCCGCGACCACGGCGAATCCACGCCCGGCTTCGCCGGCGCGGGCCGCTTCGATGGCCGCGTTGAGCGCCAGCAGGTTGGTCTGCTCGGAGATGCCCTTGATCACGTCGAGGATCTGGCCGATGCCCACGGTCTGGTTGTTCAGTGCCTCGATCTGGGCGCAGGACGCGCTGATGTTACCTGACAGTCGCTTCATCGCCTCGATGTTCTGCTCGACCACCTTGCGCCCTCCCTCGGCCTGGTGGCTGGCGCCGCTGGCCTGCTGCGAGGCGTCGGCGGCGTTGCGGGCGATTTCCTGGGCTGCCGCGCCGAGCTGGTTGATCGCCGCGGCGACGCTGTTGGTGCGGCTGGCCTGCTCGTCGGAATTGACCATCGAGGAGTTGGAGGCCGCCAGCACGCGCTGCGCCACTTCGTTGACCTGCTGAGTCGCCGACGACACTTCGCGGATCGAGCCATGGATACGCTCGACGAAGCGGTTGAAGGCGGACGCCAGTTCACCGAACTCGTCCTTCGACTCCACCTTGAGCCGACGGGTCAGGTCGCCCTCGCCTTCGGCGATGTTGCCCATGGCTCGACCCATGTCGGTCAGCGGGCGCATCAGCACTCGAATCAGCATGCCCAGCAACACGAGGATGAACACCACCGCGATGACGGCCGCCACCAGGGCTGAGGTGCGGAAGCTGGAGAGCGTCGCATAGGCCTTCTGCTTGTCGACCGAGATGCCGACGTACCAGGTCACCGACGGCAGGCCGGTCACCGGGCTGAAGCTGAGGATGCGCGCCTGACCGTCGAGCTCGGCTTCGCTGAAGCCGCTGGTCAGCGACGGGGTGTTCTGCGGGTAGATCTCGGCGAGGGTCTTCATCACCTTGTTCTGATCGGGGTGGACCAGCACCTTGCCGTCGCCGCTGACGAGAAAGGCGTAGCCCATGCCGTCGAAGTTCAGGGCGTTGATGATGTCCACCAGCACCTTCAGGCTGAGGTCGCCGCCGACCACGCCTAGGTTCTGGCTGCCCGCCTTTGCCGGCGTCGCCGCGGTGATGATCAGTTCGTTGGTGGCAGCGTCCTGATAGGGCTCGGTCAGGGTCGTCTTGCCGGCATTGACGGCATCCTTGTACCAGGGGCGCTGGCGCGGATCGTAGCCTTCGGGCAGTTCGAAACGCGGATGGACGATGAACTCGCCGTCGTTGCGGCCGAGGTAGGTGAAGGCGAAGGTGGAGCTCAGCGCCGGCTGTTGCACCAGCGCCTCGACAGCCTGGCCGGAGCTGTCGCGGGCGATGGTCTGCGCGGTGCTCTCCAGCAGCACCAAACGGCCGGACAGCCAGTTCTGGATATTGTGGGCAGTCACATCGCCCATTTCGTCCAGGTAGCTTTCCAGCTTGGCCTGGATGGCGTTGCGCTGCAGGTAATCGTTGAAGAGCGTAAACAGTGCGAAGGTCGCGATCACGACCAATGACGCGGCCAGAAGGATCTTGTGGCTGAATTTGAGACGGCTAGGCATGGGCGCGTGTCCGGATAGGTCTGGATCGAGTGCGGCAATCCCTGGCCTCTTTGAGCGTCCACTGCACGAGACCTTGTATCGGCCCCGGGCCGGCGATCTTGAGCCAGAGGCTCTTGATCGAACGCCCCGCAAGCGCCGGATGACGGACGCTCCAGCAAGCCCTTCCATGCCAGCCGACAAACGGCATGGCCCTTGGCTATCAACCCAAAGGCGCCAGGACCGCCCTGCCGTGGCGCCTCGTTCGGGAAATCGCTCAGGCGCTACGCCCGACCAGCACCGGCCACACCCGTGGACGCAGGCCTTCGCCCAGCACGGTCAGCAGGCCAATGGCACCGGCGATCCAGTACCAGCGCGCGAGCGGGTCGAAACCCAGCCAGCCGAGGGCGTGCAGGAAGACCATGGTGATCAGCACCGGGCAGACGTAACGCACCATGAACAACCACAGCGCATAGCCCAACGGTGGCAGGCCGAGCTCGTCGCGCATGATGTCGCTGCGCAGCGCGTAACCTGCGAACACCACGATGAAGATGCCACCCAGCGGCATCATCCAGCGCGAGGTCAGGTAATCCAGCCAATCGAAGAAGTTCTTGCCCAGCGGCGCCCAGCCGGCCATCAGGTTGAACGAAAGCATCGCCAGCAGGCTGATCACCAGCAGCACCGCGCCCGCACCCATGGCGGCCTTGAGGCGGCTGATGCCGTGCTTCTCGTTTAGGTAGGCCACGGTGGCCTCGATCATCGAGATGGCCGAGGTCAGCGCGGCGATGGACACCATGGCGAAGAACAGCACGCCGAACAGCGTGCCGAACGGCATCTGCTGGAAGGCCAGCGGCAGGCTCATGAAGATCAGGCCCGGGCCGGCGGTCGGGTCCATGCCATTGGCGAAGATGATCGGGAATATCGCCAGCCCCGCCAGCAACGCAACGGCGGTGTCGGCGATCGCGACCATGAAGGTGGTGCGCGCGATGGACTGCCCATCGGGGATGTACGAGCCGTAGGTGAGGATGGCGCCGGACGCCAGGCTCAGGGTGAAGAACGCATGCCCGAGCGCGGCCAGGAGCGCCTCACCGGTGAGCTTGGAGGTGTCGAAGCTGAAGAGGAAGGCAAAGCCCTGGTCGAAACCGCCGCTGGTGAAGGCATAGCCGACCAGAATCAGCAGCATGATCGCCAGCCCCGGCATCATCCAGCGCACGGCGCGCTCGATGCCGGCCTGCACGCCCCTGGCGACGATCCACAAGGTCAGCAGCGCCACCAGCAGGCTCCAGCCGCCAAGTTGCAGGGCATTGGCGTTGTGCGCCTCGAACACCTGGGCGAGCGCATCGACCGAGCCGCCCGCGAGCGAGCCGTCGAGCATCTTCAGCGTATAGGCGAAGGCCCAGCCGGCCACGACGACATAGAAGCACAGGATCAGGAAGCCGGCCGTCATCGCCATGCCGCCGACACCCTTCCATAGCGGGCTGCTACCGTTCTCCCGCACCGCACGGCCGATGGCGTCGATGGGGCTGCCACGGCCACGGCGGCCGATGGCGATCTCGGTCATCATCACCGGAATGCCGATGGCCAGGATGCACGCCAGGTACATCAGGACGAAGGCGCCGCCCCCGTATTGGCCGGTGATGTAGGGGAATTTCCAGATATTGCCGAGGCCGACGGCCGAGCCGGTCGCAGCGAGGATGAAGCCCCAGCGGGACAGCCAGAGGTTCTTCGGTTTTTCACGGGTCATGCGCCACCTGTTTGTTGTTATCTGTGACGGAAATCGAACCCGCCGCGCTCGTGACACGGCGGAGTGAAAGCGGAAACACCGGGACGAGCGGCAGACTGCACGCCGGGCGCCTTGCAGACGCCCGGCAATGCGCGACCGACTCGCGGCTGCGCGGTACGCAGCGGGGTCACAGACAAAACGGCGCGCATTGTATACCTGCCAGGCGCGGCTCGGGCCGGCAGTCGTCTGCCCGGCACCCCACCCCGTGGCACGTCCATGCCTGGCGAGCAGCCAGGCCGAGCCATCTCAAACCACCCCGCGTGCGGCGACAAGCGCGTCCCGGAGCAGCCGACCTCGTTACCGGCACCCGTTGCGTCAGCATTTCTTTACAGCGCCTGGAGCGGCAGCACTGCAGAGCGGGCAGCTCCAGCGGCGTAACGATTTGCTGACAGGCCGATGCGGCAGCCTGTCGCATGGGCATCAGATCATCCCTGCCAGGTTCAGAAATACCAGCACGATTCCCAGCGGTGTGCCGAAACGCAGCAAGAGCCACCAGGCCCGGAACAGGCCGTCCCGCTGCAGGCCGATGGCCTCGCGGACAGTGGCTTCCTTGAGCACCCAACCGGTGAACAGCACCGTGCCCAGGCCACCGAGCGGCATCAGCCAGTTGGTGGTGAGGTAGTCCAGGGTGTCGAAGAAGGTCTTGCCGAAGAGCTGATAGTCCGCCCAGAGGTTGAACGAGAAGACGCTGCCCAAGCTCAGCAGCCAGAGCAGCCCGCCGCTGACCAGCACCGCCTTGAGCCGGCTCATGCCGAAACGTTCGGTCAGCCACGCGATGCTCGGCTCGGACAGCGAGATGGCCGAGGTCAGCGCGGCGATCACCAGCATGACGAAGAACAGCCCGCCGACCACCTGCCCCAGCGGCATCTGGCCAAAGGCGATGGGCAGCGTGACGAAGATCAGCCCCGGACCCGCGCCCGGCTCCAGCGCGTTGCCGAACACCAGCGGAAAGATCGCCATTCCCGCCAGCAGCGCCACGGCGGTGTCGGCCAAGGCGACGAGAACGGACGTCTTGGCGATGGAGGTGCCTTCTGGCAGATAGGAGCCGTAGACCATCATCGCGCCGCAGCCCAGGCTGAGCGTGAAGAACGCGTGGCCGAGCGCAATCAGTACGCTCTTGGCGGTCAGCTCGGAGAAATCGGGCACGAAGAGGAACTGCAACGCCTGGGCGAATTCACCTTCGATGGCGGCATAAACGACCAGCACCAGCATCAGCACGAACAGCCCGGGCATGAGGAAACGCAGCGAGCGCTCCAATCCGCCGCGCACGCCGAGCCCGACGATCAGCATGGTCGCGGCCAATACCAGCGTGGCGCACACCACCAGGCGCAGGGGGCTGGCGAGCAACGCGCCGAACAGCTCGCCACTGGCCTCGCCGCTGACCCCGGCGAAACCGCCGCTGAAGGTCGCCGGCACGTAGGCCAGCGCCCAGCCGGCCACCACCAGGTAGAAGCTCAGGATCAGGAAACCGGTCAGCCCGCCGAGCCAGCCGGCGACACGCCAGCGGGTGCTGGCGCCGGCCTCGCGCGCCAGCCGCGCCACCGCGCCGTCGGGGTTCTGCCGCCCGCGCCGGCCGATCATCACCTCGGCCATCAGCAGCGGAATGCCGATCAGGAGGATGCAGGCGAGATAGACCAGCACGAACGCGCCGCCACCGTTCTGCCCGGTGATGTAGGGAAACTTCCAGATATTGCCCAGGCCCACCGCCGAACCCGTGGCAGCGAGAAAGAACACCCAGCGCGAGGACCAGAGACCGCGCGTGGCGCGTTGCTGGGCATGAGCGGAAGTGCCGCCGAGCGAGCCGGCGGCAAGGCTTTTTTCAGTCATTGCGGATTCCTGCTTGTTGTTGTTTTCAGGGAATGTCCGGGACGGCGAGCGAGCCGTCCGGGTGAATCAAACCGGCCGGGGCGCAGCGGCCGGCGGGGTCAGATCGTTGGGTCAGGATCGGATGCCGGGTACGGAGCCCGGCCGTCCCGACGTGTCATGACTGGGCCAGCAGCCCGTCACCTTGACGCGCGCAACGCCGGCCCGCCGAACGAGCCGCCCAGGCCACTAGGCATGCAGCCGATGTGGCGTGGCCTGCAGCTGTTCGCCGCCCTGCAACCGCTCGAGTGCCAGGCGGTCGGCGATGACCGAGGTGCATTCGCCACTGGCGGCGGCGCGCTCGAAGATCTGCCGCAGGGTGTCGGCGATGCCGCGGATATGCGCGTCCGACTGCGAGGCGCTGCCGCCGACGCGCTGGTAGTACACGTCGATGATGCCGCCGGCGTTGATCGCATAGTCCGGCGCGTAGAGGCAGTTGCGCCGCTGCAGCTCCGCGCCGATTTCCGGACTCGCCAGCTGATTGTTCGCCGCGCCCGCGATCACCGGCGCGCGCAGCGTAGTCAGGGTTTCGGCGTTGAGGATGCCGCCCATGGCACAGGGCGCGAACACGTCCACGTCCAGGCCGTAGATGTCGTGCGGGCGTACCGCACAGGCGCCAAGCTCTTCCACGGCGGTGCGCACGTTGGCGTCGAAGATGTCGCTGACCCAGAGCTGCGCGCCGGCCTCCTTGAGGTGCCGAGCCAGACCGAGACCGACGTGCCCGACCCCCTGGATCGCCACCTTCAGGCCGATCAGGTCATCGCGCCCGAGGCGGTGGCGCACCGCCGCTTTGAGCCCGACGAACACACCGAGCGCGGTGGAGGGCGACGGATCGCCGCTGGCAATGCTGCCGTCGAGCGTGGCCCGTGGCGTGGCACCGATCACGTGCCGGGTGCGCTGGGCGAACGCCTGCATCTCCGGCTCACCGGTCCCGGAATCGGCCGCGGTGATGTAGCGCCCGCCGAGGCTGTCGACGAAATCGCCCATGGCGTGCAGCAGTGCCGGGCTCTTGCCGGTGTGCGGGTCGCCGATGATCACCGCCTTGCCGCCGCCGAGCTTGAGCCCGGCCAGCGAAGATTTCAGCGTCATCCCACGCGACAGCCGCAGCACATCGCGCAGGGCCTCGTCGTCGTTGACGTAGGGAAACATGCGACAACCACCCAGCGCAGGGCCGAGCGTGGTGTCGTGGATGGCGATGATCGCCTTCAGGCCGCTGGCCTGGTCATGGCAGAAGACGACCTGTTCGTGGGCGTCGAAATCGGGATGGGTGAAGACGGACATGGGGGCCTCTCTTGTAATTGTGCGTTGCAGCGACCGGCAGAACCGGCCGCGGCCTCGTGGCTTGAACGGCGGTCGCAGGTGCGCCTGCTCCTACAGCGGCGGGTCAGGCCGCGGAGTGGAACAGGCGCACGGGTTGTTCTGCATCGCCGGCGGCGAGCTGCTCGATCAGCAGCTTTTGCCGCTGGCGGGCGGCCGCAACGCTGCGCTCCTTGATCGGGCCGTAGCCGCGGATCTGCTCGGGCAGCGAGGCGATGGCGACCGCGGTGCGGTAGTTGGTCGGCTTGAGCTCACGCAGCAGCGACTCGACGATGCCTTCGTACTCGCCGATCAGCTCGCGCTCGAGCTTGCGGTCATGGCCATAGCCGAACGGATCCAGCGGTGTGCCACGCAGGAAGCGGAACTTGGCCAGCACGCCGAACACATTGAGCATCCACGGCCCCAGCTCGCGCTTGCGCGGCTCGCCGGTGACGGGGTCACGCTTGGCCAGCCAGGCCGGGGCGAGGTGGAACTGCAGCTTGTAGTCGCCCTCAAACTGCGCCTCGAGTTGCTGGCGGAATTCCGGCTCGCTGTAGAGCCGCGCCACCTCGTACTCGTCCTTGTAGGCCAGGAGCTTGAAGTAGTAGCGGGCGACGGCCTTGGACAGCGCCAGGTCGTCCGCCGTATCGGCATCGCGCACGCGCTCGACCAGCTGGCGATAGCGGCGCGCCAGCCCGGCGTTCTGGTAGCGGGTAAGGAAATCCACGCGCCACTCGACGATCTCTTCCAGGGTTTTACAGAGTGGTTCGGCGACCTCGACCGGGCGCGCCAGCCCTTCCACCGCTTCGCGTTCTAGCACCGCACGGCGGCCCCAGCGGAAGGCCTGCAGATTCAGCTTGGCGGCAACGCCATTGAGTTCGATGGCCTTCTCGATGGCCTCGGCGCTGATCGGCAGCAGCCCCTGCTGATAGGCAAAGCCGAGCAGAAACAGGTTGGTGGCGATGCTATCGCCCAAGAGCCGCGTGGCCAGGCGGGTGGCATCGACGAAGTGGGTCTTGTCGGCGCCGACTGCATCGTTGATTGCCTGGCGCATGGCCGCGCCGGGCACCTGGGCATCCGGGTTGCGAGTGAACTCGGCGGTGGCGGACTCGTGGCTGTTCACCACGGCATTGCTGATCTGCTCGTTGAGGCGGGTCAGCGATTCATCGCCCGCCGCGACGATCAGGTCGCAGCCCAGCAGCAGGTCGGCTTCACCGGCGGCGATACGCACCGCGTAGATGTCGCTCTGCTTTGCGGCGATGCGCACGTGAGTGGTCACCGGGCCGAATTTCTGCGCCAGACCGGCCTGGTCGAGCACGGTGCAGCCCTTGCCTTCCAGGTGCGCGGCCATGCCGAGCAGCGCGCCGAGGGTGGTCACGCCGCTGCCGCCAACGCCGGGGATCAGCACGTTCCATGGCCGCTCCAGCGACGGATGCTGCGGCTCGGGCAAGGTCGCCGCCTCGATACCGCCAGCCACGGCTTCGGGCTTGCGCAACCCGCCGCCATGCACGGTGACGAAACTCGGGCAGAAGCCCTCGACGCAGGAGTAGTCCTTGTTGCAGGCGTTCTGGTCGATCTCGCGCTTGCGGCCCAGCTCGGTTTCATTCGGCAGCACCGACAGGCAGTTGGACTTCTCGCCGCAGTCGCCGCAACCCTCGCACACGGCGGGATTGATGAACACGCGCTTGGCCGGGTCTTCCAGCTTGCCGCGCTTGCGCCGACGACGCTTCTCGGTGGCACAGGTCTGGTCGTAGATGATCACCGAAACGCCCTTGAATTCGCGCAGCTCACGCTGCACCGCATCCAGTTCGCGGCGATGGTGGAAGCTGGTGATCGGCGCGAAGCTGTCGCGGGTCGGGTACTTGTCCGGCTCGTCGCTGACCAGCGCGATACGCTTGACGCCCTCGTCGGCGATCTGCCGGCTGAGCTGGTCGACGCGCAGCTCGCCGTCGATGGGCTGGCCGCCGGTCATGGCCACGGCATCGTTGTAGAGAATCTTGAAGGTGATGTTGACGCCAGCCGCCACTGCCGCACGCACGGCCAGGCTGCCGGAATGGAAGTAGGTGCCGTCACCGAGGTTCTGGAACATGTGCGGGGTGTCGGTGAACGGCGCCTGGCCGATCCAGTTGACGCCCTCGCCGCCCATCTGGGTAAAGGTCTCGGTGCGCCGATCCATCCACTGCACCATGTAGTGACAGCCGATACCGGCCGAGGCGCGGCTGCCTTCGGGCACCTTGGTCGAGGTGTTGTGCGGACAGCCAGAGCAGTAGTGCGGCGTGCGAACGGTGCTGTAGCTGCGCGCGGCCAGGGCCTTTTCCTTGGCATCGAGGAAGGCCAGGCGGGTCTGGATGCTGTCGCTGGTGTAGATCGGCGCGAGGCGCTTGGCGATCACCCGGGCGATCATCGCCGGGGTCAGCTCGGAGAGGTTCGGCAGCAGTGAGTTGCCCTGCTCGTCGAACTCGCCGACCACCCGCGGGCGCTTGCTGACGGGCCAGTTGTAGAGCTGCCCGGTGAGCTGGTCCTCGATGATGCTGCGTTTCTCCTCGACCACCAGAATCTCGTCCAGCCCCTGGGCGAACTCGTGCACCGAGACCGGCTCCAGCGGCCAGCTCATGCCGACCTTGAGCACGCGCAGGCCGACCGAGGCGCACAGCGCTTCGTCCAGGCCCAGGTCATCCAGCGCCTGACGCACGTCGAGATAGGATTTGCCGGTAGTGATGATGCCAAGCCGCGGATTCGGCGAATCGAGCGTCACCTGGTTCAGGTTGTTGGCCCGGGCGAAGGCGCGCGCGGCGTAGATCTTGTACAGGTTCAGGCGCTTTTCCTGAGCCAGCGGCGGGTCGGGCCAGCGGATGTGCACGCCGTCCTCGGGCAGCTCGAAGTCTTCCGGGATACGCGTCTGCATACGCAACGGATCGACTTCCACCACGGCGGAGGAATCGACGTTCTCGGCGATGGTCTTCAGGGCCACCCAGCAGCCGGAGTAGCGCGACAGCTCCCAGCCGATGATGCCGTAGTCGAGGATTTCCTGGACGTTGGCCGGATTCAGCACCGGAATCGAGGCGGCGATGAAGGCATGCTCGCTCTGGTGCGGCAGCGTCGAGGATTTGCAGCCGTGGTCGTCGCCCGCCAGCAGCAGCACGCCGCCCTTGGGCGACACACCAGCGGCGTTGCCGTGCTTGAAGACGTCGCCGGCGCGGTCGACGCCCGGCCCCTTGCCGTACCACATGGCGAACACGCCGTCGTACCTGGCACCGGGGAACAGGTTGGTCTGTTGGCTGCCCCACACCGCGGTGGCAGCCAGCTCTTCGTTGACGCCCGGCTGGAAGTGAATGGCGTTCTGCTTGAGGTAGTCGCGAGCTTCCCAGAGGCTCTTGTCCAGCCCGCCCAGTGGCGAGCCGCGATAGCCGGAGATGAAGCCACCGGTGTTCAAACCACGGGCCTGATCACGCTGATGCTGCAGCATCGGCAAGCGGGTCAGCGCCTGGGTGCCGGTGAGGTACAGATGACCGGTAGCAAGCCGGTACTTGTCGTCCAGACGGATCTCGGCCAGAGACATGGGGCGCTCCTAATTTGTTGTTATCGGAGTCAGGGTGGCGTTGTTCGCTACCCGCCTGACGCAGTCATGGAGAAACCGCACGGTTGTTTCTCCACGCCGGCGATCGGCAGGGGATCACCCCACCGTCGCGTGTCGATTAACAGTCTGGCCGTGACGCGGAGAGATTTTCTTTCTACTTTTGCGGTAGAACAGCAGTTCTGTGCATGTCCCATTCGCAAACAACAACAAAACAGGAACGACCATGCAGTCCACGCCACTGAGCAGCATCGATCGCAAGATCCTCATGCTGCTGCAGCACAACGCCGATCTGTCCGCTGCGGAAATCGCCGAAAAGGTCGAGCTGTCGCAATCGCCCTGCTGGCGACGCATCCATCGCATGCAGGAGGAAGGGCTGATCGAGCGTAAGGTCGCCCTGCTCAATCCGAAGAAACTCGGGCTGAACATGACGGTGTTCGTCAATATCAAGCTCTCGGCCCACGGCCGCAGCAACCTCGACGAGTTCGAGCGGGCGGTGGTGGGTTATCCCGAGGTGCTGGAGTGCCACACCATGGCCGGTGAGTCGGATTACCTGCTCAAGGTGGTGGCACGCGATATCGACAGTTACGAGCGCTTCCTGCGTGACCACCTCCTGCAGCGCCCCCACGTTCAGGAGGCGCACTCGCATATCGCCATGAGCGAGGTGAAGCGCACCACGGAGTTGCCGCTGGATTGAGCGCGGGGCCGTTCAGAGACCGGGAATGCCCTGCACCTGTTCGCCAAGCTCGACGCCATTGAGTGCGAACCAGCCACGATTCATCTCCAGCGCGTAACGGGCCGGCGCCTTGGAGCAGCGGATCGCGGTGCTGTGCGGCTCGAGGTCGATCAGATCGACGATCCGCCCCTGCTCGTCCATGAAGGCCGCCGACAGCGGCAATGGGGTGTTCTTCATCCACAGGCAGTGCTGGCGAAACGCATCGAAGCGAAACAGCATGCCGTGGTCCTCGGCCAGCTCGGTGCGCTCCATCAGGCCACGTTCGCGCTCGGCAGGCGTGCGCGCGTACTCGGCCTGAAGCGTCGCCTCTCCGACCTGCAATGTAAGCCGCGGCTCGCTGGCATTGGCAAGCCCGACCAGGGCGACAAGGGATGACAGCAGCGCGGTACGCATCGAAGAATCGTCCTCGGAAAAGAAAAACGCAGGCCCGGCGCAGCATACAACGCCGGTACCGCTAGGCTTCGGCAACAGGCGCCTCGACTGCGATCTCGTCGCTGTCGCCATAGCGCTTCTGACAACGCTCGCAGTAGAAACTGCGGCGCTTGCTGCGGCCCAGGGATTTGGCTCGAACGAAGGGAATCCCGCAGCGCGGACAGGTGGTCCTGGTATGCGCCAGCCAATGCGCCTTGAGCGTGCCTTCGCGCTTCCACTGCAGGAATTCGAAGCTGTAGGTCCGCACTTCACGCGTCAGCTCGCGAAGCTTGGCCGCCGGCAACTCGCCGATCAGCGACAGCGGATGGATGCGCGTTCGAAACAGCACCTCGTTCTTGATGATGTTGCCCGACCCGGAGAACAGGGTTTGATCCAGCAGCGCATCGCAGGCCAGCAGCCGAGGCCGCGCGCGCAGTTTTTTCAGGGTGGCCCGGCTGTCCCAGGCGTCGCTCATGACGTCCGCGCTCCAGTCATAGGCCTCGTCCAGCGAGCCTTCGATGAACTGCACCGAGCAACCGTAGAAATTCAGCCCGCCGTTGGCGAAACCGAGACTCAGCCGCGGAACGGTGTCCTTGCGTTCGTTGATCCGATAACTGCCGAACAGCAGCAGATGGATGCGCAGGGAAACCTCGTCCAGCTCAATGAGGAATTGCTTGCCCCAGCTACGAAACGACCGCACCGTCTGGCCGACCAGTCGCGCCTTGTCGAGCCCCGCAGTGCCCTCGGCGCGCTCGATTCGCTGGCCCGTGAAGCCGGCGACTTCTTCGCGAAGGATGACGATGGATGGACCTTCAGGCATGGCGTTTTCTTCGGTTCCTGGGACAGGCATATCGACTGGGACCCGCAAGGAAAGGTGCCGTGCGACTGAATGCCAGCAAGCTAACGCCTATAAAAACGGAGCAGTAAGCACAACACTGCCCCAAGCCTCGAAAACAGCCAGATCTACCGCAGCCTTGCTTGCATTCCCCGGCTTTTCGGGCTGTAGCTGATCGCCCGCAGGCTGACTCCTACAGGGTGATGAGCAGGCGCTGCTGGCAGATGCAGAGCAACCAGGCAGGAGCCGGCTTGCGCGCGATCCAGGACATCGGGCGCAGCGGATGTTTCGGAAGAGGCGGCGCCGCTACCAGTCCAGTTGCAGCCGGCTCTCGAACCGGCGCGGTTCGCCGCTCAGCGGATCGCGGAACTCAAGCCCACGCGCCAGCAGCTTGAGCGGTTTGGTGTAGTCATCTTGGTCACGACGACTGCGCTCCAGCAGGTCGGGGTAGAAGGGGTCGTTGCAGAGGCCGGCCCCCAGTGTCGCCATCTGCAGGCGCAGTTGATGCTTGCGACCGGTGACCGGATAGAGCGCGTAACGCCAGAGCGCACCGCGCCGTTCGAGCACCTCGATGCGCGTCTCGCTGTTGGGTGCGCCGTCGCCGCGCTTCATCAGAAAGAACGGTTCGCCATCAACCATGTGCAACCGCTCCACACGTGGAAACGCCAGGCCGGGAAGCGCCGGGGCGATCGCCTCGTAGCGCTTGGCGATATTGCGCTCGCGAAACAGCGCCTGGTAGCGGCCGCGACTCTCGGGATTGGTAGAAAACAGCACCAAGCCGGCGGTCAGGCGATCGATCCGATGGATCGGCACCAGATCGGCATTGCCGACGCGCTTGCACAGGCGCGCCAGCAGGGTTTCGTTGACGTAACCACCGGCTGGCATCACCGGCAGGAAATGCGGTTTGTCGGCCACCAGCAGGTGGTCATCGAGATGCAGCACCTGCTCCTCGAAGGGGATCGGCGGCTCGTCCGGCACTTCGCGGAAATAATGCACCTTCAGGCCGACCCGATAAGGGTGCGTGACCGCCAGCGGTTGGCCATTGGCGTCCAGCACCCGACCGCGAGCAAAGCGGTCGGTCCAGGTTGTGCGGTCGATGCTGGGGAAATGCGCGCACAGACAATCGAGCACCGTGGGCCAGTCACCCTGGGGCAGGTGCAGCGTACTGCGCGCGTTGGAAGCGGACATGAGCCTGGCATCCGGATCGTTCGAAGCCGGCGATGATACCGCAGTCGTCGCCGGCGACCGGCCGTCGCCTCGTCTGCACCGAAGCTGTCGAACCCGCGCACCGCCATTCGACCATCTTCCAGGCGCCCTCAGCGGTGCCATCCACCCGGCACCCTTCGGAGAACGACGATGACGAACCCGATCCTATCCCGCCAAGACTGGCTCGCCGCTCACGCTGAACACCTGAAGCAGGAGAAGGCGCTGACGCGCCAGCGTGACGCCCTTGCCGCAGCCCGGCGCGAGCTGCCCTGGACAGCCGTCGACCAGGCGTACCGCTTCCATGACGCACAGGGCCCGGTGAGCCTGGCCGAGCTGTTCGACGGTCGCAGCCAGCTGATCGTCAAGCATTTCATGTTCGCCCCGGACTGGGATGAAGGCTGCGTCGGCTGCTCGTTCGAAATGGACCATGTACAGGGCGCGCTGCTGCACCTGCCGCACCATGATGTCAGCGTGGTCGCCGTGTCCCGGGCGCCTTTCGCCAAGCTCGACGCCTTCCGCCGGCGCATGGGTTGGCAGTTCCGCTGGGTGTCATCGGCCGGCAGCCACTTCAACCGCGACTTCCACGTCTCGTTCGAGCCGCAGGACATCGTCGACGGCAAGGTCTTCTACAACTACGCCTGGCAGCCGTTCATCTGCGAGGAGCTTTCCGGGTTCAGCGTGTTCTATCGCGACCCCGACGGGCGCATCTTTCACACCTTTTCCGCCTATGGCCGCGGGGCCGAAGAGCTGCTCGGCAGCTACGTCCTGCTGGACATGACGCCCCACGGCCGCAACGAGACCGGCCCGCGTCACAACCTCACCGACTGGGTGCGCCACCACGACCGGTACGGCCACAACGACCGGGTCGACGGCACCGGCCGCGCCTGGCCGGCCGAACCCGGCGAGCCGGCCGGCTGCTGCCATTGACCGACGGCGACACCACCCAGCCGAAGGCGACGAACCCTGAAGAAACCGCCCGGTCCAGACAAGAACAGCTGTGCCGTCGGGGCACGACCGATTCCAAACCTGACCAGGCGAGATGCTCAATGACCATGACAGTGGGTGACTACGTGATCGAACGCCTCTACCAGTGGGGCGTACGGAGGATCTACGGCTATCCGGGCGACGGCATCAACGGTGTGTTCGGCGCGCTCAACCGCGCCAACGAGAAGATCCGTTTCATCCAGGCGCGACACGAGGAGATGGCCGCGTTCATGGCCGCGGCCGATGCCAAGTTCAACGGTGGGCTGGGCGTCTGCATTTCCACCTCGGGGCCGGGCGCTTCGCATCTGCTGACCGGGCTCTACGATGCCCGCCTCGACCACATGCCGGTGCTGGCGATTACCGGCCAGCAAGCGCGTACCGCGATCGGCGGGCACTACCAGCAGGAGCTGGACCTCGTCTCGATGTTCAAGGACGTCGCCGGCGCCTTCGTCCAGCAGGCCAGCGCGCCGGCACAGGTGCGCCACCTGATCGACCGGGCGGTGCGCATCGCCGTCGGTGAGCGCCGGGTGACGGCCATCGTCCTGCCCAACGACTTGCAGGAGATGGAATACAGCGAGCCACCGCGCGCCCACGGCACGCTCCGGTCCGGCATCGGCTACGTGAAGCCGAAGGTGGTCCCCTACGACGCCGACCTCCAGCGCGCCGCCGAGGTGCTCAATGCCGGCAAGAAGATCGCCATGCTGATCGGCGCCGGCGCGCTGCACGCCGCCGACGAGGTAACCGCCGTGGCCGACAAGCTCGGTGCCGGGGTCGCCAAGGCTCTGCTGGGCAAGGCCGCGCTGCCGGATGACCTGCCCTGGGTCACCGGCGCCATCGGTTTGCTCGGCACCGAGGTGAGCCATCAGCTGATGACCGAATGCGACACCCTGCTGATGGTCGGGTCCGGCTTCCCCTATGCCGAATTCATGCCCGAGGAAGGCCAGGCCCGCGGTGTGCAGATCGACCTCAAGCCGGAGATGCTGAGCATCCGCTACCCGATGGAGGTGAACCTGCACGGCGATGCGGCCGAGACCCTTCGCGCGCTGCTGCCGCTGCTCGAGCACAAGACCGATCGCTCCTGGCGCGAGACGATCGAAAAGGCCCGCGCCGAGTGGGACAAGACCCTGGAGAAACGCGCCATGGCCTCGGCCGATCCGATCAATCCGCAGCGGGTCGCGTTCGAGCTGTCGCCGCGGCTGCCGGACCGGGCGATCGTGACCAGCGACTCCGGCTCCTGCGCCAACTGGTACGCGCGTGACGTCAAGCTGCGCCGCGGCATGATGGGTTCGCTCTCCGGCGGGCTGGCCTCGATGGGCGCGGCGGTGCCCTACGCCATCGCCGCCAAGTTCTGCCACCCGGACCGCGCGGTGGTCGCCATGGTCGGCGACGGTGCCATGCAGATGAACAACATGGCCGAGCTGATCACGGTGGCCAAATACTGGAAGGAATGGCAGAACACGCAGTGGATCTGCTGCGTGTTCAACAACGAGGACCTGAACCAGGTCACCTGGGAACAGCGGGTCATGGAGGGCGATCCGAAATTCGAGGCGTCACAGGACATTCCGAACGTGCCCTATCACCGCTTTGCCGAATCGATCGGCCTGAAGGGCCTCTATGTCGATCGCGAGGACCGGATCGAAGCCGCCTGGGACGAAGCCTTCGCGGCGGATCGGCCCGTGCTGATCGAATTCAAGACCGACCCGAATGTCCCGCCGCTGCCCGCTCACCTGAAGCTCGAGCAGGTGAAGAAGTACGCCTCGGCGCTGCTGCAGGGCGACCCGGACGAAGGCGGCATCATCGTGCAGTCGGCCAAGCAGGCGCTGAGCAAGGTGCTGCCGGGCCACAAGAAGGATGACGACCGGCGCTAGGGCCGGTCCGGTGAGTGATGCAAGCCGCCGCCGAGCACGGCGGCCTCATCACCAGGAGCTCAGTCCTCCTCGTCGCGAAGAACTTCCCCGGTTCGGCCATCGAGCTTGAACTCCCAGACCTTGCCGTCAGCCTTCATGCCTTCGCCTTCCCAGGCGTCATCATCGGCTTCGATGGCGTGCAGCGTGGTGTAGCCCGCCGCCTTGGCTTTTTCCACGGCCTGCTCGAGGGTGATCCAGTCGGTGCCGGGCTTGTCGGCCAGGGCGATGTTGCTCACGCCGAGAACGGCAATCGCGAGCGCGGCGGTAAGCGTCTTGTTGTACATCCGGTGATCCTCTTTCTGATTATCGAGCGCGCCGCTGACACGGCGTCTATGAATTCGAGCGCCGTGCTTGAAAAGAGGTTCATCGCCGCCCGGCACCTGTCCGCGCGGCCGGTATCAACGCGTTTCGATGGAAACGATCGCAGCCTCGTCACCTTCGCTCTGGAAGGTGAAGCTGACCGAATCACCCACTTCGAGGCCTTCGAGCTGCTCGCGCCGGGCCTGGAAGGCCATGGTCGCGGCAGGCCACTTCAGGGTAGGCACCGGGCCGTGGGCGATGGTCACGGTGCCCGCCTCTCGATCCAACGCCTCGACGGTGCCGGTCGCCCGCATGACGGGTTCGGACACGATCTCGGTCGCCGGCCCGCCGTTGATCGAGGGAGAACCTCCCGGCGCGGTGGGCTTCAGCAGGTCCTGCGCCAAGGCCGTATGGGCGAAAAACAACAGGCTGAGCGTCAGGCAGGGCAGCGGTTTCATGGCAGGCCTCCGGTGTATCGGTGGACGTACGCGCATTGGACAACCGGCGCGCCACGGATGCTGCCAACGGCGGTCGGCCCGGCCCTGTCGCCCCGTTCAGCTTGGCGTAAGGCATGCCCCGTAACCTGTGAATCGTCGAAACCCACACAGGAATACACACCATGAAAACACTGACTACGCTGTTCACCGCCGCCACCCTCGCCCTGGGCGCGAACCTGGCCCTCGCCCGTGACCTGGGTCCGGATGAAGCGATGCGGTTGCGCGACGCCGGCACCATTGAGTCCTTCGAGAAGCTCAACGAAGCGGCGCTGGCCAAGCACCCCGGTGCAACCATCGAGGAGACCGAGCTGGAAGAAGAATACGGTCGCCACATCTATCAACTTGAACTGCGCGACGCCAAAGGTGTGCAATGGGACATGGAGCTCGATGCCAAGACCGGCGAAGTGCTCAAGGACCATCAGGACGACTAATGCACCGCGCCATTCTCCTCTCGTTTCCCGTGGCCCTGCTGCTTGCCGCCACCCCGGCGGCAAGCCGCGACCTGGACCAGGATGAAGCCCTTCGCCTTC
The DNA here is from genome assembly GCF_022810315.1 of Stutzerimonas marianensis. Classification (NCBI taxonomy): domain Bacteria; kingdom Pseudomonadati; phylum Pseudomonadota; class Gammaproteobacteria; order Pseudomonadales; family Pseudomonadaceae; genus Stutzerimonas; species Stutzerimonas marianensis. The sequence goes on along the minus strand of NZ_JALGRD010000005.1, from coordinate 111,568 downwards.
GCCGCGAGGGGCTGATCATGCCCCTGGAAGCCCTTCTGCAACGCGCGATGGAACGTTATCCCTCGGCGCGCCTGCTGGAGGCCGAACTGGAAGAAGAGGATGGCGTCTACGTCTACGAAATCGAATTGCTGACCGCCGACGGCGTCGCCCGCGAGCTCGAACTCGACGCGCGCGACGGCCGCCTGCTCAAGGACGAAGAAGACTGATGCGCCTGTTACTGGTCGAAGACAATGTGCCGCTTGCCGATGAGCTGGTCGCCAGCCTCACGCGCCAGGGTTATGCCATCGACTGGCTCGCCGACGGCCGCGATGCCGACTACCAAGGCAGCAGCGAGCCCTATGACCTGATCGTCCTGGACCTCGGCTTGCCCGGCAAACCGGGGCTGGAGGTGTTGCGCGACTGGCGCGCGCGGGGCCTGGCGACACCCGTACTGATCCTCACGGCACGCGACTCCTGGGCCGAACGCATCGACGGCCTCAAGGCCGGTGCCGATGACTACTTGACCAAACCCTTCCACCCCGAGGAACTGCTGCTGCGCATCCAGGCCCTGCTGCGTCGCGCGCACGGGGTCGCCAACCAGCCACTGCTCGAAGCCGGCGGCCTGTCGCTGGATGAAACCCGGCAGCGCTGCAGCAAGGATGGCCAGGACATCGACCTGACCGCCGGTGAGTTTCGCCTGTTGCGCTACTTCATGCTGCATCCCGGCCAGCTACTCTCGAAGACACAACTGGCCGAGCACCTCTATGACGGCGAAACCGAGCGCGACTCCAACGTCATCGAAGTGCACGTCAACCGCCTGCGCGGCAAGCTCGGCCGCGAGCTGATCGAAACCCGCCGCGGCCAGGGCTATCGCTTCGGCGGCGCACCTTGAAGTCGATTCAGCGCAGCCTCAGCCTGGGGCTGATTTCGGTCCTGCTGCTGGTCGGCCTGTTGCTCGTCCAGACCAGCCTCTGGCTCTTCGAAGCCGGGCTGAGGCGCAACCTGGCAAGCGACCTTCGGGCCGAGACCGAGGGCCTGCTGCTGGCCCTGGTGCAGGGGCGGGAAGGCTTCAAACTCGATTCCAGCCGCCTCAACCCGCGCTATCAGCGCGCCTTCTCGGGACACTATTTCCGTATCGACCTGCCGGATCGCAGCTGGCGGTCGCGCTCGGTGTGGGACGCCGAACCCCAGTGGCCGACCGCCAATGGCCTGGCCGATGCACTGGTCGACGGCCCGCAGGAGCAACGCCTGCTGAGCTATCGCGCCGAGTACCGGCGCGACGGCCAGGCGATCGCGATCAGCGTGGCGCGAGACTACACCCCCATTCTCAAGAGCTTCGCCCAGGTGCGCCTCGGCGGGCTGGGCCTGGTCGGCGTCGCCCTGCTGGTCTTCCTGCTGCTGCAGCGCTACGCGGTCAGGCTCGCCATGCGCCCGCTCGAGCGGGCCCGCCAACAGATCGCCCAACTGCAACAGGGCCAGCGCCAGCAGCTTGATATTCGTGCCCCGGTGGAACTGCAGCCATTGGTCGACCAGATCAATCACTTGCTGGCGCACACCGACGACACGCTCAAACGCTCACGCCATGCGCTGGGCAATCTTGGCCATGCCCTGAAGACGCCATTGGCCGTGCTCGGCAGCCTCACCCGGCGCGAGGAACTGGCCGCCCTGCCCGAACTGCAGGCGGGCCTGCGCGAACAACTGGATCAGATCCAGCAGCGCGTTTCACGCGAGCTGGGCCGCGCCCGCCTTGCTGGTGAGGTATTGCCAGGCGGCTATTTCCACTGCGAAGACGAGCTGGCAGCGCTGTTCGAGACGCTGAAGATGATCCACCGGCGCGAGCTGGACCTGCGCTGGCAGGTCCCCGAGGGGTGCCGCCTGCCCTGGGATCGCGAGGACATGCTAGAGCTGCTCGGCAACCTGCTGGACAACGCCTGCAAGTTCGCCCGTTCGGCCGTTTCGCTACGGATCGAGCGCACCCCCGACGGCTACCTGATCCGCGTCGAGGATGACGGTCCCGGCATCCCCGAACACCGGCGCGAAGCAGTGCTGGAGCGCGGCATTCGTCTGGACGAACGTGCCGAAGGCCATGGACTCGGACTGGGCATCGTGCGGGACATCCTGGCCGCCTGGAACGGCCGGTTGGCGCTGAGCCAAAGCACGCTGGGAGGTCTGCAAGCGGAGGTCTACCTGCCGACGCAAACGCGCGGCAAGGCGAGCGGGACTTGAACGAAGGGAGCGAGGATTACTGCGGGCGGGCCAACTCGTTGCGCATGTCTTCCAGGATGGTCTCTACCAGCAGGCCGTTTTGCACCTGGCGCCCCGATACCATGCGAATGGCCTCGGTGCCATTGATCGGGTAGCCGACTCGTACGACCAGATAGCCGTCGGCCTGTGGCTCGACACGGGTTTTGTAATCAGGCGGGAAATTGTCGGCGAGATGACGGGAAAGGGTTTTCATGGGTATCTCTGGCGCTTGGCTTGGTACAAAGACCCTGCAACCCGCTGGGAGATTCCCGCCACTCGTCGGATGACTATACCCCCGACACCAAATCGTCATCTGACGGACGCCTGTATCAGTTGCCTCCGTTCATGCCATAGGCCAGCCAGGCCAGAACGGCCATGGCCGCCACAGCGGTAGTGGAAATCAGCAGTGCATTCAGCATCAGGCCCATGGTGCCTCCTCGTTCCGCTCGCTTGAAGTACGCCCCGAATATATGTAGCTTCGCGCGACACGTCGAGCGACCCGATAGTCGCATGTAAAGTTTTCCAGCAGACGAGGCCCCCATGAAACGCAAGCAATCGATCAGCCAGATCCGCTGGGACCTGGCGCTGCGCTACCGCCTGATCGAAACCATCGCCTGGTGGGAAGGCCGCCTGACCACGGGCCACCTGATGCAGAGCTTTGGCATCAGCCGGCAGCAGGCCTCGAAGGACATCAACACCTACCTCAACGAGCATGCGCCGAAAAACCTTACATATGACCGTCATTTGAAGGGCTACAGGCCAAGCAAACAGTTCGAACCGCTGTTCATCGACGGCAGCGCCAGCGCCTACCTCCACCTGTTGAACCAGAACCGCGACCGCGCCCCGCACATTGAGGGCCTGGCCGTGGCCTACGCGCATACCGAAGTGCTGCGCGTACCGGACCGCAGCATCCGCCCCGAGGTTCTGCGGCCGATCCTCAAGGCTTGCCGCGAAGGGCTGCGGCTGGAAACGGAGTATGTCTCCCTCGCCCACCCGGAAGTGGAAATCCGCGTGATGACACCGCACACCCTCGTCTTCACCGGCATGCGCTGGCACGTACGCGCCTATTGCGAGAAGAACCGCGGCTATCGCGATTTCGTCCTCAGTCGCTTCCGGGGCGAGCCGGACCTGATGGACGAGAGCGACAACACCCAGGCGGACGACGAGGCCTGGAACACACCGGTGGATGTGATCATCGAACCGGACGTGCGTTTGAATCCTGAACAGAAGGCAATCATCGAAACCGACTACGGCATGCAGAACGGCGAACTCCGGGTCGCCACCCGCGGTGCTTTGGTGCAATACGTGCTCCAGCGGTATCAGATCGATCCGAACACCGTGCTGGCCAATGCGGCGGCGCAGCAGATCCAGGTGAGAAATCTGCAGGGGTTAAAAGCTTGGCTTTACGCGTGACGCCCCCCCGGCGCCCCCCTCCCCTGTAGGGGCGAATTTATTCGCCCGCCTTCTGCCGTTTGCGCCACGCTGCGGTGAATTCCAACCGAACGCCCAAAAGACTCCTCGTATGCGCCTGATCCACACCTCCGACTGGCACCTCGGCCAGACCCTCCACGGCCAGGACCGCGATTACGAACATGCGCAGTTCCTTGCCTGGCTGCTGGACCAGCTCGTCCAGCATCGACCGGACGCCCTGCTCATCGCCGGCGATATCTTCGACACCGTCAACCCCCCGCTCAAAGCGCAGGAACGCCTGTACGACTTCATCGTTCGCACCCACGAAGCGCTGCCGCAGCTGGACATCGTCATGATCGCCGGCAACCACGATTCCGGCGGACGCATCGAGCTGCCGGGGCCGCTGATGAGGCGACTCAACGCCCATGCCATCGGCCGCATCAGCTGGATCGCCGAAAACCAGCTCGACCACGAGCGCCTGCTGGTGCCGCTGCACGACGCGAGGGGCCAGGTAGCGGGTTGGTGCCTGGCCCTACCCTTCCTGCGGCCAGCGGAAGTGACCGGCGGCGAGGCGGGCGAGGATTACATGGCCGGCATCCGCCATGTCCATCGGCACCTGATCGCCGCCGCCGAAGCCTGCCGGCAGCCAGGGCAGGCACTGATCGCCATGAGCCACGCACACATGGCCGGCGGTGCGGTGTCGGAAGATTCCGAGCGCAACATCGTCATCGGCAATGCCGAGGCGCTGCCGGCCAGCCTGTTCCCCGAACCCATCGCCTACGTTGCCCTCGGCCACCTGCACAAGCCGCAGAAAGTCGCCGGGCAGGAACGCATCCGCTACAGCGGCTCGCCTATGCCGCTCTCGTTTGGCGAGATCAACTACCCGCATCAGGTGTTGCTGGTGAGCTTCGAGGGCGACCGGCTCGACACCGTCCAAGCGCTGCCCGTGCCCCGCGCCGTGGAGATGATCCGCATCGGCCGCGCGCCGCTGCCGGAGGTGATCGGCGAGCTCGAAGCCCTTCCGCCGGTGGGCCTGTTCGCCGAACACCTGCCCTGGCTGGAAGTGCGCGTGCAGCTCGACGAACCCTTGCCGGACCTGCGCCAGCGCATCGAGGCCGCCATCATCGGCAAGGCCTGCCGGCTGGTGCGCATCGCCAGCGAATACCGGGGCGCACGAGGCGAGGCCGAATCCGACGTGCTGGTCGGCCTCGATCAGATCACCCCGCAGGAACTCTTTGCCCGCGCCTGGGAAGAGCAGTTCGGCAACCCGCCCGACGAACAGGCGCTGGATGACTTCGCCAGCCTGCTGCAGAACGTCGAGCTAGGCGGCGAAGGAGACACCAAATGAAGATCCTCGCCATCCGCCTGAAAAACCTCGCCTCGCTCGCCGGTGAACAGGTCATCGACTTCACTGCCGAACCCTTGGCCAGCGCAGGCCTGTTCGCCATCACCGGGCCTACAGGTGCCGGCAAAAGCACCCTCCTCGACGCCCTGTGCCTGGCCCTGTTCGGCAGCACGCCGCGGCTTGACGGCGCCTCGCTGCTGAGCAAGGTGCCGGACGGCAAAGACGAGATCGGCAGTGGCGACGAGCGCAATCTGCTGCGACGCGGCTGCGCCAGCGGCTATGCCGAGGTGGACTTCGTCGGTGTCGACGGCCACCGCTACCGTGCGCGCTGGGAGGTCAAGCGCGCACGCGAAAAGGTCGACGGTCGCCTGCAGGCGAGCAGCCAGAGCCTGCTGGACCTGGATCGCGAGCAGTTGCTCGCCAGTGGCAAGAAGCGTGAATTCAAGGAGCTGCTCGAAGCCAAGCTCGGCCTGACCCTGCCCCAGTTCACCCGTGCGGTCCTGCTGGCACAGAGCGAATTCTCGGCATTCCTCAAGGCTGACGACAATGACCGCGGCACCCTGCTGGAAAAGCTCACCGACACCGGGCTCTACAGCCGCCTGGGGCAGGCCGCCTTCGAAGCGGCCAAGGGCGCCCGCGAAACCCTCGCCAACCTGCAACAACAGGCCGGCGGCCTGGAGCCGCTGGATGCCGAAGCGCGCCAGGCGCTGGAGGCAGAGCACCAGCGGCAACAGGCCGAGCTCAAGGCCCTGCAACAGCAGCTCGAGCAACTCAAGGCGCAGCGCCAGTGGCTGCAAGACCTTGCCCGCCTGCAGGCCGAACGCGACAGCGCCCGGGAACACCTCGCCGCCACCGAACAGGAACGGGACGACCTTGCCGACGCCCGACGCATTCTCGAGCTGTTCGAGCAGTTGGCGCCGCAGCGCCATCGTTTCGTCCGCGCCCGCGAACTGCCGCCGCTGCAGGAGAAGATCGAGCAGACCCTCGCCCGCCACCAACGCGAGCACAGCGCCGTCGAACAACGGCTCGCGGTGCTCACGCAGCAATGCCAGGCCGCCACCGAAGCATTGCGGGCCGCCGAACAGGCGCTGAAGGCCGCCGCGCCCGCGCTGGCCAATGCCCGCCGCGAGGAAGAACGCCTCGCGCACCTGAGCACCGACCTGCGCGAGGCCCACGACCAGGCCGAACAGGCGGACGCCGCACGAAAGGCCGGCGAGCAGCAGTTGGTCCAATTGCACGAACGCCAGGAACACACCGCGGCGCAACTGGCCGCGCTCGCCGAACCGCTCGCCGCGAGCGCCGCGCTGCAGCCGCTTTGCGCTGCCTGGAACGGCTACCGTCCGCGGTTGCAGCAGGCCGTGCAGATTGCCGCCCGCCTGCACCAGGGCCAGCAGGAGCTGCCCGCGCTGGAGGCGACCGCGCGCAGTGCCGAAACAGCCCAGACCGAGGCGCGCCAGGCGCTCGACACGCTGCAGTCGCAGATTGGCGGCGAGACCGGAATCAGCGAGCAACTGGCGCAGCTGACGGCCCGCCTCGACACCGCTCGCCAAACCGAGCGCGACCTCGACGACCTGCAAACGCTCTGGTCGCGCCAACAGCAACTCGACGCCCGCCGGCAAAGCCTGCAGGCCGAGCACGACCGCGATCAAAGCGCGCTCGCGGCGCTGACCGAAGCCGGCAAACTGGCTCGCGCCGAGCGTGACGACGCCGAGAAGGCGCTCAAGGTCGTACAAGGCGTGCTCGACCGCCAGCGCCTGGCCCGCAGCGCCAATGTCGAAGCCCTGCGCGCCGCGCTCATACCGGGCGAACCCTGCAGCGTCTGCGGCAGCACCGAACATCCCTGGCACGATGGCGAGGCGCTGCTCGCCGCGCTGGACGACCACGACGAACACGAACTGGCACAGGCGCAGCAGCAGCTCAAGGCACAGGATGAACGGCTCCAGACCCTGCGCGACCAGCACACCGCGCTTTCGACCGGCCTGAAGCAGAATGAGCGCCAGCGTGCGGAGCTCGACGAAGAACGGGCATCGCTCGCCCCACGCCTCGCCGCCCTGCCCGCCTACGCCAAACTCCTCGAGCAGGCCGAAGCCACCCGTGACGCCTGGCTCGACGCGCAGGTGTCGGCACTCAAGGCCGAAATAGCGCAGGACGGCACGCGGCAACGCGAGCTGCTCGGCCTGCAGCAACGCGCCGAAGCGCTGCTCAATGCCTGGCAACAGGCGCGCGACACCTGCACCCAGGCCACCCAGGCACTGGCCGCCCAGCGCGACGCCATGGCCCGTGACGGGGCGCGGATCGACGAAGAACTCGCGGCGTTCGCCGACCTGGTCCCCGCCACTCTGCTCGCCGGCTGGCGTGACCGGCCCGCAGACAGCTTCATGACGCTGGATGCGCAGGTCGAGGCGCGCCGCCAGCAGCTCGAACAACACAGCCTTCGCCTCGACGAGCAACAGCAGCGGGAAGCGGCGCTCGAGCGCGAACAACTCCAACAGCGGCACCGCCACGACCAGCATCAGGCGTGCGCCAGCCGCCTTGCCGAACTCCAGGCGCGCGAACAGACCTGCCGCCAGAGTCTGCGTGACAGCCTGGGCGAGCAATCCAGCGCCAGCGCCTGGCAGCAGCAGCTCGACAGCGCCGTCCAGGCCGCGCGGCAACAGCAGGCCGAGGTCGACCGGCAACTCAACGAGGCAAAGGTCGAACTGACCCGCCTTGCCGGCGAGCAGCAGAACTGCAGCGGGCGGCGCGACGAGCTCCTGGCCGAGCGCGGCACGCTGGCGGACGAACTCACCGCCTGGCGCGCCGCGCATCCGGACATCGACGATGCCACGCTGGAACAGCTGCTGCAGCTGGACGATGCCCTGCTCACCGAAGCACGCGAGCGCCTGCGCGCCAACACCGAACAGCTCACCCGCTGCCGTGAACGGCTGGATGGCTGCGAGCAGCGACTCGCCACGCACCAGGCGAGCCAACCCGACGTCCCGGACGCCGAGACGCTGAACCTGCAGTTGACCGCCGCACAGGCCGACTGCGACAGCGCCGAGCAGCGCAGCACCGAAATCCGCGCCGCGCTACTGGACGATGACCGTCGCCGCAGTGGGAGCCAGGCGCTGCGCCAGCAGATCGACCAGGCCACGGCTGAAAGCCAGCGCTGGGGTCGCATTGCCGCGCTGATCGGCTCGAGCGATGGCGGTGCCTTCCGCAAGATTGCCCAGGCCTACAACCTCGACCTCCTGGTGCAGCATGCCAACGTGCAACTGCGCCAGTTGGCCCGGCGTTACCGGCTCAAACGCGGCGGCAGCCCGCTGGGGCTTTTGGTGATGGACACGGAGATGGGCGACGAGCTGCGCTCGGTGCACTCGCTCTCCGGCGGCGAGACCTTCCTCGTCTCGCTGGCCCTGGCGCTGGGTCTGGCCTCGATGGCGTCGAGCAAGCTGAAGATCGAGTCGCTGCTCATTGACGAAGGTTTCGGCAGCCTCGACCCCGAGTCGCTGCAGATCGCCATGGACGCGCTGGATTCGCTGCAGGCCCAGGGGCGCAAGGTCGCGGTGATTTCGCACGTCGCCGAAATGCACGAGCGCATCCCGGTGCAAATCCAGGTGCAACGCCAGGGCAACGGCCAGAGCGGCTTGAGGATCGTTGGCACGGGCGGGCTTTGACGCCTTGCAGGCGTTACATGAATTACGAGATGGCGTGAAAGCTACCTAGATAGCCGGGCGAATAAATTCGCCCCTACGGAGCAGACTGCAATGCCTCAACGCCTGGTCATGCAGGGGCGTCGCGATGGATAGATACTTGCCGTCAGCTCATGGCGGCCTGGTAGCGCCGCTGCACGTCGGGCCAGTAGCCGGGCAAATAAATTCGCCCCTACGGAGCAGACGGCAATGCCTCAACGCCTGGTCATGCAGGGGCGTCGCGATGGATAGATACTTGCCGTCAGCTCATGGCGGCCTGGTAGCGCCGCTGCACGTCGGGCCAGTAGCCGGGCAAATAAATTCGCCCCTACGGAGCAGACGNACCTAGATAGCCGGGCGAATAAATTCGCCCCTACGGAGCAGACTGCAATGCCTCAACGCCTGGTCATGCAGGGGCGTCGCGATGGATAGATACTTGCCGTCAGCTCATGGCGGCCTGGTAGCGCCGCTGCACGTCGGGCCAGTAGCCGGGCAAATAAATTCGCCCCTACGGAGCAGACGGCAATGCCTCAACGCCTGGTCATGCAGGGGCGTCGCGATGGATAGATACTTGCCGTCAGCTCATGGCGGCCTGGTAGCGCCGCTGCACGTCCGGCCAGTTGATCACCTGATAGAAGGCGTTGATGTATTCCGGTCGGCGGTTCTGGTAGCGCAGGTAGTAGGCGTGTTCCCAGACGTCCAATCCGAGAATCGGCGTGTTGGCGTTCATCAGCGGGCTGTCCTGGTTACCGGTGTGCTCGACCACCAGTTTCTTCTCCGGGGTGACGCTCAGCCAGGCCCAGCCACTGCCGAAGCGCGACACCGCGGCTTTGGTGAAGGCCTCCTTGAACTGTTCGAACCCGCCGAGCTGCTCGTCGATCGCCTTGGCGAGTTCGCCTTCCGGCATGCCGCCACCGTCGACCGCCATGACTGTCCAGAACAGGCTGTGGTTGGCATGCCCACCGCCCTGATTGATCACAGCCGCCCGTTTTTCAGCCGGTAGCTCCTGGACCATCGTCAGCAAGCGCTCGACCGGGATTTCAGCCCACTCGGTGCCCTCGAGCGCCGCATTGAGGTTGTTGATGTAGGTCTGGTGATGCTTGGTGTGGTGAATCTCCATCGTCTGGGCGTCGATGTGAGGTTCCAGCGCGTCGTAGGCGTAGGGAAGATCAGGAAGGGTATGTGGCATGTCAGTGAACTCCTTGGTGAGAGACTTCATGCAGAAGCGCCTGGCGCGCACGCGCCGCAGGCGGGTGGACGCTGCGCTTGAGCAGGCGGCGGATACGTGCCGTCTCGCCATGCGCGGTGGTGAAGTGCAGCAGCTCGAGGTAACTGTGGCGGCTGTGACGCAGGCAGGCCTGGCGCAGCTCGGGCTTGAGCCGGGGGTCGACGAGGCAGCGCAGGAGCTGTTCATGGATGGCGCAGAGGTATTCGGCGCTCTCCTCCGGTTGTTTCAGCCGCAGGTGCACGTCGGCCAGGTTGTGGTGGGAAATCACGTAGGCGGCGACCGCTTCGTCGGCGTCGCGCCAGCGTTCGAACAGCACCTGGCTGAGCGCCAGGGCTTGCAGGTAGTGCTCCCGGGCATCGATGTATTCGCCGCGGCCGAAATACCGATTGGCCAGTTCGATGGTCCGCTTCCAGTGTTCCACGGGGTGACTCCTTGAAGCCCAGGGCTTCGGCGGATGGAAGGTGCACAGCAGACGAGACGGCCGGACAGCGGCGCCTCGTTAATGAGTTTAATTATCATTTGAGCGACACACGGGCAAGCATCTTCCACGCGGCGGCGACGAACGTGTCCGGTACAGTCGCTCGAACAGGCGACCGAGCGGCCGCGAAGTGGAAATAAGGTGACGCGATGCGGACGCCAGCGGGTCCACCGATGAATCGCGAACCCGCCGGTCGTCGCTTGTGGCCACGTCGTCGAGGTTCGCGCAGAGAGGAGAGTTGCCAGCGCACCGCTTGTGGCCGCGCGCCCGCCCACGCCGAACGCTTCGTCGCGAGCGCGGGCAGAATACGAACCCAAGCTTTCAGCGAGCTGTCGACCGAGCAGGTAACGGAGGCCATTCATGAACCCATCCGGCACGCTCGCTCGCCAACTCGAGGCCATGCATCGCGATGGCTTCGTGCTGCTGCGCCAGGTCCTGAGGCCATCGCCTATCGAGGCGGTGCGCGCGGCCATCGACCGGCTCGAACCCATTCACTGGGACTACCAGGGCCTGGTCGATGACCATTACAAGTGCGTGTTCAACCGGGGCCCGTTCTGGCTACCGCTGCTGGACCTGCCCGGCGTGATCGAACTGGTCGAGGCCTGTCTCGGCGACGATTGCCATGTCATCGGCCAGACGGCCTGGCGCAGCCATCCTGGCTTCGTCGGCGGCGAGCTCCATGCGGACTACCTGGCCCTGGAGCTGCCCGAACAGTGGCTGGCGGACGGGTCCTTCCAGCTGCCGATGCAGGTCTGCACCGCGCACCTGTACCTGGACGACATCGACACCGACCTCTGCCCGACGCTGGTGATCCCCGGCAGCCACCGCGCCGGGCGCAAGCCGCAGCCGGGCGAAACCCAGTGGCAGGGCCGAGAACCGGTACCGGTCCTGTGCGAGGCTGGCGACGTGCTGGTGTTTCGCAGCGACCTCTGGCACGCCGGCAGCCGCAACCGCACCGTCGATCGCCGCCGCTACCTGCTGCAGATGCACTACGGCCGTCGGATGGTCGCGCAGAAGTTCTCGCCCTACCTGCACTGGCAGTTCAACTCTGCCGTCATCGCCGCCGCCACGCCGCGCCAGCGCCGCCTGCTTGGCGAACACGAGGCGTCGGAGTACGACTGACCCTGGCACATCCTCTGCATCGGGAACAGCTACCCCGCCGCGCGCGGCGTGCTCATCCCACTCAAAGAGGAACTGCCATGATTACCTGCCGCAGCCAAGTCACCGAGATGATCCTGTCCTGTAAAGTCCGCAAGGGCCTGAAATGGCGCCAGGTGGCCGAGGCGATCGGCATGTCCAAGGAATGGACCACCGCCGGCTGCCTGGGCCAGATGGCCTTCGACAAGACCCAGGCGGAAACCCTCGGCAAGCTGTTCGAACTGTCGGACGAGGCCATCGCCTGGCTGCAGATCGTGCCCTATAAAGGGTCGCTGCCAACCGCCGTGCCCACCGATCCGCTGATCTACCGCTGGTACGAACTGGTCAACGTCTACGGCAGCACCATCAAGGAGCTGATCCACGAGGAATTCGGCGACGGCATCATGAGCGCCATCGATTTCTCGATGGACATCCAGCGCGAAGCGGACCCCAAGGGCGACCGCGTCAAGGTGGTGATGTCGGGCAAGTTCCTGCCTTACAAGAGCTACTGATCAGCGGGTGCGGATTTCGCCACGCGCCAACGTCTCGACCCGATTGCCCAGCGGGTCGCTGGCCTCGAGATCCGCGCCACGTTCGCGTAGCGCCTCGAGCAGGGCGCCGCGCTGGAAGAGCGCCGCGTACATGGCCGGGGTCTGGCCGGCGTTGTTGCGCGCGTCGGGGTCGCATTCGGTAGCCAGCAGGCGCTTGGCGATGCCCAGCTCGCCCTTGAAGATGGCGCCCATCAGCGCCGTGTTGCCACGTTTGTCCTTGGCGCAGGCGTCGGCACCGGCGGCGAGCAGACGCTCCACGGTGTCCGCGTTGCCGTTGTACGCCGCCAGGATCAACGCGGTGTATCCCTTGTCGTCAGCGGTGTTCAGGTCGTAACCGGCCTGGATGAATTCGTCGAGTATTTCGTTATCGCCATAGCGCGCAGCGTTGAAGAAATAGTCACGCAGCTGGCTCTGGACCTGCTCGGTGTCGCTGGCAACGCCCGCGAGCTCCGCTTCGGCGTAGACCGGCCCGCCGCCGAGCAGCAAGGCAACCAGTAGGAAAAGGCGCTTCATGTTCTGCTCCTGAAAATAAGGTGACCCGAGCCACGCCCGGGTCGATGGGCCGCCGTGCGTGGCAGCGGCCCTTTGCTTCGTCAATCCTGCAGCTTGGCCGCCAGTGCCTTGACCCGGTCAAGATCGGACTTGGCCACCTTGGTCAGCCCTGCACCGTACTCGGCATCGGCCTTGTAGAAGAACGACAGCAGGTGATAGCGCGCTGCCTCATCCGCCTTGGCCAGTTCGCCGCCCAGGGTGTTGATCAGGTCTGTCTGCTCCTTCTTGCTGAACGAGCGATACAGATCGCCGGCCTGCTTGAAGTTCTGCTGACGCTGGATCGGCGCCTGCTGGGTGGTCCCGCTCAGCGGCAGCTTGGAGTAGACGGCGCGTGGCGTTTCCTCACGGTTCTCGCGGCGGCTCGGCTGGTAGTTGACGCTGGTGGTGGTGTGGCCGGCGTTCAGCTGGCCGTCCTGGTTACCGTTGTTGACCGGCACCTTCGGGCGGTTGATCGGCAGGCTCATGCCATTGGCACCGACGCGATACATCTGGGTGTCGGCGTAGGAGAACAGACGGCCCTGCAGCAGGCGGTCCTCGGACGGCTCGATGCCCGGCACCAGGTTGGCCGGCGCCATGGCGACCTGCTCGGTTTCCTGGAAGATGTTGTCCGGGTTTTTGTTCAGCACCATCTGGCCGATTTTGCGCTCGGGCACGTCAGGCCAGATCTTGGTGGCGTCCAGTGGATCGAAGTCGAACTTGGCCAGGTCCTCCGGCTTGAGCACCTGGATCATCAGGTCCCACTTGGGGTAATCGCCGTTGTCGATGGCGGTGATCAGGTCGCGGGACAGGTGGCTGTAGTCCTTGCCCTGCATCGCCTCGTTCTCTTTCGGGTCGAGGTTCTTCAGGCCCTGCAGGCTCTTCCAGCGGAACTTCACATAGTGGGTTTCGCCCTGCTCGTTGACGAACTTGTAGGCATGCACACCGTTGCCATCCATCATCCGATAGCTGGCCGGGGTGCCCTGGTTGGAATACAGCAGGGTCAGGGTGCGGGTGGCTTCCGGGTGGTGCGAGAGGAAGTCGAAGCGGCGGCTGTCGTCATCCAGGTTGGTGCGCGGGTCCGGCTTGAAGGAGTGGACCATGTCCGGGAACTTGATCGCGTCGCGGATGAAGAATGTCGGGAAGTTGTTGCCGACGAGGTCCCAGTTGCCATCGGCCGTATAGAACTTGGTGGCGAAACCGCGCGGGTCGCGCAGGGTTTCCGGCGAGTGCAGGCCGTGTACCACGGTGGAGAAACGCACGAAGACCGGTGTGGTGCTGCCCTTCTCGAAGACCTTGGCCAGGGTCAGGTCGGAGATGTCCTCGGTGGCGGTGAATTCGCCGTGGGCACCGGTGCCACGCGCGTGCACGACGCGCTCGGGCACGCGCTCGCGACCGAAGCGTTGCAGCTTCTGCAGCAGTTGCACGTCCTGCAGCAGGGTCGGGCCGTTGGCGCCGGCGGTCTGGGAGTTCTGGTTGTTGCCGACCGGCGCGCCATTGTCGCGTGTCAGCGGAGCGGCATGGGCCGACAAGGTCAGCAGGCTGGCGGAAAGCACGCCAAACAGCGTGCGGGCAGGCAGGGAGCCTGACAGGTAACGGGTCATCTACACGTCCTCTTCTCGTTTTTTTGATGCGTCCGGAGCGCGACGGGAAGACTAGAAGGCGCGGCTGCTGCGCCCCAATTGAATAAGCGAAGCGGCCTGATAGACAGATTCAGTTGCCTGGACGCGCCGGATGGTCCAGCTCGAGCGCAGTGCCATGCCGGTGCGTCATGCGCCCGGCTGCCCTCATCCTGGGCAGCGGATGGGGCGTCGGCTTCTACCGTGACCGCTATAAACGGGGCGCGACGCGCTGGCACGCGCCCTGCACGATCGGGCCAGGCCAACCAGAGGAGGAGCCGCCATGCGCCGCAGAGATCACGACTACCCGCTGAGCGAAGTGCCGGCAGGCTCGCGCAAGGGGCTCGCCTCGACCGCGATCCTGCTGTTTGGCTTCACCTTCTTCACCGCCACCATGTTTGCCGGCGGCAAGATCGGCCTGGCGTTCGACTTCAAGACCATGATCTGGGCGGCGGTGATCGGTAACCTGCTGCTCGGCCTCTATGCCGGCGTGCTCGGCGTCATTGCCTGCCGCACCGGGCTGAACGCGGTGCTGCTCGGGCGCTTCTGCTTTGGCGAGCTGGGCAGCAAGCTTTCCGACTTCCTGCTCGGTTTTACCCAGATCGGCTGGTACGCCTGGGGCACCGCGACCATCGCCATCGTGCTGGTGAAACTGCTGGAATTGCCGCAGAGCCTGACGATGCCGCTAATGGTGGTGTTCGGCTTCGGCTTCTGCCTGACGGCTTTCATTGGCTACCGCGGGCTGGACCTGCTCTCGCGCGTCGCGGTGCCGGCCATGCTGGTACTGCTGATCGCCTCGCTATGGATCGCCACACGCGATGTCGGCGGCCTGGCGCCTCTGCTGGCGGTCCAGCCAAGTGAAAGCATGAGCCTGGCGATGGCAATCACGCTCATCTTCGGCACCTTCGTCAGCGGCGCGACTCAGGCGACCAACTGGACGCGCTTTGCCAGCAGTTCGAAGGTCGCGATGCTGGCCAGCCTGATCGGCTTTTTCGTCGGCAACGGCCTGATGATCGTCGCCGGCGCCTACGGAGCCATCGTCTACCAGCAACCGGACATCGTCGAAGTACTGGTATTGCAGGGACTGTCCATGGCCGCGGTGGTGATGCTCTTTCTCAACCTCTGGACGACTCAGGACAACACCATCTACAACTTCGCCGCGGCCGGCTGCAACCTGCTGCGCACCCGCCATCGTCGCCTGGTCACGTTGGCAGGCGCCTTCATCGGGACCCTGCTCGCGCTGGGTGGCATGTACGAGATGCTGATTCCGTTCCTGATCCTGCTCGGTTCGATCATCCCGCCGATCGGCGGCGTGATCATGGCGGACTACTTCTACGTGCGCCGCGGCCAGTACCCCACGCTTGCGCAGGCGAACCTGCCGAAGTTCAACGGGCTAGGCCTGGCGGCCTACGCGGCGGGCGCGACGTGCGCCTACCTCTCACCGTGGATCGCACCGATCGTCGGCATCGTCGTGGCTGGCGGCGTGCATGTCCTGCTGCATGCAGCGCTGCGGCTGGCGCCCGCAAAAGATATCGCTGCCAGCGGCCCGGAAGCCTGATCAGCGAACCGCAGCGCCGATCAGCTCGGCGCTGGCCCTGCGCTCCTGCGCCGCGCTCAGGCGAAGCTGGCTCAGGTAGGCTGCGAGCGCCTCGACTTCAGGCTCCGAGAGCTTGCCGGCGATATTGATCATCACCGAGCCTGCACGGCTCGGGTCGTTGTTGCGAAAGCGCGTCAACGCCTTGCGGATGTATTCGCGCGGCTGACCGGCGAGCCTCGGCATGGTCTCCATGCCCTGCGCGTGGTCGCCGTGGCAGCCGACGCAGGTGGTCTTGAACACAGTCGCACCCTGCTGCACCAGCTCCGGCTCGACGGTATCTTCGTGCGGCTGCACCTTCTGTTGGCTGAAGTACACCGCAATGTTCACGCGATCTTCAAGTGTGAGGCTTTTCGCGAGGTTGGACATCACGTAGTCGACACGCTCGCCCTTGGCGAACTTTTCGAACGAATGGAAAAGGTAAATGGGATTCTGCGAGGCGAGATTGGGAATATGCGCGCGCTTGCTGTTGCCGTTCTCGCCGTGGCAATAGCCGCAGAACAGCGCCCGCTCGCGACCGGCCGCATAGGCCTGCTCCCGGCGCCCTGCATCTTCCATCAGGTAGTTGAATCGCTCCATCGCATCTTCGTTGGCATGAACGACTGAGGTCAGGCAGCAGAACAAGGCGAACACAGCGACGCGCATGGGCATTTCCGAACGATCCTGATGACGGGCACAGGCGCGAATATAGGGAGAAAAAATTCGTCGATACTGGCTCAGGTCAATGAATTGCCAGACAAACCCGATGCGATGCGCATCCTTTGAAACATCTGCGCGCTATTGACGCATTGACCGAGCAAGAAAAAACTGAAGCAAGAAGCGAAATAGACGCACACAACCGCGTCATATTCGACTAAAGTAGCGGCCCTTTTTGCCAGCACGAGCCGCGCGCAACATGTTAGATGCCCATGCCGAACTGACCATGACCGTACTCATGACGCCGGACAAGGCCAATTTTTCCGGCAATGTACACGGCGGCACGCTGCTCAAGTACCTCGACGAAGTGGCCTACGCCTGCGCCAGCCGATACGCCGGCCAGTACGTCGTCACCCTCTCGGTCGACCAGGTGAATTTCCGCCAGCCGATCCACGTCGGTGAGCTGGTCACCTTCCTCGCCTCGGTCAACTACACCGGCAACACCTCTATGGAGATCGGCATCAAGGTCATCACCGAAGACATTCGCCAGAAGACCGTTCGCCACACCAACAGCTGCTTCTTCACCATGGTCGCCATGGGCGAGGATGGGCGCCCGACCACTGTCCCGACCCTGCAGCCGCAGACCCCGGACCAGAAGCGGCGCTTCGCCCAGGCCCAGCAGCGCCGGCAGATTCGCCGCGAGCTGGAAGAACGCTACCGCGCGATCAAGGACGACTACTGATCCGCTTTCGCCACGGAGCCGTACACGGCCGGCTCCGCACGCCACGCTAAAACCCTATACAATCCGCGGCTTTTCCAAGCCGAGGCCCTGCCGTGACCCTCCCCGCCTGCCCCAACTGCCGATCCGAATACACCTACGAAGACGGTCTGATGCTGGTCTGCCCCGAATGCGCCCACGAATGGTCGGCCAGTGCCGCCGAGGCGTCGGCTGACGATGCCGCTGTCATCAAGGATTCGGTCGGCAATACCCTGCAGGACGGCGACACCATCACCGTGATCAAGGACCTCAAGGTCAAGGGTACTTCGCTGGTGGTCAAAGTCGGCACCAAGGTGAAGAACATTCGCCTGGTCGAGGGCGACCACGACATCGACTGCAAGATCGACGGCATCGGTGCGATGAAGCTCAAGTCCGAGTTCGTCCGCAAGGTATGACGCAGGAGCCAACCTGGCTCCCACTGTGACGATCGAGACGAACCATCATCTGCGGCTCGTGCCCGACTGCTTGCTTTAGCGGCGCCGGTAGATGCTTGGCGACGAGGCCGCCAGCGAGAAGGCGGCCTCCGGCGTCAAGCCTATCTCTCAGGGCGTCAGATACGACGAGCGCGTCAAGCCGAGGCGCAGCGCATCGATATATTGGGTGCGCTCCTTGGCACTCAGCCGCGCACTCGAGACCTTGTCCCGGTAATAGGTCATCAGCTCCTCCGGCGACAGGTGCACGTAGCGCAGCATGTCCTCGATGGTGTCGTGCGTCTCGATGCCGGCGTGATAGAAGCTGCCATCCTCACGCTGATAGACGTTCACCGAGTCGGTGTCACCGAACAGGTTGTGCATGTCACCCAGGATCTCCTGGTAGGCACCGACCAGGAACACACCGAGGAAGTATTCCTCGCCCGCCTGGATCTCGTGCACCGGCATGCTGTTCTCGATGCTTTGCTCGTCGACGTAGTGCTTGATCTTGCCGTCCGAGTCGCAGGTCAGGTCCTGCAGCACGGCGCGGCGCACCGGTTCCTCGGTCAAGCGTTGCAGCGGCACGATCGGCAGGATCTGGTCGATTGCCCAGGTGTCCGGCAGGCTCTGGAATACCGAGAAATTGCAGATGTACTTGTCGGCCAGTTTGTCGTTGAGCTCGTCGAGCACTGCGCGGTGAGAACGCTGGCGCGCCTTGAGCTGGTTGTACAGGCGGCGGCAAATGGCGAAGTAGCTCTGCTCGGCCAAGGCCTTTTGCGCCAGACTCAGCTTGCCCGAGGCGTACTGGGCGGCCGCCTCGCTCATGTAGTGGGTAGCGCGCCAGTAGGTTTCGGTGACCATCTCCGGGTCGGTCGGGCCAAGCAGGTCGGCCAGCGACTGGACGATGTCCGGCAATTCGTCGTAGTTGTCGATCTCCGGCGCCTGGTCATTGTGCCGCTCGAAGTCGGTCACCTGCATCACCAGCACCGCGTGATGGGCGGTCATCGCCCGGCCGCTCTCGGAAAAGATGTGCGGGTGCGGCAGCTCCTGGCGGTCACAGAATTCCTTGAGCATGCCGACCACGGTACCCGCGTATTCGTCGATGTCGTAATTGATCGAACTGGCGTTGCGCGAGTGGGTGCCGTCGTAATCCACGCCGAGGCCACCGCCGACATCGATATGGTCGACCGGCAGCCCAAGCGCCCGCAGCTCGGCGTAGTAGCGGATCGCCTCACGGAAACCGTCGCGGTAGTCCGCAAGATTCGCGATCTGCGACCCCATGTGGAAATGCAGCAGGCGTACACCCTGATCCACGCCCGCGGCGCGGAACCGGTCGATGACCGTGAGCAGCTGCGCGGCGGACAGGCCGAACTTGGACTTCTCGCCGCCGGTGTCGGCCCACTTGCTCGACGCCAGGGACGACAGCCGAACCCGCAGTCCGACCTGCGGGACGATCTTTAGCTCCGCCGCCTCTTCGATCACCAGGCCCACTTCCGACATCTTCTCGATGACGATGAAGACGTTATGACCGAGCTTCTGCCCCATCAGCGCCAGGCGAATGAATTCGCGGTCCTTGTAGCCGTTGCAGACGATGGTGCCGCCCTTGGGCGCCAGCGCCAGCACGGCCATCAGTTCCGGCTTGGAACCGGCCTCCAGACCAATGGCGACGTTCTGCGTGGCAATGATGTTCTCCACCACTGCCTCCTGCTGATTGACCTTGATCGGGTACAGCGCGGTGTACTTGCTCTGGTACTCGAGGCGCTCGATGTTGGCATCGAACGCACCGGTGAGCCGGCGAACCCGGTCCTGCAGAATGTCCGGGAAGCGCACCAGCAGCGGTAGCGTGAGGCCCGCATCGCGCAACTGCTCGATCAACCCGGTGAACTCGATGGCGTTTCCATTCGGGCCCTGAGGGCGCACCTCGACGTGCCCGTCGTCGCTGATCGAAAAGTAGCCGGCGCCCCAGTGGCGAATGCCGTAAACGCTGCGGCTGTCGGCCGCGGTCCACTGGCTGCCATCGTCTTTACGTGTGCGTCGTACGGGCATCTAGGCCTCCTGATAAGGAATGAATCCGCTGCGGACGCAACGGTAAGGCTGTTCGGGTTGGACCGCTGGTGAGCGTAGAAATAAGCGCAAGGTGTCGTATTCGAGGCCGAAGCGGGTCAGCCGCCTGACTTCTTGGCCCGAAAACCGCGTTTGGTCAGTTCGTCGATCAGCAGTTGAACATGATCGCCCTGAATTTCGATGACACCCTCCTTGAGCGCGCCACCAGTGCCGCAGCGACGCTTGAGGGCGCTGGCCAGTTCCTTCAGCTCGGCGGCGGCCAGAGGCACGCCGGTGATGGTCGTCACCGTCTTGCCGCCTCTTCCCTTGCTTTCACGCCGGACCCGCGCGATGCCGTCACCTTCGGGCATCGTCGCCTGGCTGCAGATGCAGGCATCCTGCGGCTGACTGCAAGCCGGGCAGTGCCGCCCGGCATCGGTGGAAAAGACCAGCCCGCCAAGACCGGACAGGGAATTGATTTTCTTGGCCACGGAAAACCTCGAGAGAATCGGCGTCGCGCCAGCTGCTGCAAAGCCGAGCAATTTAACAGCAAACTCGGCTCATACGTAGGCCCGCCGCGTGCATTCGCTCGAGCCGGCAGACGCGGGCCGAATCAGAGCCGCCCGGCTGGCGCATAAGGCGCGGGATCGACGCAGGGCGAGCGCTGCAGCATCAGGTCCGCCAGCAACTGGCAGGACGCCGGCGCCAGGACGAGCCCGTTTCGGAAATGCCCGCAGTTGAGCCACAGCCCCTCGTGACCCGGCACCTGGCCTATATAAGGCACCCCGTCCGGCGACCCCGGGCGCAGACCAGCCCAATGCTTGACTACCTCGGCATCGGCCAGCCCCGGCAGCAGCTCGACGGCGGTCGCCTTGAGGCTTGCCAATGCATCCTCGGTGGGGGTCTTGTCGAAGCTCACGTCCTCCAGCGTGCTGCCGACGAGGATGTGCCCATCGCGCCGCGGAATCGCATAACGCCGCTTGGCCAGCACCATGCTTGGCAGGAAGCCTTCGGCACACTTGAACAGAATCATCTGGCCTTTCATTGGCTTCACCGGCAGCGCCAGACCCAACGTCGCGAGCAACTCGGCACTCCAGGCGCCGGCCGCCACCACGACCTGCTCGGCATGCATATCGCCCTGCGCTGTGCGCACGCCCACGACCCGACTCCCCTGCTGCAGGAAGCCCTCGACCGGGCACTGCTCGAGGAGCGTCACGTTCGGCAACTGCATCAACGCCCCCCGCAAGGCCTGCAGCAAACGCGGGTTGCGGACGTTGGCCACCCCTTGCATGAAAATGGCCCGGGAGAACCCTTCTCCCAGCGACGGCACGGCAGCCATGGCCTGCGCCATCGGCACGCGCCGTAACGGCCGCCCTTCGCGCTGGGCCCAGGCCAGCGCCTCGTCTTCGTCATCCAGGTCCAGCCAGTACAAGCCCGTTTCGTAGACCTGAGGATCGATCCCGGTCTGCTCGGCCAGCGCCCTGCCCAACTGCGGATAGAAATCCTGCGACCAGTGCGCCAGCGCCGTCACCGCCGGGCTGTAACGCCACGGATACAAAGGCGAAACGATACCGCCGCCAGCCCAGGAGGCTTCGCGTCCGGTCTGCCCCATCTCCAATATGATCACCTGTCGACCTACTTCGGCCAAACGCAACGCACTGAGAAGCCCGACGACCCCAGCGCCAACGACAACTGTTAAATGTCCCACAAATATCTCCTCAATGATTGAACCGAAGTTGACATCGCCGAGGCACGAGCTAGAAAGAAACGCGGCCTGGAAGGCCGCCATGTGAACGTGCAAAAGGAATCGCACTGTGAATATCACGAAAGAACAAGCTTTCAGCTTGGTCGAGCTTCTTTACTCTTTGCTCCTGCTAAGCATCCTGCTGGCAGTCGCAACCCCGAACCTCAAGCTATTGATCGAACGAAACCAGGAAGGAGCTCTTCGCGATTCGCTGATCGCGTTTCTTAACGAAGCCCGGTCGCATGCGATCACCCTACGAAGAAATGTTCGGCTTTGCGGCTCTAGTGATGGCCTGACCTGTGACGGTGATTGGCAGCGCTACTGGCTGATGATTACCACCGATAACGACCAGACAATCCAACTGCATCACCTTTCGGATACGGCGGACCTGTGCTGGCGCGGCGCGAGGGATAGTATCGAGTTTCACCCCAACGGGACCACCTTGTTGGGGAATGGCCGCTTCTCGCTTTGCCGAAGCGATGGCGTCGCATGGCAGCTTGTACTTAGCCGCCAAGGACGCCTCCGATTCGCCGGGGATGAAGGCGCTGGATGTTGCCCGACCGGTGATACCACAAGTTAGACCGATCGTCCGCAGACCAAAGACAAGCCGAACGACGGTGGGCACGATTCGATCCGCCAACAGTAGGAAGATAAGGGAAATGACAGGCGAAACAAAAAAGCCGTGGCTTAAAGCCAGATCATTCGCGCCTCGACAATCAGGCTTCTCCCTGATTGAGCTGCTGATCATTTTGGTTCTGCTGGCTATCTTTGCGGCAATCGCAATGCCCAATTTCCAGCGCCTGATCGCCAGCAACAGACTTGAGAGCGCTACCGATGAGCTTATTAGCCAACTCCAGTTTGCCCGTAGCGAAGCGGTGATTCGCAATCGCCTCGTAACGGTTGAAAACACGTCGGGGCAAAGCCAGCGCTGGGATCGCGGCTTGCGCATTTATACCGCTGGAGATTTCACAGCTAGCCGCGCTTATAGCTCCAGCACCGACACGCTTGTCCGTGAGCATGGTGGCCTTAACCAGCCGAACGTGACAGCCAGCGCTACTAGCGGCGCGGCGAGTTGGTTGTCCTTTAGACCGAACGGAACGCTCGCTGTCACCACTACCCAAACTATCGTCATTTGTGAAGATGGAGACACGGCACTCGCTCGATCCATAGAACTTCAAGCCAGTGGGCGCATAAGTAAATCAACCACTGCACCGACGACGTGCTCGCCGTGAGGACAAACATGTTCAAGCAAACAGACCAGCGCGGCTTCAGCATGATCGAAGTGCTAGTGGCAATTATCATAATCAGCATTGGAGTGCTGGGGCTCGTCGCAATGCAAGGCAAGACGATCCAGTACACCCAGGATGCGTCACAGCGAAACGTGGCGGCAATGCTTGCGAGCGACCTGATGGAACTTGTTCGTAGCAACCGAAACGCGGTATTCGCGCCGAGCGGAGAACTAAGCAACAATTCTAATTATTACAAGTCTTTGAACGAGTCCTTCCCTACCGCCGGCGTAGCAGCCTGCCGAACAGCATCTGGTTGCACCTCAGGGCAAATGGCCACTGACCATTTATTTCTCTGGACGCAGCAAGTTCGCAATAGCCTGCCAATAGATGACAATACCCTCGCAACTTATCTGATCTGCCGCGATAGCACCCCAGACACCGTCGCATGCGACAACCTCGGCTCGGCGATAAAGATCCGCACTGCATGGCTGAGTCGCAACTCGGACTGTCCCGCCAATACGCCCTGTGCTAACGCGGGCGCGGTCGATAGCGCGAATCGCCGGGAGTTTTATCAGATCAGCTTTGAGCCATGAGGATAATCATGAAAGTCTCACCATCACCACAGGCCGGCCTATCGATGGTTGAATTGCTGATAGCGATGGCAATCAGCAGCTTCCTGATATTGGGAATAACGCAAATATTTATTGATAACAAACGAAACTACGTTTATCAACAGAACCAATCAGCGAACCAGGAAACGGCTCGTTTCGCCCAGCTGATATTTGAACAACAACTCTACAAAGCCGGGTATCGACGACAACCTCAGGACGCTATGGTTGTGGCGTTTCCAGCCGCAACAGTTGCTGGCTGCGCAGCCTTCTCTGCTGGCGAAGTTATAAAGCCAACCAGCGATGGTCAGGGGGTCTGCTTTCGCTACCAGCGGGCCACAACCAACGAGCGGGACTGCCAAGGCAACATTATCTCTAGCAATGCGCCTATTACAATCAGAATGCAACGCGCTTCCACGGGCGATATCCAGTGCGCAGTCAACGGGGGCGCCGCCACCGCTCTTCTATCGGGTGTTAATCAGATTCAATTCCGCTATGGAGTCGACAATAATGCAGATCGGATTGCCGATGCATTTGTAGCCCATAACGAGGTCCCAGCGAGTTCGACGATAGTATCTGTCCGATTTGCAACGCTTGTCGAAAGCACTTCGACCCAAGTGGCGCTAGGTTCGGATGGCTACTATTTCCCGTTATCGAACACCACAGCCACTACGCCTGCTGACAAAAAACTTTACCTCTCGGCGCAAGGCACAACGACGCTAAGGAACATCGCGCCATGAACTATCCTCAGCCAAAATACCAGCGTGGCGCGACCCTCCTAGTTGCGCTAGTTTTGTTATTGGTCATTACCATACTGGCAATATCCAGTATTCGTGAGGCAGCGTTAGAAGAGCGCATCGTTGGCAACGTAAGGGACCAACAAGCTGCGTTCAATGGCGCTGAATCTGCGTTACGTGAAGCGGAGACTCGATTAGCTAACAGCTCGGGGCCGCCGGCTACTGCAACACCCTGCGCCGCAACGCTCTGCGTGCTCACTAGCCCACCCACCACTATCAGCTTTCTGGATTGGGGTTGGTGGCAATCCAATGCAATCACCTACCAAGGCGCCACATCGGATAACACCACACTAGGCGTTGCGTCCACCCCGCGCTGGCAAACAGCTTTTATCGGATTCGATCCAGCGGACAGCAACGGCACTGTCGAAGTGACGGATCCCGACCTTCGCAGTAAAGGTGTTGGCCCCTACTACTACCAAGTTAATGCGGCCTCTCAAGGCCGCTCGACACGGACGATGACTAGCCTGCAGTCCGTAACTGTACAGCGCTACTGAGTCGAGGAAAAGCTATGAAATTATCTACCGTTAGCCGCACGGCACTCAGTTGCGCCTTGGTAACTGCCATCAGTGCAGCCACTCAAACAGCATACGCAACCGGTCTAACTATTGGACAAACACCCTTATTTCTTACGGAAGGCGTTGCACCAAACTTGTTTGTCACGCTGGACGACTCTGGCTCAATGGAGCGAGCCTACGCACCGGATGGCATACAAAACACCAATGGCCGTCGATACAAGTCGGCGCATTACAACCCCCTTTATTACAATCCAAACGCTACTTATTCGTTACCTAAAAAAGTCACTTATGACAGCTCTACTGGCCAGATAACGCTCAGCGAATACAGCACAAGTTACTCTCGAGCATATATTAATGGCTTTAGGGCAGATCGCGGCAATGTAAACTTAGGCTCCGAATATCGCCCAACTTACACTTATGTCACCACGCAAACGTCTCAAAGCTTCGCAAGCAACCCGGCGCAAGACTTTAACAATTATTATCAAAATAGAGGCGTTGCCGCATACTACTATGTCTTTGACACTGACCAACAGGGCTGCACATCAAACACCAATAACCAATTAGAAGACGATGACTGCTACCGCAAAGTAAATGTCAGCACGGATGAACAGCAGAATTTTGCTAACTGGTATTCATTCTATCGCACCCGTGCGCTGGCCACTCAGTCCGCGGCTAACATTGCGTTTCTCTCGCTCCCCGAAAACGTGCGCGTAACTTGGCAAATGCTCAACTCTTGCTACTTGGCAGGAAACGGTAATTGCACAGGTGGCTCCGGGACCAATTATTCGAACCGACTACGCAACTTTTCCGGGGCCCATCGTCAACAATTTTTTGACTGGCTTGCTGACACACGCGTAAGCGGTAGTACACCTCTTAAAGCCGCGACACAACGCGTCGGAAACTTTCTTAACACAACTGGCCGAGAAAGCCCGTGGGCACACACACCAGGGACCACCATAGAACCCCAATATTCCTGTCGTCCGTCTTACCACATTCTAATGACCGACGGTGTTTGGAATGAAAACACTAATCTGAATATCGGAAACAGCGATGGCACGCAGCGGACGCTCCCGGACAACACCACATACAATCCCCGAGCCCCCTATCAGGACAGCTACGGATCTACGCTCGCGGACCTGGCATTTAAACTGTGGGCTGAGGACGCTAATAACAATCTTACAAACGACCAGAAGCCCTTCATTCCATACGCAAATGCCAATGCCGATACTCAGTACTGGGATCCTCGCAACGACCCCGCAACTTGGCAGCACCTGGTAACCTTCACGCTTGGGTTGGGCCTTACGCGAAGCCTCACCGATCCCTCCTGGGGTGGCAGCACTTACACAGGCGGATATTCCAGATTGTTGGACGGCAGTATCAACTGGCCTCAGCCTGGAAGTAACCAAGCTCAAAACGTATACGAACTATGGCACGCGGCGCTGAACTCGCGGGGCGAGTTCTTCAGTGTCGACTCTCCTGACGCAATGGTCGAGGCATTCAAAGCAATTCTGAGCAGAATCGCAAACAGGGAGACGTCGGCATCTGCGGTATCCCTCGAGTCAGCCGTTACCTCCGCAGGCAACGAAGCCTATTACGCTCGATTCTCCAGCGATAACTGGAGCGGTGAACTGCTCAAATACGATGTAGATAGCAATGGTGCGCTTACGCTTGGCTGGAACGCCAGGGATATTCTTGCGACTCAAGGGACGACGCGAGCCATCAAATATAACCGAAATGGCGTGCTCGCCGACTTCACGTGGACCAACTTGAATACCACCCAGAGAGCACTCTTGAACAAGACGGCGACTGGCGTGACGGATAGTCTTGGAAGTTCGCGCGTCGACTTTATACGCGGAAGCAGAGTTCTGGAAGGCACTACATTCCGGGAACGGAACTACGTCCTCGGAGACATCATTCACTCGAGTCCGGTGGTTGTGGGCGCCCCAGACCGGCTGGCATACATGATGGATCAAGCCGCCAATCCTAGCGGCGACACTAACTATTCGACCTATGCCGACTTCCGAAACACCAATAGCACTCGAGCTAAAAGAATCTATGTAGGCGCCAACGACGGCATGCTACATGCGTTTGATGAAAGCGGCCGGGAAGTATTCGCATACATCCCGACAAGCATTATTAGCAAACTAAATCTGCTGAGCGACAAGGGCTATAAGAACGCACACCAATACTATGTTGACGGGACACCGGTCGTCAGCGATGTATACGATGAGACCGCGAGGCGATGGAAAACGATTTTAATTGGCACTTTGCGTGGAGGTGGCCGCTCCGTATTTGCGCTCGACATCACCAATCCAAGCACCCCTTCACTCCTTTGGGAGTTCAGCTCAACAAACGATCAGGACCTTGGCTTCACATTCCCTGAACCGGTGATAACCAAATTGCACAATGGGAAATGGGGCGTGCTCGTTGCAAATGGATACAACAGTACTGATGACAAAGCCGCTCTGTTTGTAATCAACGCTCTCGACGGCACCGTTATACGTAAGCTTGAGGTTGGTCAAGCCGGAACGGTCAATGGTCTTTCTACGCCAAAAGCAGTGGATATCAACGGTGATTTGGTAACTGATTACGTTTACGCTGGTGATCTACAAGGCAACGTATGGCGCTTTGATCTTTTCGATTCAAGCGTAACGCCACGCTTCCGTAACACCGGGACGGTGAATGCGAACACCTTCAAAGTAGCCTTTAATGGGAACCCGCTTTACATCGCAACCGCATCAGATGGAACGACGCGTCAAGCAATCACCTCCGCGCCAACTCTGCTGCGTCACCCAACCGGAACGGGCTACATAGTCAGTTTTGGCACTGGTAAGTACATTGAAACTGCCGATGCGCAGGCAAACACTTCAGTGGCTCAGACCTTGTACGGCGTTTGGGACCGTCAGACAGCCGGCCAGAATGCGAGTAGCACTCCTAGTCTGAGCCGCAGCAATCTCGTACAGCAAACGATGGGCGGCGCTCAAACGGACACCTTTAGCGAGACTGACAACTCTGCGGCCAGAAGCCGCGAGTTCCGTTTGATTAGCCGAAACAATATTCAATGGATCGCCAACGACGGAACCGTTAACAAATATGGCTGGTATCTGGATCTTCAAGAAGGGACCACCAGAAAAGGCGAACTCGTAGCGACAGCAATGACCACACGGGCCAACGTTCTGATTGCTGCTACAACCACGCCGAATGCCGATCCTTGCAGCTCAGGCATTGATCGTTGGTTCATCGCTATCGACGGCTACACCGGTGGCGCAACGCAGTTCAACGTACTGGATATGACCGGCAATAACTATGTGACGGCTTCCGATGGTTATAACGGCGCGGTGGTTTCGAGCATTCGAATCCCGGGCTTCGGTTCACCAGCGATAGTGGGCACCGATGCGTTCTTGAACACCGACACCGGAATCCAAAAAGAGGTTCTTGACTTTGGCCCGACATCACGCGGACGCCAAACATGGCGAGTCATGGGAGAATAACCATGTTGCAGATAACACCACGGCTAGCGACCCTACCGCTGCTTTTTTGTTTGACAGCGCACGCTGCAACGTTTGAATCAGTGGGCATGGTCCAGGCAGTTGATCTAGGCAAGTCGACAATCCGTGTCAACGGGCAGTTGTACCAACTTCCGAACCGTGTTACCGAAAGCCTTCACCCCAACGGAGGGCCAGTGATTCATCAGCTACAACTCGGAACTACTGTATCTTTCTCAGGTGATGCGGCTAACACTCGAGCAACGATTGATTCTATGGCAATACTCAGACAACCTACCGCCGAGGATCTGGAGCAGCTGCAACGGGAAAACGTCTATGAAGAGTAATAACAGCGCTGGCTTTACCCTCATTGAATTAATGATTGTGGTCATCATCATTGGCGTGCTGGCGGCGATTGCCATACCTAGCTACCAAAACTACGTTGTCCGCTCAAACCGTACGGAAGGCCTCGCGCTGCTCAACGAAGCAGCCGCGCGACAAGAACGTTTTTTTTCACAAAACAACCGCTACGCAACGACAACAGCAGAGCTGGGGTATGCGAGTGCCGCGTCTGCCAATAACTTGTATCAGCTAGCAATAGGCAACAGCGCCACCTCAGTTCAGTACAGAATGACGGTCGTCCCACAAGGCACACAGGCCAGCCGCGACACTTTGTGTGGAACTTTGGGCATTGACAACTCCGGCGCAAAATCCGAAACCGGTACAGGCACTGTCAACGACTGTTGGAAGTAATAATCCTATCGAGCAAAGTCGGCTGAAAGCCGGCTTTGTTCACACCACCTTCAACCGCAACTCCTTCGGCATGGAGAACGTCACGTTCTCCGGCCGGCCATCCAGTTCATCGGTTCCGGTGGCGCCCCACTCACGGAGCTGGTCAATTACGCCTCGCACCAGCACTTCGGGAGCCGAAGCACCAGCGGTGATGCCGACACGAGCGACCGACTCGAACCATTCCTGCTTGAGGTCCTGTGCGCCGTCGATCAGGTAGGCCGGCGTGCCCATACGCTCCGCCAGCTCACGCAGGCGATTGGAGTTGGAGCTGTTGGGGCTGCCGACGACGAGCAGCACATCGCACTCGGCGGCCAGTTGCTTGACCGCGTCCTGACGGTTCTGCGTGGCGTAGCAGATATCGTCCTTGCGCGGGCCGCCAATGCTTGGGAAACGTGCGCGCAAGGCATCGATCACCCGGCTGGTGTCGTCCATCGACAGCGTCGTCTGGGTAACGAACGCCAGGGCTTCAGGGTTGCGTACGTCCAGCTTGGCGACATCATCTTCGTCTTCCACCAGGTAAATGGCGCCGCCCTTGCTGGCGTCATACTGGCCCATGGTGCCTTCGACTTCCGGGTGCCCTTCATGGCCGATGAGGATGCATTCGCGCCCTTCCCGGCTGTACTTGGTCACCTCCAGATGGACCTTGGTCACTAGCGGGCAGGTCGCGTCGAACACCTTGAGGCCGCGCTTGTCCGCTTCCATGCGAACGGCCTGAGACACGCCGTGCGCACTGAAAATGACGATGAACCCGTCCGGCACCTGGTCGAGCTCGTCGACGAAGATCGCCCCGCGCTCGCGCAGGTCTTCCACCACGAACTTGTTATGTACGACTTCGTGCCTGACATAGATCGGTGGGCCGAAGACTTCCAGGGCCCGATTGACAATCTCGATAGCGCGGTCGACACCGGCACAGAAGCCACGCGGATTGGCGAGTTTGATCTGCATATGAATTCTCGACGCTCTGGGCGGGTGGGTGGTGAGTGTACCGACTGAGGTTGCGACGACGCGAAATGAGTTATAGGTAACAACACGCACAAAGGGCGAGACGATCACCAGCAAGCACGCTTCTACAAAGCGGCGTCAGTGCACGACTCATGTCAGACCGCTTTAACGTCGAATATCTCGACGTCGAAGGTCAACGTTTTGCCCGCCAAAGGATGGTTGAAATCGACAGTGACCTGGCGATCATCAAAGCGTTTGACGATACCTGGCAGTTCGGTCTTTGCCGCATCGTTGAAAATCACCAGCAGGCCCTCGGACAGCTCCATGCCTTCGAACTGATTGCGCGGCATGATCTGCACGTTCTGCTCGTTATGCTGGCCAAACCCTTGTTCGGGATTGATCTGGAAGGTCCGCTTGTCCCCTGCCTTGAGCCCGAACAGCTGCTGCTCGAAGCCTGGCAGCAGATTGCCATCACCCACCTTGAAGGTCGCAGGCTGCTTGGCGAACGTACTGTCGACCTGCTTACCATTCTCCAGACTGAGGGTGAAATGCAAGGTCACTTGCGTATCCGACCCAATGCGCTGCTCACTCATTTATTGTTTCTCTCGTTTTGCTGCTACGAAACATGTCCAGTGCCAGCATCACGGCACCGACCGTGATGGCGCTGTCCGCGATGTTGAACGCGGGGAAGCGCCATTGATACTGCCAGTGCACCAGGATAAAATCGACGACATGACCAAGCACCATGCGGTCGTAGAGATTGCCGAGGGCTCCCCCGAGCACCAGCGCCAGGGCGATCGCCAGCCAGGTCTCGCTGGGCTTGAGGCGCTTCATCCAGACCACCAGCACGACGCTCACGCCGATGGCGATCAGTGCGAACAGCCAGCGCTGCCAGCCGGAGTGATCAGCCAGGAAGCTGAACGCCGCTCCGGTGTTGTAGGCCAGCGTCCAGGCGAAATAACCGGGGATTACGTCAACCGTCTGGTACAGACTGAACCTGGCTTCGAAATAGTGCTTGGTGGCCTGGTCCAGCGCAATCACCAGGATGCTTAGCCAGAGCCATGTGAGCTTGCCGAAACGCGCGTTCACAAGCCCACCTCCGCAGGCCACCGCCCGCCAACTGAGCGCACCTGCCGTATGAAACGAACGCTCATCAAAGCGCCAACTGACATGGCGTCACGCATAGTGGCGAACCTCGCCAGCGCCTTCGATGTTCTCCACGCAGCGTCCGCAGATATCGGGATGTGCTGCATTCGAACCCACGTCCGGCAGATGGTGCCAGCAACGGCCACACTTGGGATCGGCGGTCTTGACCACTTGCAGCCTGAGCCCGGACAGTTCGCTGGGTACGGCCTCGGCTGGCGCCGAGGTCAACGGGGCAACACGAACCGAGGAGGTGATCAGCACGAAGCGCAGCTCGCCGCCCAGTTTGTTCAGCGTCGAGACGAGCGCCTCGTCGGCATAGAGCACGACTTCGGCCTGCAGGTTGCCGCCGATGGTCTTGGCCGCGCGCTGGGTTTCCAACTCCTTGTTTACCGCGGCCTTGACCGCCATGACCTGTTCCCAGAACGCGCGATCCAGTTCGGCATCTGCCGGCAGCTCTACAAGCCCGTCATACCAGGTATTGAGCATCACCGACTCGTTACGCTCGCCCGGCAGGTACTGCCAGATCTCGTCGGCCGTGAACGCCAGAATCGGCGCGATCCAGCGCACCAGCGCCTCAGCGATGTGATACAGCGCCGTCTGGCAGGAGCGGCGTGGCAGGCTGTCCGCACCCGTGGTGTACTGGCGGTCCTTGATGATGTCGAGGTAGAAGCCGCCCAGCTCCTGAACACAGAAGTTGTGCACTTTCTGATAGACATTCCAGAAACGGTAGCTCGAGTAGGCTTCTTCGATCTCGCGCTGGACCAGCAGGGTCCGGTCGATGGCCCAGCGGTCCAGGGCGATCAGCTGATCGGCCGGCACCAGATGCTTGGCCGGGTCGAAACCGTCGAGATTGGAGAGCAGGAAACGGGCCGTGTTGCGTATCCGACGATAGGAATCGGCGCTGCGCTGGAGAATCACCTTGGAGACGGCCATCTCGCCTGAATAATCGGTCGAGGCGACCCAAAGACGGAGAATATCGGCCCCCAGGCTATCGGTGACTTCCTGTGGAGCGACGACGTTACCAAGGGACTTGGACATCTTGCGGCCGTTCTCGTCGACCACGAAGCCGTGAGTCAGCAACCCCTTGTAGGGCGCGTGGCCGTCGATCGCCGACCCGGTCAGCAGGGACGAATGGAACCAGCCGCGATGCTGATCGGAGCCCTCCAGATAGAGGTCGGCGCGCGGACCGCTGGCGTGGCCCATCATGTGCGAGCCGCGCATCACGTGCCAATGTGTGGTACCGGAATCGAACCAGACGTCCAGCGTGTCGCTGATCTTCTCGTACTGTGCCGCTTCGTCACCCAGCAGCTCAGCCGCGTCCAGCTTCGACCAGGCCTCGATTCCGCCTTGCTCCACGCGCTGCGCGACCTGCTCCATCAGCTCGACGGTACGCGGGTGCAACTCGCCGCTTTCCTTGTGCAGGAAGAACGGGATCGGCACCCCCCAGGTCCGCTGGCGCGAGATGCACCAGTCCGGGCGACCGGCGATCATGCCGTGCAGGCGCGCCTGGCCCCAGGCGGGGACGAATTCGGTCTGCTCGATGGCGTCCAGCGCTCGACGGCGCAGCGAACTGCCGTCGTGGGCGACCTTGTCCATGCCGACGAACCACTGCGCGGTGGCACGGTATATCAGCGGCGTCTTGTGCCGCCAGCAATGCATGTAGCTGTGCTGGATGCTTTCATGCTTGAGCAGCGCGCCGACTTCATCCAGCTTGGCGACGATGTTGGGGTTGGCCTTCCAGATGAACTGGCCGCCAAAGAACGGCAGATCCGGGACGTAAACACCATTGCTCTGCACCGGCCCGAGGATATCGTCGTTCTCCATGCCGTAGTGCTTGCATGAGCGGAAGTCGTCTTCGCCATAGGCAGGTGCAGAGTGGACGATACCGGTGCCGGCACCGGTTTCCACGTAGTCGGCTAGGTAGACCGGGGCGAAGCGCTCATAGAACGGATGGCGGAAGCGGATCAGCTCGAGTGCCCGGCCTTCGCAACGGGCGACGATTTCGCCGCTCAGCCCATAACGCTGCAAGCAGGACTCGACCAATTCCTCCGCCAGGACCAAGAGGCGATCGCCGGTATCGACCAACGCGTAGACGAATTCGGGATGCACGTTCAGCGCCTGGTTGGCCGGGATGGTCCAGGGCGTGGTGGTCCAGATGACGATGCTGGCCGGCTTGGCGAGCGTGGCGACCGAAAAGGCCGCAGCGAGCTTGTCCGCGTCCTCGACCTGGAAGGCGACGTCGATCGCATCGGACTTCTTATCCTGGTACTCCACCTCGGCCTCGGCCAGCGCCGAGCCGCAGTCGAAACAGAAGTTGACCGGTTTGAGGCCCTTGAAGACGAAACCACCCTCGACCATCTTCGCCAGGGCACGAATCTCTCCCGCCTCGTTGACGAAATCCATGGTGCGATACGGGTTGTCCCATTCGCCGAGCACGCCCAGGCGGATGAAATCGGCTTTCTGCCCTTCGATCTGCTCGGCCGCATAGGCACGGCAGCGCTCGCGGGTCAGGTCCGCAGGCTGGTTCTTGCCATAGGTGATCTCGACCTTGTGCTCGATCGGCAGGCCGTGGCAGTCCCATCCCGGAACGTAGGGCGCATCGAACCCGGCCAGGGTCTTCGAGCGAACGATGATGTCCTTGATGACTTTGTTGACGGCGTGCCCGATATGAATGCTGCCGTTCGCATAGGGCGGGCCGTCGTGCAGGACGAATTTCGGGCGACCCTCGCCAATCTGGCGCAGCTTTCCGTACAGGTCGATGCTGCTCCAGCGCTGCAGAATCTCCG
This sequence comes from Stutzerimonas marianensis, assembly GCF_022810315.1. Taxonomy (NCBI): domain Bacteria; kingdom Pseudomonadati; phylum Pseudomonadota; class Gammaproteobacteria; order Pseudomonadales; family Pseudomonadaceae; genus Stutzerimonas; species Stutzerimonas marianensis. Next base: position 77,873 of record NZ_JALGRD010000005.1, on the reverse strand, counting down.
GCTCGCGCTGTGGCAGACCGGCCTTCATCGGAAACGCCGTGGACGGCAGATTGAGGGTCGCTTTGTAATCGGTCATTTCAGTCCTGACTCGTGGTAGAGGGTGAAGCCCGCCAGTATTCGCGAGCAGCGGCGATGTCAGCTTCGATCGCCGTCCTGAGTGCCTCAAGCGAGGCGAAGCGCTGCTCGTCTCGCAGCTTGCGGTGAAAGGTCACGCGCAGCAGGCGACCGTACAGGTCGCCCTGATAGTCCAGCAAATGCACCTCCAGATGCGGGTTGCCGTCACTGGTCACGGAGGGCCGCATACCGATGTTCGCCACCGCCGCCTGCGGCCGACCGTCGACCTCGGTACTGACCATGAACACCCCGCTTAACGGTACGTTCTTGCGCTTGAGCTGGATGTTCGCCGTGGGCGCGCCGAGTTCACGACCGAGCGCCTGGCCATGCATGACACGCCCGGTAATGCTGAATGAGCGCCCGAGCAGCTTCTCCGCCAATGACAGGTCGCCCGCAGCCAGCACCTGACGCAGCCGCGTACTGCTGACCCTCTCGCCAGCGACCTCTATCGTGCGCGCTGCCTCTACGGTAAAGCCCTCGACCGCACCCGCCTGCACCAGGAAATCAAAGTCCCCGGCGCGGTCGCAGCCGAAGCGGAAGTCATCGCCCACCTCGAGATGCCTGACACCCAGCCCTTCCACCAGCGTCGCATGGACGAATTCGGCCGCACTCAGTTCACGCAGGCGGCGATTGAAAGCCAGGCACAACACCATGTCGATGCCCTGTTCTTCCAGCAACTGGAGCTTTTCCCGCAGGCGCGTCAGCCGGGCTGGAGCGCTGTGCGGCGTGAAGAACTCGCGCGGTTGCGGCTCGAATATCACCACACAGCTCGGCACCCCCAGCTCGGCGGCCCGCTCACGCAAACGCGCCAGGATAGCCTGGTGCCCTCGGTGAACGCCGTCGAAATTGCCGATGGTGGCGACGCATCCCCGATGCCGGGGCCGCAGGTTGTGGAGACCTCGAACCAGCTGCATACCGCACTTCTTGCTTGGAAAGTCGCCGATTATACGCATGAGCAGCCGGTGCCGGACAGGTTTGCCACTCGCCTGCCCGCCCCGTCAGTGACGCAGATGCCTGGGCCGCAGCCCCAGCAGCACCAGCCCCGCCACGAATGCCGCAATACCTGCCACCACGAGGATACCCAGCTGCAAGGCTCGCTGCTGCCAGCCCCAGGCGAACCACTCGAGTGTCGGCACATTCAGCCACCACACCGCGGCGACCATGGCGGCGCACCCGCCACACAGCCTGAACAGGAACATGCCCCAGCCCGGCGCGATACGGAAGACACCGATCTTGTACAACCCCCAGAAGAGCAGCAGCGCATTGAGCATCGACGACAATGAGGTGGCCAGGGCCAAACCGACATGCTGCAGCGGCCAGATCAGGATCAGGTTCATCACCATGTTGGCGACCATGCAGGTGATGGCCACCCGCACCGGCGTCTTCATGTCCTGCCTCGCAAAGAAACCGGGTGCGAGCACCTTGATCAACATGAAGGCGAGGACGCCGAGCGAATAGGCCTCAAGCGCATTGGCGGACTGCAACACGGCCTCCTCGCTCATGGCGCCATAGAAGAACAGGCTTGCAATCAGCGGCTCGGCCAGGATGCCAAGCGCCAAGGCCGCCGGGACCCCCACCAGCAGAACCATGCGCAGGGCCCAGTTGAGCGTATCCGAAAAGGCTTTCGGGTCGGCGCCGGCATGCTGCCGGGACAGACTCGGCAGGATGACGGTCCCGATCGCGATACCGAAAGCGCCCAGCGGCAACTCCGACAGGCGGTCAGCGTAGTACAGCCACGACACGCTACCGGTCTGGAGGAAGGACGCCAACACCGTGTCGAGCAATAGATTGATCTGGCTGACCGAAACGCCGAATAGCGCGGGCACCATCAACAGCAAGATGCGCCGCACGCCCTCGTCACCGATGCGCAGGCGCGGGCGCGGCAGCAACCCCAGCTTCGCCACGTAGGGCAGCTGGAAACCCAGCTGCGCGAACCCGGCGATGAACACACCCCAGGCAAGGGCTTTGATCGGCTCGTCGAAGTATGGCGTCAGGAAGACCGCCGAGGTGATCATGCAGACGTTCAGCAGAACGGGCGTGAAGCCCGGCACGGCGAAGCGCCCATAGCTGTTGAGCACGCCCGAGGTAAAGGCGGTTAGTGAAATCAGCAGCAGATAGGGAAAGGTGATGCGCAGCAGCTCCCCGGCCAGCGCCATCTTTGCCGGCTCGTCATGAAAGCCTGGCGCGAACACCATCACCACATAGGGCGAAGCCAGCACCCCGATAGCCGTGATCCCGGTGAGTATCAGCCCGAGCATGCCTGCGGTCCGGTCGACCAACAGCTTGACTTCGGCCAGGGTGCGCTGGGTCCGGTATTCCGACAACACCGGCACGAAGGCCTGGGCGAAGGCACCTTCGGCGAACAGGCGACGCAGAAAATTAGGGATCTTGAAAGCGATGAAGAAGGCGTCGGCGGCCGCCCCCGAACCGAAATAGCTGGCGACCACCATATCGCGTACCATCCCCAGCACGCGGGAGAGCAGCGTCATGACGCTGACTACCGCGCTGGAGCGCAACAATCCGCCTTTCCCGGACGTATCGGACATGTGTTTTCCTAGAATTGCCGCGAAGGTTCCGATCAGGCCTGTGCCTGCGGATCGACGGGCAATACGACAGACGAAGAGGCGGCGAGTTTAGCGACAGGCCTCCTGTCCGGCCAGCGTTCATCACAGCTTTCACGGACTTGACAACCCCCCGCCGCATCGGCATGATTCGCGGCCTTGTTTGCTTTGTATCCCCACGTTTTCGAGGAGTTCGACGGTGGCCAACAGCCCTTCCGCCAAAAAACGCGCAATTCAGGCTGAGAAGCGTCGCAGCCACAACGCCAGCTTGCGCTCCATGGTCCGTACCTACATCAAGAATGTAGTCAAGGCCATTGATGCAAAAGATCTGGAAAAAGCTCGTACTGCTTACACCGCAGCCGTGCCTGTGATCGACCGCATGGCCGACAAAGGCATCATTCACAAGAACAAGGCCGCTCGTCACAAGAGCCGCCTGAACAGCCACATCAAGGCCCTCGGCACTGCCGCAGCCTAAGCTGTTCGTTCTTGAAAAAAAACCGGCCTAGTGCCGGTTTTTTTGTGTCTGGATTCAAGCCGCGGCCAACGGCAACGCCCACCCGCTAGCGCGAAGCGCCCCAAGGCAGAACGGGGATGGCCGTGACGGCATTCTGAGGGCCCCCCTCGATGACGCGGTCGCTGTAGACGAGATAGATCAGCGTATTGCGCGGCTCGTCGAAAAAGCGCACCACCTGCATGGTCTTGAATACCAGCGAGGTGCGCTCCTTAAACACCACTTCCCCGTCTTCCAGCGCCTCGCTCATGCGAATTGGACCCACCTGACGACAAGCAATCGAAGCTTCAGCCCGATCCTCGGCCAGCCCCAGCCCACCTTTTATACCGCCCGTCTTGGCTCGCGAGAGGTAGCAGGTCACCCCTTCGACCTTGGGATCATCGAACGCCTCCACTACGATCTTGTGGTTGGGTCCCAGCCACTTGAAGGCAGTGTCGACTTCGCCGATCTCCCGCGCCATGCCAGTCATGGGGCACAGCGCCAGCAACACCAGTGCTTTTGCCAAGCGCATCGGATTCCCCTCAGACTAGGATCATGTTGTCGCGGTGGATCAACTCAGGCTCATCCACATAGCCCAGCAACTTCTCGATCTCATCGGACGACCGCCCGAGAATCCGCTGCGTCTCGGCCACACTGTAGTTGGCCAGCCCGCGCGCGACCTCGCGGCCATCCGGGCCGACGCAAACCACCATCTCACCCCGACGAAATCCGCCCTGGACCGCCTTGACACCGACCGGTAACAAGCTTCGACCCTGACGCAAGGCCAGCACCGCGCCCTCGTCCAGCGTAACGGTACCTCGTGTTTGCAGGTGGCCGGCCAACCATTGCTTGCGCGCGGCATGCCGGGTTCGCTCAGGTGCCAACAAGGTTCCCAGCCGCTCCCCCTGCTGCAGACGCGCCAAGACCTGCTCGATTCGCCCCCCGACGATGACGGTGTAGGCACCCGAGCGAGCCGCCAGCCGCGCCGCGCGCAGCTTGGTCTGCATCCCGCCCCGACCGAGCGCGCCGCCCGTTCCACCCGCGACAGCATCGAGCGCCGGATCATCGGCCCGCGCCTCGCTGATCAGATTCGCCTGCGGATTGCTGCGAGGGTCGGCATCGAACATGCCGTCGCGATCCGTCAGGATGACCAGTAGATCCGCTTCAACGAGATTGGCCACGAGCGCAGCCAGGGTGTCATTGTCACCGAAGCGGATCTCATCGGTGACGACGGTGTCGTTTTCATTGATGACGGGAACGACCTGCAGGTCGATGAGGGTGCGCAGCGTGCTGCGAGCATTCAGGTATCGCTTCCGATCGGACAGATCATCGTGTGTGACCAGCACCTGCGCCGTCTGCTGGTCACGCCGGGCAAAGCTGCTCTCCCAGGCCCTGATCAGGCCCATCTGGCCAACCGCGGCCGCTGCCTGCAGCTCGTGCACCGCCTTGGGTCGTGCAGCCCAGCCGAGCCGACTCATGCCGGCCGCGACCGCACCGGACGAAACCAGCACCAGCTCGATCCCGGCGTCGCGCAAAGCCACCATCTGATCGACCCAGACCGCCATCGCATCCTGATCCAACCCTCGACCGTCCGCGGTCAGCAGCGCACTGCCGATCTTCACCACCCAGCGCCGAGCGCCGCTCACCTTGTCCCGCATCGATCCCGCCCTTAATCCCGTAACAGGCCAAACCACTTCAGTGAGGGCTGTCGATCAGCCCACCGACCACCCGCCTACGCCAGCATTGCGATCAGCGAACGTAGAAGATCTCCGCGCCGCCTTCATCATCATCGTCATCGTCGAAATCATCGTCCTCGGCATCAGACGACTTGACGCCGGCACGCCGCAGCGCGCGCTGATCATCCAGCTCCTGCAGCCGCGCGCGCGCCTCGTCTTCGATCTGCCGATCGAGTTCAGCCAGCGCCTCGGCGTATTCAGGCTCTTCGGCGATGCGCAACGTACGCTCATCCAGATAACGCATGATCGCCTGACTGAGCGCCTCCGTACCCTCACGCTCCAGCGCGGAAATGACGAAGACCGGCCCGGTCCAATCGAGCCGATCGACGACCGCACGTACACGCGCCTCGCGCTCCTCCTCGAGCAATTGGTCCGCCTTGTTGAGCACCAGCCAGCGATCACGCTGAGCCAACGCCGGACTGAACTTCTCCAATTCACCGAGGATGACCTCAGCGGAATCGGCCGGATCGCTTTCATCCAGCGGAGCCATATCCACGAGGTGCAACAGCAGGCGGGTCCGTGCCAGATGCTTGAGGAAGCGAATACCGAGCCCGGCCCCCTCGGAAGCCCCCTCGATCAATCCCGGTATGTCCGCAACCACGAAACTCTTGTAGCGCCCCACACTGACCACGCCGAGATTCGGCACCAGCGTGGTAAAGGGATAGTCGGCGACTTTCGGCTTGGCAGCCGATACCGAACGAATGAAGGTGCTCTTGCCAGCGTTCGGCAGGCCCAACAGCCCGACATCGGCCAACACTTTCAGCTCGAGCTTGAGATCACGCGCCTCACCCGGCTTGCCCGGTGTGGTCTGGCGTGGCGCACGGTTGGTACTGGACTTGAAACGGGTGTTGCCCAACCCGTGCCAGCCGCCCTGGGCGACCAGCAGGCGCTGCCCCGGCCGCGTCAGGTCGCCGATGACATCCTGGGTAGCGGCATCGATGACCGTGGTCCCAACCGGCACTGGCAGCACTAGGTCATCACCCTTGGCCCCCGTACACTCGGTGCTGCCGCCCTTCTGCCCATTGGGCGCATGGAAACGTCGCGTATAGCGATAGTCGACCAGGGTATTGAGGTTCTCGTCGGCCTCGAGAAACACGGAGCCACCGTCACCGCCGTCGCCACCGTTGGGGCCACCTTTTTCGATGAACTTCTCGCGACGAAAGCTCATCATGCCGTTGCCACCGTCACCGGCTTTTACAAAAATCGATACTTCATCGACGAATTTCATGGGAACGCCTCCCGCCGCAAGGCGGGTTAGAAACAGAAATATAAGGGTCTTGCGAAACCCGGCGGAGCCAGGGCGCAGCAGCGTTACGCAAGAGCCCTATAGAGGATACAGAAACAAAAAAGCCCCGTCGCATGACAGGGCTTTTCCAGCAACGCCGCAGTTAGGCTGCGACGACGCTCACGTAGCGACGGCCAAAAGCGCCCTTCACTTCGAACTTGACCACGCCTTCGACCTTGGCGAAGAGGGTGTGATCCTTGCCCATGCCGACGCCATAACCGGCGTGGAACTGGGTGCCGCGCTGACGCACGATGATGTTGCCGGCCTTGATGACCTGGCCGCCATACATCTTCACGCCAAGTCGTTTGGCTTCTGAGTCGCGACCGTTGCGGGTAGAACCGCCAGCTTTTTTGTGTGCCATGAGTTCAATACTCCTATAAGGGGATTCAGGCCGATCAGCCCTGAATACCGGTGATTTTGACCTCAGTGAACCACTGACGGTGGCCCTGACGCTTCATGTGGTGCTTACGACGGCGGAATTTGATGATGCTGACCTTGTCGTGACGGCCTTGAGCGATCACTTCGGCAGTGACCTTGGCACCATCCACCACCGGAGCGCCGATCTTCACATCGTCGCCGTTGCCAACCAGCAGGACGCGGTCGAAAGTGACAGCTTCGCCAGTTGCAACTTCGAGTTTTTCAATCTTGAGGTATTCGCCTTCGGCAACCTTGTATTGCTTGCCGCCGGTTACGATAACTGCGTACATCGTGTATCTCCGTTGATCCTGCTCACCCAGCGCTTTAGTGAAATAGTTGGGGGCTGGCATGGCTGCTCGGGGCCGGAAAAGACGCCCTTGCAATTGCGTAAGGCAGGGAAATGCCCAGGGGGAAGTTCAGGGTCCGCGATTGTACGCATGCGCCAGCGGCTGCGCAATAGCCGCCGGGACTCGCCTTGACAGTGTCTGACCCGCCCCATAGCATGCCGCGCAATCTCCGTGGAGTACGCTTCCCCGATGCAACCCCAGGCCTTTTACCAAGTCGTGGCTGATGATTTCGCTGCCGTTGACGGCATCATCCGCAATCAGCTGACGTCCCGCGTGCCGCTGGTGGAAAAGATCGGGGACTACATCACCTCGGCCGGCGGCAAGCGTCTGCGCCCCCTGCTGGTACTGCTCAGCGGCAATGCGCTGGGCCTGAAGGGCGAACAGCTGCGCCTGCTCGCGGCGATCATCGAATTCCTCCACACCTCGACGCTGCTGCACGACGATGTCGTCGACATGTCCGGCATGCGTCGTGGTCGCTCGACGGCCAACGCCCTCTGGGGTAACGCGCCGAGCGTGCTGGTGGGCGACTTCCTGTACGCCCGGTCCTTCGAAATGATGGTCAGCCTCGGCTCCATGCCGGTCATGCGTATTATCTCCCAGGCCACTCGCGTCATCGCCGAGGGCGAGGTGCTGCAGCTTTCGAAGGTTCGCGATGCCAGCACCACCGAAGCCATATATATGGATGTGATTCGCGGCAAAACGGCAATGCTGTTCGAAGCCTCGACACACAGCGCTGCCACCCTGGCCGGCGCCAGCGCGGAGCAATGCGAGGCGCTACGCACGTTTGGCGACCATCTGGGCGTGGCCTTCCAGTTGGTCGATGACCTGCTCGATTACCAGGGCGACGCCGAAACGCTTGGCAAGAACGTCGGCGATGACCTGGCCGAGGGCAAACCAACCCTTCCCCTGATCTACACCATGCGCGAAGGCACAGCGGACCAGGCAGCTCTTGTTCGGCGCGCCATTCAGAAAGGCGGCATCGAGGACCTCGAGCACATCCGCAAGGCTGTCGAAGATTGCGGCGCGCTCGACTACACAGCGCGCCTGGCCCGGGAATATGCCGAGCGTGCGATCGCCTGCCTCGAACTGATCCCGGCCAACCGCTACCGTGACGCCCTGGTCGAGCTGAGCCGGTTCGCCGTCGCCCGCACCTACTGATCTCCATCTACCCGCCTGCCAGTACGATCACCATCGATCGGCGCTGCCGCTATTTGCGCTTGCATGTTTGCAAATAACAATTATTCTCATTAACGAGATCAATTGGAGGCACCCATGACTTATCTGATCGATGCCTGGCTGGACCGCCCACACCCCTACCTGCGCATACTCGACCGCCACACCGGTGCGGTCTGCGTATCGCTCGACGGCGACGCTCTCGAGGAACTGCGCGAGCAAGGGGATCTGGATCTGCAGGAGCTGAGCACCAGCGAACCCTGCGTGCTCAAGGAACAGGTACGCAACCTGTTCCTCTTTTCATACGCACGGGCGTTGCGCCCGTGACCGCTGCCCTCAGAGGACGGAGAGCAGTTCGACGTCGAACACCAGCACGCTGTGCGGCGGGATGCTGCCCACGCCTTGCGCACCATAGGCCAATTCGCTTGGCACGTAGAGCCGCCATTTGCTGCCGACGCCCATGAGTTGGAGGGCTTCGGTCCACCCGGCGATCACACCGCCAACGGGGAATTCCGCGGGCTGGCCACGCTGGTAGGAGCTGTCGAAGACGGTCCCGTCGATCAGGGTTCCGTGGTAATGCGTGCGGACGTGGTCCTGCACACCGGGCTTGGCGCCCTCGCCTGCGTTCAGCACTTCGTACTGCAGGCCGGATGCGAGTGTAGTCACACCTTCGCGCTTAGCGTTCTCGGCCAGGAAGGCCTTGCCTTCGCCAGCGGCTGCTTCGGCCTTCTTCTGTGCCTCGGCCTGCATACGCTCGCGGATGACCGCGAAGCTGGCATTCAAGGCCTGGGCATCGACACGGCTTTCGGCGCCAGAGAATGCATCGCGAATGCCTTCGATCACGGCGTCCAGGCTGATGCCCGGGGGCGGGTTGTCACGCAGCTGCTCGCCGAGCTGGCGGCCGATACCGTAGCTGACCCGGGTTTCGTCGGTGGAAAGGTTGAGTTCGCTCATGCCTGGGCTCCGCTGAAAAAAAGGTCGCACAGCCTAGCACAGCGAAGCAGGCTTCGAGCGGCAGGCAGCTCACCAGGCCGAACGCAGACTGATCGGCACTCGCAACGGCTCCCGGACGCCGGTTGCCAACCCGCACATCTCGTCATAGGCCGAGCTGTGAACGAGGTACAGCGGCACCGCGGGCAACTCGCTGAGCAACTCACGAGCATGCTCGACGGAGCGCAGGTGAATCACGCTTCCCAGCTCGTCACGCAGCACCTGAGAGCGGCCCTGCGCCTGAACACTCAGCAGGTAGAACCCACCTTCCAGCGAAACCAGGTCGAGCGCCTGTATCCGCGAGGCGTGTGCCTCTTCCATTAATGCCTGCATGTTCATGACCAACTCCATGTACAGGGAAAACCGCCTTGTACAACATTTGATCGAGGCGGTACAACCCGCGCACCCGGTGGTCGGTTACCCACGCGGGGCGACGAACATCAGTGCTTGGTGAGCTTGTCCAGGTAGCCCATGGCGAACGCCGACAGCACGAAAGTCAGATGGATGATGACGTACCACATCAGCTGCTCGCTCTCGAGCTGTTGGGCATCCATGAACATGCGTAGCAGATGGATCGAGGAGATGGCAACGATCGAAGCCGCGACCTTCATCTTCAACGAGCCGGAGTCCATCTTCCCCAACCAGTCGAGCTTTTCCTTGCCTTCGTCCACGTTCAGTTGCGACACGAAGTTCTCGTAGCCGGACAACATCACCATGACCAGCAAACCGCCGACCAGCGCCATGTCGATCAGCGACAACAGCTTCAGGATCAGATCGCCTTCACTCAGCGAGAGCACCGACGGCAGGATGTGCCAGATTTCCTGAAAGAATTTGATCGCCAACGCCAGTAGCGCAAACGCCAGGCCGAAGTAGATTGGCGCCAGCAACCAGCGCGCCGCATACATGCTGTTCTCGATGATACGTTCCATCTGATCTCACTGTGAGGGAAGACACTCGCGGGCGAGTATACGCAGCGCAACGCGCCGTTCAAGGCGCGCCGCGGCGGTTGAAACACGTGTGGATAACCAATGCCGGAGCGCCCGTCCGATGCCAGAAAAGGGTAGCAGCCGAGGTGTCCGACCCGTCAGGTACGCGACTCCCAACCGCCCAGGTAGCGCGACTGATTGGCGTTGACCTTGCGCAATTCGGCCTGCATGTGCAGCTGCCAGATCGAAGGCGAGTCCGACTGACTGTAGCCCTGTCCGTAAAGATTGCTGGCGATTGCCTGCAGCACCGACTCGGCCGCACGAGGCCCGTGGAATGGGCCCTGCGCCTTGATCGCGGTCGGTTGCCCGCCGTCAAGACCCGCCGCGCAGAGCAGCGTCCACAAACCGTTGCCTCCGGCCAGGGGACGAATAATGCATTCGATACGGGTGACCAGGCCCAGGCACTGGCGGTTGAGGCAAAGCGTTTGAGTCATGGCGGCGGTCCTCGCGCTCGGTCGCGCCTCGCCGCCGTGAACGAACCGGCGCGGCCAACCCGTTTATCCCCAGAGGCTGTGGATAATCATGTGGAAAGAGAGTGGGAACTCTCGTTCACTGCAGACCCGCCGCCGACCGTATCGTTCCGTTCAAAAATCGTCCAGGCGCTACCCTCAGCTTTTCCCACCCGCGATGGCCGCGGCCGTCGCCAGGACCTCTTCCGGCGAAGCGGCATCGGTCCTTGAGTCATCCTCGAGTTCGATCTCGGCGATGTCGCGCAACCGCTCCACGACACGCGCGTTGACACTGCCCTTGGGGAAGTGACCGTCCTGATCCGCCGCACCGACCGGCTCGCCGACCAGCAGCGCCAGCGCCTCGTCCACGTGCCGCACGGCATAGATGTGGAAGCGCTCCTGGCGCACGGCTTCCAGCACCCGCTCATCCAGCATCAACGTCGTGACATTGGAAAACGGGATGATCGCGCCCTGTTCACCGGTCAGCCCACGCGCCTCGCAAAGGCGGAAGAAACCTTCGATCTTTTCGTTCACCCCGCCAACGGCCTGGACCTCGCCGAACTGGTTGATCGAACCGGTGATGGCAAAACATTGTTTCAGTGGCGTTCGGGAAATAGCCGAGATCAGCGCACAGCATTCGCCCAGCGAGGCACTGTCGCCATCGACATACCCGTAGGACTGCTCCAGCGCGATGCTCGCAGAGATCTCCAGCGGGAATTCCTGCGCATAACGGCTGCCGAGGAAACCGGTCAGGATCATCACGCCCTTGGAGTGGATCGGTTGTCCGAGGTTGACCTCGCGCTCGATGTCCACGATGCCGGAGCCACCGGGGTAGACGGTCGCGGAAATGCGCGCCGGCATGCCGAAAGCCGAGTCGCCGACTTCCAGTACGGTCAGGCCGTTGCACTTGCCGATCGCGGCCCCTTCACTGTCAATGAGGATCACGCCTGCCAGGATGTCCTCGAGGATGCGCGCCGAGACGCGCCCGGTACGGGTCGCCTTGGCCTTGAGCGCCCGCTCGATATGGCCGACGTCGGTCACCTCATCCTTTGCCAGTTGACGAATGAAGTCGGCCTCGCTGACCAGCTGGAAGATGTCACCGATACGCGCCGAGAGTCGCCCCTGGTGCTCGGCCAGCCGTGCACTGTAGGTCGCCAGGCGCGCTACCGCGGCGGCGGTGAGCGGCGCCATGCCCTCTTCAGAGGTACGTGTCTTCATCAATTGCGCGAATTGCTCGAGGCTGTCCTCGGCGAGCGGGATCTCCTCGTCAAAATCCACCAGCACGCGAAACATTTCCTGGAAGTCGGGATCCAGGTCCTGAAGGGTGTAGTAGAGCTGCCGTGAACCGATGATCACGACCTTGACGTTGAGTGGGATGACCGCCGGGTTCAGCGTGACGGTCGCCAGACGGCCCATCTCCGCCAGCGGCGACTCCATCTTCAGGCGCCGCGACTGCAGTGCGCGCTTGAGCGCTTCCCAGACGAAGGGCTCGCTGAGCATCTTCTCCGCCTCGAGCATCAGGAAGCCGCCATTGGCGCGGTGCAACGCACCGGGGCGCAGCTGCCGATAGCTCGTGTAGAGCGCGCCTTGGTCGGTGCTGTACTCGATGCGGCCAAACAGGTTGTCGTAGGTCGGATGCGGCTCGAACACCACCGGCGCACCGCCATCGAGCGGATGCCCGACCATCAGGCTGGGGCTGTACTGTTCCTCGAGCAACTGCCGGGTCTGGGCATCGGGCCGGTTCTCGTCGACCAGTTGCTCGACCACCGTCTTGAGCAGGTTCACCTGCACGGCCTGCAGGTAGGCCTCGATCCCGGCGTTCTCGGCGTATTTCTCCGAGAGCGGCGCAAGCAGCGGCTGCAGCGCCTGGGTAATGGTTTCGTCATTCAGGTGCCGCAGCTGATTGCTCGACTCGCGCTTCCACTGCGGCAGGCTGGCCAGTCCCTCGTTGAGCTGTACCTCCAGGGCAGAAATATCCTCGTGATAACGCTCGCGTTCGGCTTCCGGCAGCTGGGCGAACTCCGCCTCGTCCATCGACTTGCCGTCCTTCATCGGTGTGAAGGCGATGTTGGTGCTGTCGCGATACAGCGCGATGTCCTTCTCCAGCGCGGCCTTTTCGATGACATCGAGCGCCTTGTCGTAACGCTGATTGAAGGCACGGTCGATGGCACTCTTCTTCTGCTGGAAGCTCGGGTGCTCGAACACCGCCGGAAAGGTGGCCATCAGGTTATCGATCAGCTGACCGATGTCGGCGATGAACTCGGCTGCGCCGCCCTTGGGCAGCTCCAGCACGCGCGGCTCGCGAGGTTCGTCGAAATTGTTGACATAGACCCAGTCGGACGGGGTATCCAGGCGCTTGCCCTCGGCCTTCAGATAACGGCGCACGAAGGAGAACCGACCGGTCCCCGGCTCGCCCATCACGTAAACGTTGTAACCCGGACGAGGCATGGCGACGCCGAATTGCAGGGCCTCGACGGCACGCTCCTGCCCGAGCACGCCAAGAAAGGGCTCCAGCTCATCGGTGGTCTTGAAATTGAACTGGCTGGGTTCGAAGGGACGGGTCAGCGCATCGGGCGCCAGGCGCAGGCCGGGAGCGACAGTTTCGGGCATCGGAAATCCTTGCTGGAGGTGGCCGCACGGCCACGAGTGATGCCGCCATTCTGGCGATGCCCATGCCGGGCTGCAAGGCTGGGCACGCCCGTCCGACGCCATGCGTCCTCATCGCGGGTGCGACATTTCGAGCCAACCGCATGAGCCGGCCGGCTTGACTCAAATCAACTCGTCAGCTGGCGGACAAGCGCCTCCTAGAGCGGCCAACATAGAAAAAGGACTCCGTGATGAGCTGCCGTATCCCCGTCCTGTTCAGCGGACTGCTGCTGATCGCCAACGTGGGCGCCGCCGACGAACTGCGCGACCGCGCCAACGCCATCTTCAAGCCGATTCCCGACAAGGTCACACAAGTGCGTGGCCAGGCGGTGAGCGATGACCAGGCCCGGCTCGGGCACAAGCTGTGGTTCGACCCGCGCCTGTCGCGCAGCCATGTGATCAGCTGCAACACCTGCCACAACCTGAGCCTCGGCGGTGGCGACAACGTCCCCACCTCGATCGGCCATGGCTGGCAGAAGGGCCCACGCAACTCGCCAACCGTACTGAACGCGGTGTTCAACGCCGCGCAGTTCTGGGATGGCCGCGCCGCAGATCTGCAGGCCCAGGCCAAGGGCCCGGTACAGGCCGGGGTGGAGATGAACAACACACCCGATCGCGTCGTCGCCACGCTCAAGAGCATTCCGGAGTACGCCAACGCCTTCAAGGAGGCCTTCCCGAACGACAAGGACCCGGTCAGCTTCGACAACATGGCCTATGCGCTGGAAGCCTTCGAGGTCAGTCTGACCACACCCAACTCGCCGTTCGACCGCTTCCTGAAGGGCGACGACAAGGCGCTCGATGCCAAACAGAAGGAAGGCCTGGCGCTCTTCATGGACAGCGGCTGCTCGGCCTGTCACAACGGCGTCAACGTGGGTGGGCAGGGGTACTTTCCGTTCGGCGTGATCAAGAAGCCCGGCGCGGAGATTCTGCCCTCGGGCGACAAGGGCCGCTTCACGGTGACCAACACCGCGACCGACGAGTACGTGTTCCGCGCGGCACCGCTGCGCAACGTCGCGCTGACGCCGCCCTACTTCCACAGCGGCGAGGTCTGGGAACTGGAGCAAGCGGTAGCGATCATGGGCGACAGCCAGCTCGGCCGAACCCTCAAGCCGGACGAAGCCAGCGCAATCGCCGCATTCCTGCGCAGCCTGACCGGCACGCAGCCTCAGGTCGCCTATCCGGTACTGCCGCCGAGCTCGGCAGACACGCCCAAACCTGAGTGATCCTCACGACCCGCTTCCGGCCACGGCGGCCGGGAGCGCTCGGTATGTCAGGTGCGATTTTGCTCACGCAGCGCATCGCGGATCTCGGTCAGCAACACTTCCTCCTTGCTCGGGGCCGGTGGCGCAGACGGTGCCTCGGCCTCCTTGCGCTTGAGGTGATTGATGGCCCGCACGACCATGAAGATGACGAAGGCGACGATCGTGAAGTCAAACACGGCCTGGACGAAACGCCCGTAGCTCAAGGTCACGGCCGGCGTATCGCCTACAGCCTGCTTGAGCACGATGGCCAGGTCGGAAAAGTCCACCCCGCCGATCAGCAGCCCAAGCGGCGGCGTCACCACGTCGGCGACGAACGACGAGACGATCTTGGTGAAGGCCGCACCGATGATGATCCCCACCGCCATGTCGATCACGTTTCCCCTGACCGCAAATGCCTTGAATTCGCTGAGCATGCTCATCTGTATCTTTCCTCTCGTAGGTGAGAACCCGTGCCTGGCCAGACATGGCGCGTACAGGCCCGGCACACTGTCCACGACGTCCGAACGACAGCCGTCCCGCTTCGACCATTGGCAGCATAGGTTGGGTTCAATGCCCAGGCCAGACGCTGGCGCGACAGGCGGCAACAGCCACGTGGGAACGGCTTGATCGCCGTCAACAGCGGAACCGGCCGGCGCGGCTAAGGTACAGCACCACTGACAAACCCCGGAGCCAACCATGCACGTCGAACATCACCCGCTGATCAAGGATTTCCCGGAAAAACGCGAGCAATTGCAGATGCTGCGCCGGCAGGATCCTGCCTTTTCCCGCAAGGCCGATGAATACGAAGCACTGGACAAGCAGATCTGCCGAGTCGAAGACGGGATCGAGCGGCTGGACGATGACGCCCTCACCGCCCTCAAGCTCGAGCGCGTCGCGCTCAAGGATGCCATCGCCAAGGACCTCAAGCGCGCCAGCGGCAGCTGCTGCGGCGGTTGCTGCGGCTGATCGCCCACGATCGCTCAAAGCCCGCCACTTGGCGGGCTTTTTCATTGGTGAGATCGATTAGTACAACCCGCCGAACCTGAACCCCGCGCCCACCCAGACGAACGCCACCGCTGTCAGGGTAATCAGCAAGATATGAACGCCCAGGTGCGGTAAACGCTGCTCGTCCAGGCGCGGGATCAGCGCCAGCCGAGCGTGCACGCCCAGCAGCACCGTCGCCCCCAGCAGAGCCAGCTTCGCCTGCACCAGATGCGCGACCGGCGAGTCGCCGAACCACTGCGCATGCGGCAACCATTGCCCCGCGAGCCAGATACCCGAGGCGACCTGCACCAGCAAGGCCGGAAGGCCGACGCGCTCGTAAAGCCCCTCGAAATGGCGCACCGGCTGGACATCACGCCGCCTCAGTGCACCCGGCAGCACGCTGAACAACAGCACCAGGTGCCCACCGACCCAGACACTGGCGCCGAGCAGATGGATGAACAACACGTAGCGCATGGCTTGGCTCCTGTTCGTTTTGTTTACAGTCTGGAGGTTCGCCGCGCGCTTGTGGCTGATGGCGATCAAGTCAGCCGCTATCATGCGGCTCCATTTGCCCGACGCGGAGTTCTCCATGGCCAAGGCCAAGCGCATGTACGGCTGCACCGAGTGCGGCTCGACCTTTCCCAAGTGGGCCGGCCAGTGCGGTGACTGCGGTGCCTGGAACACATTGGTGGAAACCGTCGTCGAGGCCACCCCGGCCGCATCGGGCCGCGCCGGCTGGGCCGGTGACCAGGCCAACATCAAGACCCTGGCCGAAGTCAGCGTCGAGGAAGTGCCGCGCTTCTCTACCGCCTCCGGCGAACTGGACCGCGTGCTCGGTGGCGGCCTGGTCGACGGCTCGGTGGTGCTGATCGGCGGCGACCCAGGCATCGGCAAGTCCACCATCCTCCTGCAGACGCTCTGCGCCATCGCCCAGCGCTTCCCAGCGCTGTACGTCACCGGCGAGGAATCGCAGCAGCAGGTCGCCATGCGTGCCCGCCGCCTAGATCTGCCGCAGGACAGGCTCAAGGTGATGACCGAAACCTGCATCGAATCGATCATCGCCACCGCCCGCGCCGAGAAGCCCAAGGTCATGGTCATCGACTCGATCCAGACCATCTTCACCGAGCAGCTGCAGTCGGCGCCTGGCGGCGTGGCCCAGGTCCGCGAGAGCGCGGCGCTGCTGGTGCGCTTTGCCAAGCAGAGCGGCACGGCGATCTTCCTGGTCGGCCACGTGACCAAGGAAGGCGCCCTGGCAGGCCCGCGCGTGCTCGAGCACATGGTCGACACGGTGCTCTATTTCGAGGGCGAGTCCGACGGCCGTCTGCGCCTGCTGCGGGCGGTGAAGAACCGCTTCGGCGCGGTCAACGAGTTGGGCGTGTTCGGCATGACCGACAAGGGCCTCAAGGAGGTCACCAACCCCTCGGCGATCTTTCTCACCCGCGCCCAGGAAGCGGTGCCGGGCAGCGTGGTGATGGCCACCTGGGAAGGCACCCGGCCGATGCTGGTAGAGGTGCAGGCGCTGGTCGATACCAGCCACCTGGCCAATCCGCGGCGTGTCACCCTGGGCCTGGACCAGAATCGCCTGGCCATGCTGCTGGCCGTGCTACACCGCCATGGCAGCATTCCGACCTATGACCAGGACGTGTTCATCAACGTGGTAGGCGGCGTGAAAGTGCTGGAAACCGCGGCGGACCTGGCCCTGATGGCCGCGGTGATCTCCAGCCTGCGCAACCGGCCGCTGGATACCGATCTGCTGGTATTCGGCGAGGTGGGGCTGTCCGGCGAGATTCGCCCGGTGCCGAGCGGTCAGGAGCGCTTGAAGGAGGCCGCCAAGCATGGCTTCAAGCGCGCCATCGTGCCCAAGGGCAACGCGCCGAAGGAGGCGCCGGCGGGCCTGCAGATCATTGCGGTGACACGCTTGGAACAGGCGCTCGACGCGCTCTTCGAGTAGCCGTCAGGCCTCGCCGAGCGCGGCCAGTTCGCGCTCCAGCAGCGCTTCGTCACCCAGGTTCAGTTCAACCAGGCGACGCAGGTGGCTGATGGAATCGACGTCGATGTGTCGGCAAACGAAGCCGATCAGCTCGCCATCTTCATGCGCCATCTCGGCCTCCATGCGCACCTCGGCATCGTCGGCCAGGCGAATGCGTGCCTCGAACGGCTGGGTGGGATCTGCATCTGCGTCCCAGCCGTCGGGACGATGTACGAGCAGGCCTTTCAATGACAGGTCATGCAGTTCGACCCGCCATCGGCGCGAGCCCTGCACGAGTTCGGTGGCGGCGTCGAAGGCGAAGCGCTGGAAGCGCCGACGGTCGCTGGAGTGTTCGCTCATCGGTTCGGCTCCTGAAGTGGTAATGAGACTATAGGCCACGCGCGGTCAACCCGGCCGGAACCTACAGCCATCGGCGTACCCGCACTCGATAATCCCGATAGTCGTCACCAAACAGGCGCATCAGCAGGCGTTCCTCGGGCTGGATCACGGTGCGCTGCATGACGATGATCAGTATCGGCAGCAGCAGCCAGGGCCACAGGCTGTCGAGCCACAGACCGACGGCGCCGTAGATCAGGATGTCGGCCAGGTAAATCGGGTTGCGCGAATAGCGGAACGGGCCGCTCTGCAACAAACGGCTCGGGGTGCCGTACGGATTGATGGTGGTGCGATGGCGGTGCATCGTCAGTGCCGCCCAGGCCATCAGGACGATGCCGACGAGCAACAGCACCCAGCCGCCGAGGTTCGCCAGGGTATGCTCGGGAAGGTCCAGCGGCAGGCTGTTGGCGAGTCCCCAGGCACCGCCCATGAAGACGAGATAGACCAGCGGTGGCGGCGGAATCAAGCCGGCGGTTCTAGTGGACATGGCGCATCGCAACAGGTCGGGTGGAAGATGACACGACGGCGAAGATGCCGGATCGGCATCCTTGCGGACCGTCACCTTGGAGCCCGGCGCCGGCGATTAGGTTCTGCAGACGCAGAACCTAATGCTGCCCCGGCAGCCAGCCATGCACCATGGCGTGCTTCATCAGGTCGGCCGGACGGTCGATATCGAGCTTGCGACGTATGCTCAGGCGATGGGTTTCCACGGTTCTGACGCTGATCTTCAGGGCACGTGCCATCGCCTTGTTGTTGTGCCCCTGAGCGAGCATCAGCAGCACCTCGCGCTCGCGCGGTGTCAACTCGCGTTCCTCCGCGCCACGGCTGGCCAGCTTCTCGGCGATGCCCTGGCTG
Source organism: Stutzerimonas marianensis (assembly GCF_022810315.1). Taxonomy (NCBI): domain Bacteria; kingdom Pseudomonadati; phylum Pseudomonadota; class Gammaproteobacteria; order Pseudomonadales; family Pseudomonadaceae; genus Stutzerimonas; species Stutzerimonas marianensis. The sequence continues at coordinate 59,234 of NZ_JALGRD010000005.1, read as the reverse complement.
TAATAGGTACCGCCGGCGGCAATGGCCTCGATGGCGACGATGATCTCGCGCGACGGCGCATCCTTGAGGACATAGCCGCAGGCGCCGACCTTCAGCGACGTGTTCACGTATTCCTGATTGTCATACATGCTCAGGATCAGGACGCGAATGGCCGGAAATCGCTGTCGCAGGGCCTGCGTCAACTCCAGGCCATTGACGTCCTTCAGCCCGATGTCCATCAGCACCACGTCGACCTCGACCCGTTCGAGCAGCGCCAGGGCCTCGTCTCCACTACCCGCCTCGCCCACCACGTCGAGCTCGGGTACGGCCATGAGCAGGGCACGAATGCCATCGCGTACCAGAACATGGTCGTCGATCAGTGCCACCTTGATGCTTCGTTGCATGGAGCAAAGCCTCTTGTTGTACGAGTCCGGCGGTCAGCCCGCGCGGGTCGGCAGGGTCACGTCCAGCTCGGTGCCGTCAGGTGCGGATGCCAGGTTGAAGCGGCCGCCGAAATGTTCGACCCGCTCGCGAATGTTACGCAGCCCGATGCCTCCGCCCTTGAGCGCATCGAGCCGCCGCGGGTTGAACCCGACGCCATCGTCGGCGACCCGCAGCCGTACCGAACGGTCATCGCCATCCAGGCTGATGTGCACCGAGTGCGCACGCGCGTGTCGCTCGATGTTGGTCAGTGCTTCCTGCAACACCCGAAACAGGGCGACCGCCACGTCGTCATCCGGCCCTTGGTCGCCCAGGCCGTTGGTATATAGCATCTTCAACCCGCTGCGCTGCTCGAACTCGGCCACAAGCTGGCCAATTGCCGCCGGCAGCCCGAGGGTGTCGAGCAGCGAGGGATGCAGGTCATGGGAGATGCGCCGCACCTCGCCGATGGCCCCGGCAAGGCGCTCGGTCCCCTGGTCCAGCGTCTGCTGGGCCTTGGGATTGCCAGTGGCGAGCTCATGGCTGGCCAGTTCGAACTGGAACTTGATCGATACCAGCAGCTGGCTGATGCCATCGTGCAGTTCCCGCGATACGCGCGAGCGCTCCTCTTCCTGCAAACTGACGATACGCTGGGTGAGGAGCTGCAGTTTGCGGTCAGCCAGGCGCCGCTCGCTGACGTTGAGCGTCAACCCACTGGCGAACACCAGCAGCACGGCGACCAGCGCGACACCGGCGATGGCCAGCATGGTGGTATGAATGCCGCTGGCCACTTCCTCACGCACCTGCAGGATCGCCTCGTCGACGTCCTCCAGGTAGATGCCGGTACCGAGCATCCAGCCCCAGCGGTCGAGCATCACCACATAGGCGAGCTTTTCGGCGAACTGCCCCGTCGAGGGCTTCTGCCAGGCATAGCGCTGAAAGCCTCGACCGGACTCGGCGCTGTGCATCAGCGCCTGGATGACCGGCAGGCCGTTGGGGTCGGTCATGTTCCACAGGTCCTTGCCGACCAGTTCGCGCTGCCGCGGATGCATGAGGTTGCGCCCACTGCGGTCGTAGACGAAGAAGTAGCCGTCGCTGCCGAAACTGAAACGCCCCAGCGTCGCGAGGACCTTGCCGCGCGTCTCTTCGTCGTCCAGCCCACTGTCGTAGAGCGGCGCGATGGTGCTCAGGGCCATCTCCACGTAGTTCTTAAGCTCGGCCTGTTTGCTCGCCAGAATGCTGCGTTCGATCAGCCTGGCCTGCTGTTCGCCCAGACGCTGGTTCTGGAACAGCACCAGCGCACAAACCACCGCCACGGCCAGCAGGAGCGGCAGAATGCTGAGCGCGGCAATCTTGTACTTGAGCTGCATCGAGCCTCTCCGACGGCCCGCAAGCGGGCGGAACCTGGCGTGAAACTTAACCCAGCCGGGGCGCTGCGCACAGTGCCTGATGGCAGATTGCCTCAGCCTGTGCCCCGAAACGAAAAAGCCCGGCACGAGGCCGGGCTTTCGGTGCAGCAGGCGCTATCAGTTGCCGTAGACGGGCAGCTTGGCGCAGATCGCTTCGACCTTGGCGCGCACGGTGGCAATCACCGACTCGTCGCCCATGTTGCCGAGGATGTCGCAGATCCAGCCGGCCAGTTCGCGGCACTCGGCTTCCTTGAAGCCACGGGTAGTGACGGCCGGGGTGCCGATACGCAGGCCCGAGGTGACGAACGGCGAGCGCGGATCGTTCGGCACGCTGTTCTTGTTCACGGTGATGTGGGCCTGGCCGAGGGCAGCGTCCGCATCCTTGCCGGTGATGTCCTGCTTGATCAGGCTGAGCAGGAACAGATGGTTCTGGGTGCCACCGGAGACCACGTCGAAGCCACGCTGGATGAACACTTCGGCCATGGCCTGGGCATTCTTCACCACCTGCTCCTGATAGGCCTTGAACTCGGGCTGCAGCGCTTCCTTGAAGCACACGGCCTTGGCCGCGATCACGTGCTCCAGCGGGCCGCCCTGGGCGCCTGGGAAGACGGCAGAGTTCAGCTTCTTCTCGATCTCGGCGTTGGCGCGCGCCAGGATCAGGCCGCCGCGCGGGCCGCGCAGGGTCTTGTGGGTGGTGGTGGTGACGACGTCGGCGAAGGGCACCGGGTTCGGGTAGACGCCCGCGGCAACCAGACCGGCCACGTGGGCCATGTCGACGAAGAGGTAGGCACCGACCTTGTCGGCGATTTCGCGGAAGCGGGCGAAATCCAGCTTCTGCGAGTAGGCGGAGAAGCCGGAGACGATCATCTTCGGCTTGTGCTCGACAGCCAGGCGCTCGACTTCGTCGTAGTCGATCAGGCCCTGATCGTTGATGCCGTACTGCACGGCGTTGTACAGCTTGCCGGAGGAGGAAACGGAGGCGCCGTGGGTCAGGTGGCCGCCATGGGCGAGGCTCATGCCGAGAATGGTGTCTCCGGCGTTGAGCAGGGCCAGGTAGACCGCGGCGTTGGCCTGCGAGCCGGCGTGTGGCTGGACGTTGGCGTAGTCGGCACCGAACAGCTGCTTGGCGCGATCGATGGCCAGCTGCTCGACCACGTCGACATGTTCGCAACCGCCGTAGTAGCGCTTGCCCGGGTAGCCTTCGGCGTACTTGTTGGTCAGCACGCTGCCCTGGGCTTCCATGACCGCCGGGCTGGTGTAGTTCTCCGAGGCGATCAGCTCGATGTGGTCTTCCTGACGCTTGGCTTCCTGCTGCATGGCAGCGAAAAGCTCGGCGTCGTATTTGGCGAGGGTCAAATCACGGCTGAACATGGCAGTCCCCTGAGAATCAGCTGGCGGTATAGAAAATGAGGCGCGGATTCTACCCTATCCACCGAATCGCGGGTATGAGCCTTGGTCATGTACAGCATGAGCTGGGTAAGACGCGAGCGAGCAAGCAAAGCTCGATCGACCGATCAGGCCTCGCGCTCGGCTAGCCGGTCCGCTGCCATGGGACGACCGAGCAGAAAGCCCTGTACTTCATCGCAGCCATGCGCCTGGAGGAAGTCCAGCTGCGCCTGGGTCTCGACACCTTCGGCGATGACCGAGAGCCTGAGGCTGTGCGCCATGGCAATGATCGCCCGGGCAATCTGCGCGTCCTGCTCGCCCTCGGGCAACCCGTCGACGAAGCTGCGGTCGATCTTCAGCACGTCGATGGGAAACTGTTTGAGGTAGTTCAGGGAGGAATAGCCGGTGCCGAAATCATCGATGGCGATCGAGGGCCCGAGCTGCTTGAGCGAGTCGAGGATGCGCATGGCCTCCGCCACGTCCTGCATCAGAATGCTCTCGGTTAGCTCCAGCTCAAGGCGGTTCGGTGCAATGCCACTTGATGCCAAGATTGCCGAAATGCGTTGGGCGAGACGCCCGTCCGCGAACTGCCGGGCCGACAGGTTCACCGAGACTTTCGGTACATGGAGCCCTTCGCCCTCCCAGGCCATGAGCTGACGACACGCCTCGGCCAGCACCCAGTCCCCGACATCGACCACCAACCCGAGCTCTTCCAGTGCCGGAATGAAAGCGCCGGGCGGCACCAGGCCGCGCCGCGGATGTTGCCAGCGCAGCAGGGCCTCGACTCCCGTCAGGGTATGGCCGTCGGCGAGGAACTGCGGCTGGTAGTGCAGCACGAACTGTCGCTGCTCCAGCGCGTGGCGCAGATCGCTTTCCAGCTCCAGGCGCTCCAGCGCACTGGCATTCATCTCGGCCTGGTAGAACTGGAAGTTGTTCTTGCCGCGCTCCTTGGCGTGGTACATGGCGGTATCGGCGTTCTTCATCAACTGACTCAGGTCGTTGCCGTCCTGCGGACTCAGCGCGATGCCAATGCTGGCGGTAACGAAGAATTCGCGCCCGGACAGCACGAAGGGCTCGGCAAGGCTCGCCAGAATCCGTTCGGCCACGTGGATCGCGCGGGTCAGCGCCTCGTCGCGATCCCCACCGGGATGCAGCAGCAGCGTGAACTCATCGCCGCCCATGCGCGCAACGGTGTCGTCCTCCTCGACGCACGACGCCAGGCGCACGGCCACGTCCTTGAGCATGCGATCACCAGCGGCGTGCCCGAGCGAATCGTTGATCGGCTTGAAGCGATCCAGGTCGAGGAACATCAACACCACCCAGCCGCCCCGTCGCGTCGCCAGCTGCAGGCTGCCGTGCAGGCGATCCTGGAACAGCGTGCGGTTGGGCAGTTGGGTCAGGCTGTCGTAATAGGCCAGGCGATGGATACGCTTCTCGCTGGCCTTGCGCTCGCTCATGTCGCTGAAGAAGCAGACATAGCTGACCAGCTCATCTTCGGCGTCGCGCACCGCGGTGATACCCACCCAGCAGGGGTAGGTTTCGCCCCCCTTGCGCTTGAGCCAGAACTCCCCCTCCCAGCTGCCGGTCTGGATCACCTGGCTGTGCACGTAATCCATCTGGTTGGCCTGCTGGCGATCCGCGCTGAGCACCATGGGCAGCTGGCCGTAGACGGCGTCGCCTCTGAAGCCGGTAATGCGCTCGAAGGCCGCATTGACCTGCACGATGCGCCCGCCGGGGTCGGTCACCACGATGGCGGCAGTGGAATGGTCGAACACTGTCGCCGCCCGACGCAGCTCCTTCTCCGCCTGGCGCTGCTCGCTGATGTCGCGGCCGATGCACAATGCCCCATCGAAACGGTTGTTCTCGTCCCAGATGAGCATGATGCGCAGCTCGATCGCGACCGTTCGACCATCGGCGGCGCGGCAGTCGAAATGAAGCGTCTGGCCTTGCAGGCTGTGCCCCAGTTCGGCCAGGGCCAGGGGGTTGGCCGAGGCCTTGCGCACACGGCGCATCAGATCGTAGAAGCGCGCGGCCTGGCGCGGCTTGGTCACGACGCCATCGAGCCCGTGGCGAGCAGCCCATTCCGGACTGTAGCCGAGCATGGTCTGCACAGATGGACTGACATAGTCGATGCGCACCGAGCTGTCGGTGGTGAAGATCAGATCGCGCAGGCTGCCGGCGAGCATGCGGTAGCGCCGCTCGCTGTCACGCAGCGAATGGCTGTGTTCGATGTTGGCCGTGACATCTCGCGCCACGCCGATCAGCCGCTGCACCCGCCCCTGCTCGTCGCGTGCAAGCACCTGCTCGGTCACGCTGAACCAGTGCCACTTGCCGTTGCGGTGGCGCCAGCGCAGCAGTGCCTCCTGCACGGTGCCGTCGCGCATGGAGCCACGCAGCGCCAGCAGCCGCCAGATGTATTCCTGGTCATCAGGGTGGCTGATGCGCCGCCAGAACAGGTTGCCGTCGCCGCCTCGCTCCTCCTCGCTGTAGCCCAGGCGGGCGGCGAGGTTGCTGTTGCCGAACAGCAGCTTCTCGGTCGACAGATCCTGCACGTAAAGGGTATCCGGTACGGCACGCAGCACCTCGGACCAGAACCGCTCGCGCTCGACCAGCACCGCCTGGGCCTGCTGCTCGCGAGTGATGTCGCGCATCACCCAGACGAAGCCCGACGGCTGCGACGCACCGATCAGCCGCAGCGTGCGGCGGGTGATGGAGAACAGCCGGTCCTCACCGTCCTGCAGCAGGCGCACCGCCTCGAGGCAGAGGTCGACACTGGCGTTGGATGCGTCGAAGGCCAACGGGTCGAGGCCCGGCAGCAGGTCTTGCAGCCGATAGCGCCGAGCGTGCCGGCTGTCGATGCCGAACATCGCCTCGGCCCGGCTGTTGAGAAACTGCAGGCAGCCGGCGAAATCGCTGATGAGGATGCGTTCTTCGATGGCGCCCAGCGCCTCGGCCGAGTAGCGAAGTGCCCGCCAATGAATGGCCAGGCGCCGGGGTACGGGCAGGCGAACGCAGACGCGCGACAACCAGCGGGCGAGCCAGCCGGGAAAGAGAGGTAGGAGTGAAGACGGATCTGAACCGGCCAAACGTCGAGGCCCTCCCTGGATGCAAGGTACGACGCCAAAGGCCCGGCGCCGGAGCGGCGTCAAGCATGCCCCGAATGCCATTAAAGCGCCAGCATCGTCGGACGGGCCGGTTTGCCCTGCCCTGAGCATTCCGGTAGTTTTGCCAATCCGGCTCGACCCGCCCGCGGCGGCGGGATTCGCCTCCTCTATTCCTCCTGTCACGGGCATTCGTCTCCATGGCTCAATACGTCTACACCATGCATCGGCTGAGCAAGGTCGTTCCGCCGAAGCGCGAGATTCTCAAGAACATTTCCCTGTCCTTCTTCCCGGGCGCCAAGATCGGTGTGCTCGGCTTGAACGGTTCGGGCAAGTCCACCCTGCTGAAGATCATGGCGGGCGTCGACCAGGAGTTCGACGGCGAAGCCCGCGCCATGCCCGAGCTGAACGTCGGCTACCTGCCGCAGGAGCCTGAACTCGACCCGACCAAGACCGTGCGCGAAGTCGTCGAAGAGGCGGTCAGCGGCATCAAGCATGCGCAGGCTCGCCTGGATGAGGTCTACGCTGCCTACGCCGAGCCCGACGCCGACTTCGACAAGCTCGCCGCCGAGCAGGCCAAGCTCGAAGCCATCCTGCAGGCCAGCGACGGCCACAATCTCGAGCGGCAGCTGGAAGTCGCTGCCGACGCCCTGCGCCTGCCGCCGTGGGAGGCGAAGGTCGAGCACCTGTCCGGTGGCGAGAAGCGCCGCGTCGCCCTGTGCCGCCTGCTGCTGTCGGCGCCGGACATGCTCCTGCTGGACGAGCCGACCAACCACCTGGACGCCGACTCGGTGGCCTGGCTGGAACATTTCCTTCACGACTTCACCGGCACCGTCGTGGCGATCACCCACGACCGCTACTTCCTCGACAACGTCGCCGGCTGGATTCTCGAGCTTGACCGTGGCCAGGGCATCCCCTACGAGGGCAACTATTCCGGCTGGCTGGAAGCCAAGTCCGCGCGTCTGGCTCAGGAATCCAAGCAGCAATCGGCCCATGAAAAGGCCATGAAGGAAGAGCTGGAGTGGGTACGCAAGGGCGCCAAGGCCCGCCAGGCGAAGTCCAAGGCGCGCCTGCAACGCTTCGAGGAACTGCAGTCGCAGGAATTCCAGAAGCGCAGCGAAACCAATGAAATCTATATCCCCGCCGGCCCGCGCCTGGGCGACAAGGTGATCGACTTCAAGAACGTCACCAAGGGCTACGGCGATCGCGTTCTGATCGAAGACCTGTCCTTCAGCATGCCCAAGGGCGCCATCGTCGGCGTCATCGGCGGCAACGGCGCGGGCAAGTCCACCCTGTTCCGCATGATCATGGGCAAGGAACAGCCGGACTCGGGCAGCATCGAGATCGGTGAAACCGTTCAGGTCGCCTGCGTCGACCAGGGCCGCGAAGATCTCGACGGCAGCAAGACGGTCTGGGAAGCGGTGTCCGACGGCGCCGACATGATCCGCATCGGCACCTACGAGGTCCCGTCCCGCACCTATGTTGGGCGCTTCAACTTCAAGGGCGGCGACCAGCAGAAGTTCGTCAAGGACCTTTCCGGCGGTGAGCGCGGGCGCCTGCACCTGGCGCTGACGCTCAAGGAAGGCGCCAACGTGCTGCTGCTCGACGAACCCTCCAACGACCTCGACGTGGAAACCCTGCGCTCACTGGAAGAAGCGCTGCTGGACTTCCCCGGTGCGGCCATCGTGATCTCCCACGACCGCTGGTTCCTCGACCGCGTGGCCACGCACATCCTCTCCTACGAGGACGACGGCAACATCGTGTTCTTCGAAGGCAACTACACCGAGTACGAAGCCGACCGCAAGAAGCGCCTCGGTGATGCCGCCTCGCAGCCGCACCGGGTCAAATACAAGAAACTGGCGCAATAAGCGTCACCCGACGGAGCCGAAAGGCTCCGTTTTTGCGTGACGACCCGCCACTGGTGGCACGTGACCCGATCGCGGATAATCGCGCGCCTGGATCTGGCACGCACCTTGCGGCCATTGGTAGCGACATGGCGATGAAAGGAATGGAAACCGCACATGGCAGCCCTGGGGTTACGTGGAAAATCCTTGCTCGCGTTGTTGCTGACCTTCTGCCTCGCGATCGGCGTGATGGCGCTGGTCGGACGCGAAGCCCTGACAGGCATCCAGCAGCGCTTCGGTGAGGCCTATGCGCGCAATGTGGTGCAGCTCAACCGCGAGCGGCTCTTCGCCCCCGTCACCCGGGAACTGGCGCTGGCCCAGCGGCTGGCCGAATCGCAGATCACCCGCACCTGGCTGCTCGACGAAGAGGATGTCCCCAGGCGCGAGCTGTTCTTCCTCGAAGCCGAAGGTTACCAGCGTGCCCTGAGTGACCATTCCTACTTTGCCGCCTCCGCGGCGAGCAACCGCTATTACTCCAACGGCGACAAACAGGTCCCCAGCCAGGCGCCACGCTACGAAATGGCACCCGACGCCGCCGAAGACGAGTGGTTCTACGCCACGCTCCGCTCCGAGGCGCCCTACCACCTGAATGTCGATCGGTCGGCCGTCACCGGCGATCTGAAGATCTGGTTCAATGTTGTCGTGCGTGACGGATCGCGCCCGCTCGGTATCGTCGGTTCCGGCATCAGCCTGAAGGCGTTCATCGAGGATTTCATCGAAGTCGACAAGACTGGCGTGGAATCCATGGTTCTCGATGGCCATGGCTCGATCCTGATCCACCCGGACCAGTCCCTGGTGACGCTCAACGCCGAAACCTCGCAAGGTCGCTCGCTGGCCACCAACGTGCTCGGGCTGCTGGATGACATCGAGCAAGCCACCGATCTGCGTGAGCTGATGGCCTATGGTCGCGAGCATCCCGGCGAGACGCCAACCCTGCCGGTGAAGCTCGACGGCGAGCCGCGTCTGCTCGCCCTGACCTGGATCCCCGAACTCCAGTGGTTCGTCGCCAGCGCGGTGGACCTGCGCACCGCCCAGGTGATCGAACTCCGGCCGCTGCTGCCGGCGCTGACCGCCGTCGCCCTGCTCTTCGTGGCCCTGATCCTCGCCGGCGCCTGGCTGGTCGATCGTCGCGTCCTGCGCCCGCTTCGTCAGCTGCGCAAGAGCGCCCAGGCCATCGCGGCCGGACAGTACAACACCCCCCTTCCCCTCGACCGCAACGACGAGATCGGTGAGCTCAGCGCGGCCTTCCGCCGCATGGCGCAGACCATCGGCAACCACACCAGCGAACTGGAAAGTCGCGTGCAGGAACGAACGCGCGCACTCGAGCAGGCCAATCGCGAAATGGCCGCGGCACACAAGAAGATCGACGACTCCATCGATTACGCCAGCCTGATCCAGCACGCCATCCTGCCCAAGCTCCAACTGCTGGCCGACCTCGACGAGCGCCATGCCGTGCTCTGGCACCCGCGCGACGTGGTGGGTGGCGACTTCTACGTCTATCGCGCCACTTCCCAGGGTTGCCTGCTCGGCGTGGTCGACTGCGCCGGCCATGGCGTGCCGGGGGCGCTGATGACCATGCTCGCCCACGCCGCGATCGAACAGGCGATCGCCGATGCCGGCCTGCATGACCCCGCCGCGATCCTCAGCCGGACCGACGGCATCGTTCGTCGCATGTTGCATGCCGACAGCACCCAGCATGCGCTGGCGACGAACATGGATGTCGGCCTGGCCTACGTCGATTTCGAGCGTCGCCGCGTGATCTACGCCGGCGCCAAGATCGCGCTTTATTTCAGCGACGGCGAGACGCTCGACGAGCTGCCGGCCGGGCGCAGGGCCATCGGCGACCGGCGCCTCGGCGAGTACCGCAACGCCGAAATCGAGCTCAAGCCCGGCCGTACGTTCTACCTCGCCACCGACGGGTTCCTCGACCAGGCCGGCGGTGAGCTAGGCTACGGCTTCGGCAATCGTCGCTTCGCCGAGATGATCCTGCGCCATGCGCGTCTGCCACTGGCCGAGCAGGGCGCAGCCTTCCAGGCCACCCTGGCCGAATACCAGGGTGATTATCCGCAGCGCGACGACATCACCCTGCTGTGTTTCCGTTTCGATTGAGCACCATCCACCGGAGTCGAGTTGCCCCATGGAAACCCTTGACCTGTTCGCCATGCGCGAAAGCTACAACAGACAGCAGATCATGCTCTGCTTCAACGGCCCGATCTCGCGCAGCCTGATCGAGGAGATTGGCAACGCGCTGCGCAACTATCTGGCCGCCGACCACGCCAACCCGTCCTCGGCCATGGACGTGTTTGCCGTCTACATCGAAATGACGCAGAACATCCGCCACTACGCCAAGGTCCGAAACTGGGCCGACCAGGAAGCGGGCGCCACGGTGGTCGTGGCGCGCAACGATGCCGACGGCCGCTACGTGGTATCGGCCGGCAACCTGATCGAGACGGCCGACGGCGAGGCGCTGATCGCGGCCATCGAGGAGCTCGCCAACCTGGACAAGGCACAGCTCAAGGCCAGGTACAAAGAACAATTGCGCAAACCGCGCGAAGACAACACGGTAACGGGCGCCGGCCTGGGCCTGATCGACATCGCCCGCAAGTCCAGCGAACCGCTGAAAGCCTCGTTGCAACCCGTCGCCAACGGCCGCTCGTTCATCAGCCTCAGCGCGGTCATCTGACAGACAAGAGCCAAATGCACATGAATGATTTCTCCATCGTCGGCACCCAGTCTTCACCGGCCATCGATTCCGACTGGGAAAACGGCGTGCTCGCCATGCAGGGCGACTCCTATCCGGAAAATTCCTACGAACTCTTCCACCAGGTCATCGAGTGGATCGAGCGCTATCTCGCCGAGGCGGGCCGTCCGCTACGCCTGGAGCTGCACCTGCTATACCTCAACACCAGCAGCATCAAGGCCATGATGGACATCTTCGACCTGCTCGAGGCGGCCCATCAGGCCGGCCAGGCGGTTTCGGTCAACTGGCATTACGACCGCCGCAACGAGCGGGTGATGGAACTGGCCGAAGAATTCAAGGAAGACTGCAGTTTCCCCTTCATGATCCTTGGCGACGACCGGTAGGTGCCCTATGCGCGGCCATAATCCGCTGGAAGCCCAAGTGGTGGAGTCGCTGGCCGACCCCGCACACCAGGGCCATCCGCTGCACGAGACACTGAGCCAGTTGTGGGAGGCGCACCACAATCTGCTCAACCGTATCGAGCGTATCGCGCGTGTCTCCGATGGCTATCAGAGCATCGCGCGTGACCGCGAGCTGACGCTCTCGGCCCGCTTCGACAAGCAGCTGCGCCAACTGGAAAAAGTGGCCCGTATTTCCGACCGCTACCAGATGATGATGCACGACCTGAACATCGCGCTCAGGGAAGCCTCGACCCACGACGCGCTCACCGGCATCGCGAATCGTCGCCTGCTCACCGAACGCCTGCGCGAGGAAACCGAACGGGCCCGACGGTACGAGCGGCCGTTATGCGTTGCCATCGTCGACATCGACTACTTCAAAGTCGTCAATGACGACCACGGCCACGAGATTGGCGACAGCGTGCTGATCGAGGTCGTTCAGGTGATGGAGGCACAGATTCGCGAGCATGATCTGTGCGGCCGATGGGGCGGTGAGGAGTTTCTGATCGTGATGCCGGAAACCTCGACCGATAACGCGATTCTGGTGCTCGAGCGCCTTCGCCAGGCGGTGGAGGCGCTGCGCGTTCACATTCGCGACAAGACCCTCGCGGTCACGGTAAGCCTGGGGCTCGCCGAGTTGGGTATCGGGGAAAGCTACTCGAGCGCCATCAACCGCGCCGACACAGCCCTGCTGCGCGCCAAGCGCAATGGCCGCAATCGCTACGAGCGAGCCGATTGACGCCTCGCGCTTGGCTGACTAGTCACGCCGGGGCCGACTCGCGTGCGTCGCGCTGCGCTACAACGGACCTGGCGCTGGGCTCATCCATCGGCACAGGGCTCGACCTCCGTCCTACCAGTAATTTTCGACCGCCACCTGACCGGGGCGACGTGTCAGGCTCAGGTTGAGGTCGCGCGCCTTGAGCAGGGCTCGGGTATCCTCGATCATCTGCGGGTTGCCGCAAAGCATGATCCGCGAATGCTCAGGCTCGAGCGCCAGGCCGGCAGCGCGCTCCAGCTCGCCGTTCTCGATCAGGGTGGTGATCCGACCGTTCAACGCGCCGGGCACCTGCTCGCGGGTGACCACGGGCAGGTAGGTCAGCTTCGAGCCCAGCCCCTCGAGGTATTCGCGTTCCGGCAGCTCGCGGATCAGCGCCTGGTAGGCCAACTCCGAGGCGGTGCGCGCACTGTAGACCAGAATGATCCGCTCGAAGCGCTGCCAGACCTCGAAGTCCTGCAGGATCGACAGGAACGGCGCGATCCCCGTGCCGGTGCCCAGCAGCCAGAGATCGCGGCCGTCGACGAAGCGATCAAGCGTGAGAAAACCAAAGGCCTGTTTGTCCACCAGCAGTTCATCGCCAGGTGCAAGCCGGCTCAGCTCGCTGGTGAACTCGCCACCCGGCACTACGATGGAAAAGAAATCGAGGAACTCGTCATGCGGTGCGGAGACCATCGAATAAGCACGCCAGACGATACTGCCGCTGGCCTTGCGCACACCGAGCCGGGCGAACTGGCCGGCGGTGAACCGGAAGCCGGGATCACGCGTGGTGCGCAGGGTGAACAGGCTGGGCGTCAGCGTCTGCACCTCGAGCAGGCGCTGACGGGTGAACTTCTCTTCGCTGGCGGTCATACTTCGCTCCCCTTCGAACCTGGACGCTCCAGTTGCCCAGGCCGTGGAAAAACATGGGCGAGGCAGGCAAGACGACACAGAAACAGCCGAAGCAGCAGCCCGGGCTCGCGCGAGCAGGCGCTCCGAGGCTGTTCCAAGTGCCGTCTTGCCAACGCAGATGGTTTTTCCACGGCCTAGACCTTGATACTCCTTTCCGACGCCGATAAACACCGCCAGTTCTCATGCCTATTCTCGAATCACCCTACGCCCGCCTCGATCTGATCCGTCAGCCTGAACAGCCGAACGAGCCACTGCAGGCCTTCGATGCGGCCGATGAATACCTGCTGGCTCACCTGCATGAGAAGGCGCTACCGGCCGGTGCCCGTATCCTGATCCTCAATGACGGCTTCGGCGCACTGGCCTGTTCGCTGGCACAGCGGGCCCGGGTGATCAGCAGTGGCGACTCGCACCTGGCGCACCTCGCGCTGCAAAAGAATCTGCAGCGCAACGGGCTTCCAGCCGACGCCGTCACCTTCGTGCCGGCCAGCGAATCGGCGCACGGCCCGTTCGACCGGGTGCTGATCCGCGTGCCCAAGACCCTCGCCCTGCTCGAAGAACAGTTGATTCGCCTCCACGGCCAGCTTGCGCCGGGCGCAGAGGTCATCGCCGCAGCCATGGTCAAGCACCTGCCCCGGGCTGCTGGTGAGCTGCTGGAGAAGTACATCGGGCCGGTGCAGGCCTCGCTGGCGGTGAAAAAAGCGCGGCTGCTGTTCGCCACGCCATGCGACAGGCCCGCCGCCACCTCGCCCTATCCGACCCGCTACCGCCTGGATCAACCTGCCATCGAGCTGGTCAACCACGCCAACCTGTTCTGCCGCGAAGGGCTCGACATCGGCACCCGGGCTTTTCTGCCACACCTGCCCCGCGCGCTCGGCAACCTGCGCGTGGCGGACCTGGGCTGCGGCAACGGCGTGCTCGGCATTGTGTATGCGCTGAGCAATCCGCAGGCGGCGCTGACCCTCGTCGACGAGAGCTACATGGCGGTGCAATCGGCTCGGGAAAACTGGCAGACGATCCACGGCGACCGCCTGGCGGATATCCGCGCCGCTGACGGCCTGGCCGATCAGCCGCCAGCCTCGCTGGACCTGGTCCTGTGCAACCCACCCTTTCACCAGCAACAGGTCGTGGGCGACTTTCTGGCCTGGCGCATGTTCACCCAGGCCAAGGCGGCGCTCAGCCAAGGCGGCGAGCTGTGGATCGTCGGCAACCGCCACCTGGGTTATCACCTCAAACTCAAGCGCCTGTTCGGCAAGGTCGAGCAGGTCGCGGCGACGCCCAAGTTCGTCATCCTCAGAGCCATCAAGCCATGAGCGAGGCGCCGGTTCGGCTGAGCATCCAGCAGTTCGCGAGTCGAACCGGGCTCTCTGCCGACACCCTGCGCTATTACGAAAAGATCGGCCTGCTGCGCCATGTCGCCCGTGACGCCAGCGGCTTTCGGGTCTATGGCCGGCGCGATCTGGAGTGGGTCGGCTTCATCCTGCGCCTCAAGGATACCGGCATGGCGCTGGACGACATCATTCGCTACGCCGATCTGCGTGAACGCGGCGAGTCGACCCTAGCGGCGCGCCAGGCGTTGCTTGAAGCCCATGCAATCAAACTGCAGAATCGCCTCGAGCGCGACCGCGAGCACCTGAACGCATTGCAGGCGAAAATCGAGCTGTATCGCCAGCAAATGATCGCTTGACTTGGAGTCCACTCCAACCCGCAGCCTCTTCCTCTACCCCATCGAGAGGAACGCTCCATGTCTGCATCCACCCGCTACACCGAAGGCCTGGCCAAACTCGAAGAGATCGACGGTGAGGCCGGCCGCAAGGTCATCGACAGCCTCCAAGCCATCGCGCCGGATCTGGGCCGTTACGTCATCGAATTCCCGTTTGGCGATATCTACCAGCGCCCCGGACTGGATCTATCGCAACGCGAGCTTGCCACCGTCGCGGCACTGACAGCGCTCGGGCATTGCCAGCCGCAGCTGGCGGTGCATGTCCATGGCGCGTTAAACGTCGGCTGCACGCCGGAGCAGATCGTCGAGGTGATCATCCAGATGGCCGTTTACGCTGGCTTCCCCGCCGCGCTCAACGGGATGATCACAGCCAAGACGGTATTTGCCGAACGCGGTTTGCTACCGGACAAGAAACCCGACGCCTGAATTCGGTGCGAACAGCGAACGCAGCCGTCTGGCGCGACCGCCGGGCCAGACGGCTGCGTGCTAATCTGGCCGGCCCCGTTTTTTTCATGCGCCTGCCTGATGTCGACCCACACCAAGCTCCAGCTCCGCCACCAACTCCCCTTCATCAAGTTCTGGTTTGCCCGCGTCTTCACCGCCAGCGGTTTCCAGATGCTCGCCGTCGCGATCGGCTGGCACATGTACGAACTGACCGGGAGCGTGCTCGACCTGGGCCTGGTCGGGCTGGCGGAGTTCTTCCCCCGCCTGCTGTTCATCCTCTGGACCGGCCACGTCGCCGACCGATTCGACCGGCGACGCGTGGCGGCGACGTGCCAAGGCCTGCAAGGCCTGATCGCCCTCGCCCTGGTGCTGGGCACCGGCGGGTTGGGCGTGACGCGAGAAATGATCTTCGTACTGGCGTTCCTGCTGGGCACCGCCCGCGCCTTCGAGGGCCCGGCCACCCAGGCGTTGTTGCCAAGCCTGGTACCGACGTCGCTGTTTCCCGCCGCCGTGGCGGCTTCGTCCTCGGCGATGCAGACGGCGACCATCGTCGCACCGGCACTCGGCGGCCTGCTGTTCGCCATCGGCCCCTTGTGGGTCTACGGCCCGGTCGCGCTTCTGTTCGCGCTGGCCTGCAGCCTGATGCTGAGCCTGCCCAAGCGCCCGGCGCCGCCGAAACAGACCGGCCCGGCCATGGAAAACCTGCTCGCAGGGATGCGCTTCATCCGCAGCCGCCCGGACATCTTTGGCGCCATCTCGCTGGACATGTTCGCCGTGCTGCTCGGTGGCGCCACCGCCCTGTTGCCGGTGTTCGCCAAGGACATCCTGCTCACCGGCCCGTCAGGCCTCGGCCTGCTGCGCTCCGCGCCCGCGGTCGGCGCACTGCTGATGTCCTTCTGGCTCGCACGCTACCCGATCAACCGCCAGGTGGGCCGCGTCATGTTCGCCGCGGTCGGCGTGTTCGGCCTGGCTACCATCGCCTTCGGTCTGTCCACCTCATTCTGGCTGTCAATGGGCGTACTGGTGGTATTGGGGGCAGCCGACATGATCAGCATGGTCATCCGCGGCGCCTTCGTGCAGCTGGAAACACCCGACGCCATGCGCGGCCGGGTCAGCGCGGTGAACGGCCTGTTCATCGGCGCCTCGAACCAGCTCGGCGAATTCGAATCCGGCCTTACCGCGCACTGGTTCGGCACCGTACCGGCCGTGGTCATCGGCGGCGTCGGCACGCTGATCATCACCGGCGCCTGGATGAAGCTGTTCCCGACGCTGGCCAATCGGGATCAGCTGCACCGGGATCTGGACTAGACGCTGGAAGCTAGAAGCGAAAGCCTGACTTCACGCCTCCAGCGTCAGGCTTCCACCTGCCCTCAGAGCAGCTTGTCCATCGTGATCGGCAGGTCCCGCACGCGCTTCCCTGTCGCGTGGAAAATGGCGTTGGCCACCGCCGCGCCCACGCCCACGATGCCGATCTCACCGACGCCCTTGGAGCCGAGCGCGTTGACGATTTCGTCGTTCTCCTCGACGAAGAAGGCGTCGATTTCGCCGATGTCGGCGTTGACCGGCACGTGGTACTCCGACAGGTTGTGGTTCATGTAGCGGCCCAGCTTGTGGTCGATCATGGTTTCCTCGTGCAGCGCCTGGCCGATCCCCCAGACCACCCCGCCGGCGATCTGGTTGCCCGCGGTCTTGGGATTGACCACCCGCCCGGCGGCGACCGCGCTGACGACCCGACTGACCCTGACCGTACCCAGCGCCTCGTCGACGCGGACTTCAACGAAGACCGCCGAATGCGTGGCCGTGGCGTATTCGTTGCGCTTCTCGCCAGGCTCGACGCTGACCTCGGCCTCGAGCGCGCCACTCACCGCGACGATTTGCTCGAGCGCGACGTCATGCTCAGGGTTCGCCTTGAGACGCATGCGCCCGTACATGAACTCCACCTCCTCGAGCTTGGCGCCGGTGAAGGGCGAGACAGGCGATTGCTGGGCAGCATCGAGGAACTTCTGGCGCAGCGCTTCACAAGCCTGTTGCACGGCGCTGCCCACAGAGGAAACCGTGAAAGAGCCCCCTTCAAGCGGCGCCTGAGACAGGCTCGAGTCGCCGAGACGGAACTCGACGCGGTCCATCGGCAGGCCCATTGCCGCAGCAGCGATCTGGGTCATCACGGTGTAGGTCCCGGTACCGATATCCGCCGTGGCGCTGCTGACGACGAGACGCCCGTCAGGTCCGAGACAGGCTTTGGCACTGGCGGGCATCTGCATCGCCTCCCAGACCCCAGTGGCCAGGCCCCAGCCGATCAACTGTTGGCCGTCGCGCATGGACCGCGGTTCCATCGAACGACGTGACCAGCCGAAACGCTCGGCGCCCTGCTCGTAGCACTGGCGCAGTTCCTTGCTGGAATACGGCTTGTCCTCGTTCCCGTTGCGCTCGGCGTAGTTGGTCAGACGCAGCGCCAGCGGGTCGACCCCGGCCGCGTAGGCCAGCTCGTCCATGGCACATTCCAGCGCAAAGACGCCGATGGTGGCGCCCGGTGCGCGCATGTCCAGCGGGGTGTAAACGTCCAGCGGCACCAGTTGGTAGTCCAGCATCACGTTGGGGCATTGGTAGAGCATTCCCGACCATTCCACCTCGTGCTCGGTGAAATCCTCGAAGCAAGACGTCTGGCCGATCGCCTGATGCGTGATCGCCTGCAACTGGCCGTTGGCATCGGCACCGAGGGACAACCGCTGCACCGTCCGCGGCCGATAACCGAAGGTGAACATCTGCTGGCGCTTGAGCGTGACCCGCACCGAGCGCTTGAGCTTGAGCGCCGCCATCACGGCCAGAGGCAGCTGATACTGCGGGCGCAGACCGGAGCCGAAGGCGCCACCCACGTAAGGCGAAAGGACCCGGATGCGCCCCTTCATGCCGAATACTTTTTCCAGGTAACGCATGCAGTTCTGCACACCCTGGGTCTTGTCGTGAATCTCCAGGCTGCCATCGGGCTGGTAATGCACCGTCGAGGCATGCGGCTCCATCGGGTTGTGGTGCTCGACTGGCGTGGTGTACTGCACATCCACCCGCACCGGCGAGCGGGCCAGGGCGCTGTCCGCGTCGCCACGCGGCGGCGGCAGGTCGGCTGGCGCCTTGTGCATGCTTTCCAGCTCGCTGAGCAGATCGGTGCGATGCGGTTCGCGCTCGTACTCGACCCGCAGCAGGCTGCCGGCATGGCGGGCCAGCTCGAGGTTGTCGGCCACGACCAGCGCGATGGGCTGGCCGCTGTAGAGGATGCGATCGTCGAACAGCGGGCGGAACGGCGAGCCGTCGGCGGCATCGTCGTCCTCGTAGGGTTCGTCATA
This sequence comes from Stutzerimonas marianensis, assembly GCF_022810315.1. NCBI lineage: Bacteria > Pseudomonadati > Pseudomonadota > Gammaproteobacteria > Pseudomonadales > Pseudomonadaceae > Stutzerimonas > Stutzerimonas marianensis. The sequence continues at coordinate 40,729 of NZ_JALGRD010000005.1, read as the reverse complement.
GCTGGCGATCGGCGGACGGTTCTGGTGGGTCAATACCAGCGCCACACCCGGCACTGCTTCGGCGGCGCGCGTGTCGATGCTGACGATTCGTCCTCGCGCGATGCTGCTGTTGACCACACTGCCATAGAGCAGACCCGCGGCCTCGAATTCGGCGGCGTATTGCGCCCGGCCAGTAACCTTGAGCGGGCCATCGACGCGATCAAGCGGCTGGCCGAACGGGGAAGAGACGGGTTTCATCGGGCGGCTCCTTTGGCAGCGTCGGTCAGGGCGCGAACGATGGCACGACGGCCCAGTTCGATCTTGAAGGCGTTGTGTTCGAAGCCGCTGGCACCTTCGAGCAGGATGTCCGCCGCGGCTGTGAAGGCGGTTTCGTCAGCCGGCTTTCCGACCAGCGCCGCCTCCGCTTCGGCCTTGCGCCAGGGCTTGTGTGCCACGCCCCCCATCGCCAGGCGGGCGCTGCGAGTCACACCGCCGTCGATCTCCAGCGCAACCGCCACCGAGACCAGCGCGAAGGCGTAGGACGCACGGTCGCGCACCTTGAGGTAGCTGCTGTGCGCGGCGAAGCCCTGCGGTGGCAGTTCGATCGCGGTGATCAGCTCTCCGTCGACGAGGCAGTTGTCGCGCTCTGGCGCGTCACCGGGCAGACGGTGGAAATCGGCGAAGGCAATACGCCGCTCGCCCTGCGGGCCCCGCACATGCACCACCGCCTCCAGTGCGGCCAGCGCGACGCACATGTCGGACGGGTGCACGGCGATGCAGGCCTCGCTGTGACCGAGAATCGCGTGGATGCGATTGAGCCCGTCACGCGCCGAGCAGCCAGACCCCGGCTCGCGCTTGTTGCAGGGGGTCGTGGCGTCATAGAAGTAGTAGCAACGGGTGCGCTGCAACAGGTTGCCGCCCGTGGTCGCCATGTTGCGCAGCTGCGGCGAGGCGCCCGCGAGGATGGCCTGGGACAGCAGCGGATAACGCGCCTCCACCAGGGGATGCCAGGCCAGGTCGGCATTGCTGACCAGCGCGCCGATGCGCAAGCCGCCGTCGGCCGTTTCCTCGACATCGGCCAACGGCAGCCGGGTAATGTCGATGAGCTGGGTCGGACGGGTGACGTTTTCCTTCATCAGGTCGAGCAGGTTGGTGCCGCCGGCAATGTAACGGCTGTCGGGACGGAACTGACCGATGGCCTCATCGACACTGCTGGGTCGCGCATAGCTGAAGGGGTTCATGGCGTCACCTCCTGCGCGCCGCCGAGGCGCTCGCGGGTCGGTGCCGCCGCATCCTCGATGGCGGCGACAATGTTCGGGTAGGCGCCACAGCGGCAGAGGTTGCCGCTCATCTGCTCGCGCAGGTCGTCCCGTGTCTGTGCGCGCCCTTCGGCGATCATCCCCACCGCCGAGCAGATCTGCCCGGGAGTGCAATAACCGCACTGGAAGGCGTCGTGCTTGACGAAGGCCGCCTGCATCGGATGCAGCGCCTCGCCCTGCGCCAGGCCTTCGATGGTGGTCAACTCGGCACCGTCGTGCATGACCGCAAGGGTCAAGCAGCTGTTGATCCGCTTGCCATTGAGCAGCACCGTACAGGCGCCGCACTGGCCATGATCGCAGCCCTTCTTGGTGCCGGTCAGGTGGAGCTGCTCACGCAGCAGATCGAGCAGCGTGGTCCAGGGCTGGACCTCAAGTTCACGGCGCTCGCCGTTCAGTTGAAGCGTGATGGAGCAGGCGGAAATCCCACCTGCCGAGGTAGTGGTTTCGCTCATGGACAGCCTCACGGTTGATGCTTTCGGTTGCCTGTTCTGGGCAGGTTCGCCGGAAAGCTTAGGCATTCGATACGCGTTCCGTGCGCCTAGGAGTACGACTGACCTCGCAGAAAAATCGTTCAGCCCGGCCGCCGGTCCTCGGGCCGGTCGACGTCCTGCAGGACACCCGGATCGTCCACCTCGATCTCGATCACCGAGGGGCTGTCGAACAGCGCCTGCGCGCCCCGCTCGCCGGACAGCACGCGCAGCAGCGCGCCGAAATCGGCGCCGATGCCTCGCGGATGACCGCGTTGCCCCTGATGGACCGGTACGACGAGGCGCTGCGGCTGGATGGCGGCGGCCAGGCGTTCGAGGGTGTCGCGCCGCACGTAGGGCATGTCGGCCAGCGCAACCAGCCAGCCGCGGCGCGTGGCGCAGCTCGACACCGCCTGGCCCAGGCTGTGGCCCAGCCCATTGCTGCGAATCGCCAGCACCTGGGCACCATAGGCGGGAGCCTCACGTTCGAGCCAGGCGCGCAAGGGGTGGTTGTCTTCGCGGGTCACGACGAGCATGCGGTCGCCGATGCCGGCCAGGGCACCGAGCGTCATCGCCAGGATCGGCATGGCATCGGGCGCTGGCGTATGACCGGCCAGCAGCTTGTCCTCGTCGCTGCGCTCGCGGTAGCGGCTGCCCTGCCCCGCCGCGAGGACCAGCGTGCAGAGCGCGTCAGGCACAGCGCCGTGCCTCGGCGACTGGCGCCAGCCGTGCGCCATTCTTGATCGCCACCACCTGGGCCATCAGCGACAGGGCGATCTCCGCCGGCGTGCGGCTGCCGATAGGCAACCCGATCGGGCCGTGCAGGCGCCCGACCTCGCGTTCCCCCAGCCCCAGGCTGAGCAGGCGCGCCTTGCGCTTCTCGCTGTTGACCCGCGAGCCCAGCGCGCCGACATAAAAAGCCTCGGACTGCAGCGCGGTGAGCAGCGCCATGTCGTCCAGCCGTGGATCGTGGGTCAGGGCGACGATCGCGGTGTGCGCGTCCGGCTCGATGGCGAGCACGGCATCGTCCGGCATGCCGGAGACGAAGCGTACCGGCGTGTCGCTCCAATCGTGGTCGTAGCCTTCGCGCGGGTCGCAGATCAACACCTCGAAGCCCAGGCCCACGGCCAGTTCCGCCGCGTAGCGAGACAATTGGCCGGCGCCGATCATCAGCAGCCGCCAGGTCGGGCCGAAAGGTGCGCTCAGGGTCGCGCCATCGAAGCGCAACTTCGCGTCCCGCCCGGCCGGCTTCAGGTGCACGCGGCCGGTCGCCAGGTCCAGGCAACGCACCAGCCGCTCGTGCGCGGCGCAGCGTTGCAGCAATTCATTCAGCCACTGCGCGTCGACGAGCGGTTCCTCGAGCAGGCGCAGGGTTCCGCCACAGGGCAGGCCGAAGCGCGCCGACTCCTCCTTGCTGACGCCATAGGTGATCAGCTGGCAGCCGTCGCCGCGCGCGGTCATGGCCTTGCGCCGTGCCAGGAGATCGTCCTCGACGCAGCCGCCGGAGACCGAGCCCTCGACCCGGCCGTCATCGCGCAGCGCCAGCAGCGCCCCCACCGGCCGCGGTGCGCTGCCCCAGGTTTCCAGCACCGTGTAGAGCACCACGCGATGGCCGTCACGCAGCCAGTCGCGAGCGCGACGCAACACGCCCAGATCGACACTGTCCATCCTCTTCCTCGTGAAATCGCAACAGGCACCGGATGCACCGGCATGCATTCAATGACTGGCGCCGGAGCGGGTTAGTTCGCGCGGCGTCGCCTGCCCCCCGGCGCAGGCGCGACGGAACCGGCCGGTCAGCACCATGGAAATTCAACCCGAGGCGAGCCCGGTGTAACATGCGCGGCTTTTGCGGTCGACGCCCTCATGGGCTTTGCTGTAGCGAGCCAGAGGCAGCAACACCGCACCGCCAACGACCGGCACACGAGAGGATTGACCATGCTGGAGAAGCTGTTCCAACTCAAGGCGCACCACACCACGCTGCGCACCGAGATCCTCGCCGGTCTCACCACCTTTCTGACGATGGCCTACATCCTCTTCGTCAACCCGAGCATTCTTGCCGAGACGGGCATGGATCACGGCGCGGTGTTCGTCGCAACGTGCCTGGCCGCCGCCATTGGCTCGGCCGTCATGGGCCTGGTCGCCAACTACCCCATCGCGCTGGCGCCGGGCATGGGGCTGAACGCCTTCTTCACCTACACCGTGGTGCTGACCATGGGCTACACCTGGCAGACGGCGCTGGGTGCGGTGTTCCTCTCGGGCGCGATCTTCTTCCTGTTGTCGATCTTCAAGATCCGCGAATGGATCATCCACAGCATTCCGCTGGCCCTGCGCTCGGGTATTGCCGCGGGGATTGGTTTGTTCCTGGCGATCATCGCGCTGAAAAATGCCGGCATCGTCGTCGACAACCCGGCGACGCTGGTCGGGCTCGGCGACCTGACCACCGGCGGCCCGCTGCTGGCCTGCCTGGGCTTCTTCGTCATCGCCGCGCTGGCTTATCGCAAGGTCACCGGCGCAGTGATGATCGGCATCCTGTTGGTCACCGGCTTGTCGATCCTGCTGGGGCTTTCGGAACTGGGCGCAGTCGTCTCGATGCCACCGTCGCTGATGCCGACCCTGCTGCAGCTGGATATCGCCGGCGCCCTGGACATCGGCCTGATCAGCGTGATCTTCGCCTTTCTTTTCGTCGACCTGTTCGATACCTCCGGCACCCTAATCGGCGTCGCCCAGAAGGCCGACCTGCTGGACAAGGACGGCAAGATGCCGCGCCTGGGCCGCGCCCTGCTCGCCGACAGCACGGCCACCATGGCCGGCGCTGCGCTGGGTACTTCGACCACCACCAGCTACATCGAATCGGCGGCGGGCATCAGCGCCGGTGGCCGCACCGGCCTGACCGCTTGCGTGGTCGCGCTGCTGTTCCTGCTGAGCCTGTTCTTCGCCCCGCTGGCCGGCGCCGTGCCGGCCTATGCCACGGCACCGGCGCTGCTATTCGTCGCGGTGCTGATGATGAGCAGCCTGGCCGGCATCGACTGGGATGACCTCACCGTCGCCGCGCCGGTGGCCATCGCCGCACTGGCCATGCCGCTGACCTTCTCCATTGCCAACGGCATCGCCTTCGGCTTCATCGCCTGGACCGCCATCAAACTGCTGGCCGGCCGCTGGCGCGAGCTCAGCCCGGCAATGTGGGTGCTCTCAGCGCTGTTCGTGGTCAAGCTGGGCTGGTTTACCGGCTGAGATTTTCGTAAAGGTGGATGGCGCTTTTTCATCCACCTTTCACACGGCGACGGTGGATGGATGAAGCGCCAGCTGCGCGCCCCGATCCCCCTACGATTTACCTACCTTTCCAAGAGTCTTCATGAGCGCTCCGCAATTCGATCCCACCACCTACGCCGCCCAACTCGCCGAGAAAGCCGCCCGGCTGGAGGAGCTGCTGGCACCGTTCGATGCTCCGGCAGCGGAGGTCTTCGACTCGCCCCGCGAACATTACCGCCTCCGCACCGAGTTTCGCCTGTGGCGCGAGGATGGCCAGCGCCACTACGCGATGTTCGAGCAGGGCGACAAGCACAAGGCGATCCTGATCGACGAGTTCCCCATCGCCAGCCGCCGCATCAACGAGCTGATGCCGCAACTGAAGGCCGCCTGGCAGGCGTCGGAAGTGCTCAGCTTCAAGCTGTTCCAGGTGGAATTTCTCACCACCCTGGCTGGCGATGCGCTGATCACCCTCGCCTACCATCGTCCGCTGGACGAGGCCTGGCAGGCCGAAGCCGAGCAGCTCGCCGCAGACCTCGGCGTCAGCCTGGTCGGCCGTTCCAAAGGCAAGCGCATCGTCATCGGTCGCGATTACGTTGAAGAAGCGCTGGTCGTCGCCGGACGGACATTCCGCTATCGCCAACCGGAGGGCGCCTTCACCCAGCCCAACGGCGAGGTCTGCCAGAAGATGCTGAACTGGGCCTTCGAGGCGCTCGGCGAGCGCGACGACGACCTGCTCGAACTCTACTGCGGCAACGGCAACTTCACCCTGCCGCTGGCCACCCGCGTGCGCCGCGTGCTGGCCACCGAGATCAGCAAGGCCTCGGTCAACGCCGCGCTGGCCAACATCGAAGACAACGGCATCGACAACATCGAGCTGGTGCGCCTCTCCGCCGAAGAACTGACCCAGGCGCTGAACGAGGTGCGCCCGTTCCGTCGCCTGGCCCACATCGACCTGAAGCGCTACGACTTCGGCAGCGTCTTCGTCGACCCGCCGCGCGCTGGCATGGACCCGGACACCTGCGAACTGACCCGTCGCTTCGAGCGCATCCTCTACATCTCCTGCAATCCGCAGACCCTGGCGCAGAACATCGCCCAGCTCGCCGACACCCATCGCATCGAGCGCTGCGCGCTGTTCGACCAGTTCCCCTACACACGCCACATGGAAGCAGGGGTGATGCTGGTTCGCCGCTGAGACGCACCTGGTCGATCGCTCAAGCCAGCAGCTCGTTGAACGGCAGGTAGCCTACCGTTTCGCCCTCATCCAAGGTGCGATTGCGTTCGACGAGTGCCAGACCCTCAGCCCAGCACGCCGAGGCCAACATGGCGAACACTGCCCCGGGTGCAGGCAGACACGCAGCTCGCCCGTCCGCTGCTCCAGGCGCGTGCGCAGGTACTGGGGTCGGCCATTGGTCTTGCGCCAGGCGAACACCGCCGGCAGCGGGATAGGCGTCGGCAAGACCTCACGACGCCCCCTGGGCACGCAGCAGGAAGGGGCGCGCGACGACCAGCGCGGCTGCCGGGTTGCCAGGCAGCCCAATCCAGGGCTTGTCACCCGCCTCGCCGGAGGCCAGCGGCTTGCCCGGCTGGATCGCCAGGCGCCACAGCTGCAGCTCGCCCAATTCGCGAATCGCCTGCCTGAAGAGCAGTTGGCCGAAGGCGACTAAGGGTTCGCGTCGCCCCGGCGAAAGGGCTGCGGCGTGCGCTCGGCTGTCACGCCGGAATCAAGCGACGGCGGCAGCTCACCGACCTGAAATGGCTTTGGTGGCTCGGTGGCCAAACGCCGCGTCGCCGGCTCGATGCGCTCGGGTTCAGGCTCGGCTTCGGTGTTCGGACGCAACCTAAGCAAGGCGATGCCGGCAAGCGCGGCCGCGACCAGGCGATAGACAAGCGAGCCCAGGTCGAAACCGATCAGTTCGCCGCCGTCGAGCCACAGCGAGCCGAGCCGTCCACCGACCAGGGCAAGCATGATGATCACCAGCATGACCAGTGCTGCGCGGGCATACTCCGGGACGCGCAGGGCCCACAGCAAGAACAGCCCAAGGCCCAGCTGCAAGCCGCCGTAGTAGACGCGCATATGGCTGACCGAGGCGTTTTCCATCAGCAGCATGCCGTTCAGATTGGCCATTTCGTATGGCCGCAGCCAATAGGCGATGCTGAAACCCAGCATGAGTAGCGCCTGGGCGATCAGAACGAAACGGGCGAATCGCATCGAAAACACTCCTGATGACGGCTGCGCAGCACGACCGTCATCGGACCGACGCGCAGCCCGTTGGTTCGCACACCGCCCGTCAGCCCTCGGCCCTGCCCGGCACCGCACGCTTGGGGATGCAGCGGCCCGGCGTTAAGCTTCACGGCATCCGTTGGAGGACCCAGCATGCGCCGTCTGTTACTCGTCACCACTCTCTTCGCCAGCCTGGCCCAGGCCGCCGAGCCCATCGCCATCGACGTGCACCGCGACGCGAATTGTGGCTGTTGCACCTCGTGGATCAAGCATCTGGAAGCCAACGGCTTCGTTGTCACCGATCATGTCGAATCCGACATGGCCTCGGTCAAGCAGCGCCTTGGTGTCCCCCACCGACTGGGCTCGTGCCACACGGGTGTCATCGACGGCAAGTTCGTCGAGGGACATGTACCCGCCGCGGATATCCTCAGGCTTCGCGCCCAACCGGACCTCATTGGCGCCGCGGTGCCCGGCATGCCCGTGGGTTCGCCGGGCATGGAGATGGGCGATCGGCAGGACGCTTACCAAGTCATCGGCCTGGACAAGGATGGTGGCGAGCAGGTGCTGGCGGATTACCCGGCCGACTGACGTCAGGGGCTCCAGGAAAAAACCGTCGGCGCTGAATTTGCCGGCTGCCAGGCGGGTCTGAGCAAAGGATCGTTCAGGCAGAAGGGCTGAAACATGCGCTGGAAAAGGGCTCGTCGCAGCGACAACGTGGTGGACGCCAGGGGTCGCGGAGGGATCGGAGGAGGCAAGCTGAGCCTGGCGGGCGTGGCGATCGTGGTGGTGATCGGGCTGCTCTCCGGGGAGGATCCGCTGCAGATCCTCGGGCAACTGGCCAGCCAGAGCAGTGCCCCAACCACGCAACAGAGCGATACCCCGAGGCGCGGCGACGACCCGCAGGTCGACTTCGTCCAGGCCATTCTCGGAGACACCGAAGACACCTGGCGGGCCCTGTTCGAGCAAGGCGGCGAGCGGTATCGCGATCCCACGCTCGTGCTGTTTCGTGGCGGCGTGAATTCCGCCTGCGGTTTCGCCAATGCCGCGGTGGGGCCGTTCTATTGCCCGGGCGATCAGCGGGTATATCTGGATCTGCAGTTCTTCGATGAGATGAGCGCGCGCTTCCAGGCCTCCGGCGATTTTGCCCAGGCCTATGTCATCGCCCATGAGGTCGGCCATCATGTGCAAACGCTGCTGGGCGTCTCGCAGCAGATGCAGGCGGCGCGTCAGCGTGGCGAGCAGATGGAGGGCGACAACGGCCTGCTGGTTCGCCAGGAATTGCAAGCGGACTGTCTGGCGGGCGTCTGGGCACACCATGCTCAGCAGCGCCACGACTGGCTCGAGGAAGGAGACCTGGAGGAGGCGCTGAACGCAGCCAATGCCATCGGCGATGACAACCTGCAGCGCCAGACCCAGGGCCGCGTCGTTCCGGACGCCTTTACCCATGGCACCTCGGCGCAACGGGTCCGCTGGTTTCGCACCGGGTTCGACAGCGGTGAGCCCGGCCGCTGTGACACCTTCCAGGCCAGCCGGCTCTAATCCGCCTGACTCGTCTCGTCCACCCATTGATAAATAGGCGCATCGCCGTGGCTGTGCACCTTCACCTGCGCGGCATGTCGCAAGCGGACCAGCAACCGCTTGCCGACCTGCGCGCTACCGCCCAGAGCCTGGAGCTCGGCCAGCAATTGCGGCCCGTCCATCTGCCCCGCCTCGCGCAGCACCCGCTGTGCCCCGGCCCACAATGGGTCGGCATCCGCCTGGGTCGCCGCGACCGGGGGAGCCGCGGGTAATTGCCGGACCAGCCGTGCCCAGTCCTGATCATCCAGCTCGACGGCCAGATCTACTGGCCAGTCACCAATTCGCCCGCGTATACGGATCATCTTCGCGCTCCAGAAGCAACACGTCGCATCGTCCCACGCCTGCAACGGGCTGGCCAGCCGCTCGCCGCATTTGTTATAACGTAACCCTCATTGCACTGGAGCCCGCTCATGCGCCCGTTTCTGATCGCCCTGCCCTTCGTTCTTCTGTCGAACCTGACCCTCGCGGCCGAACACAGCCACGATCACGACCATGATCATCACGATGAACACGGTAGCCTGGGTGCTCACGAGCACGGCGTCGCCGAGCTGGACGCGGCACTGGACGGGTCGACGCTCGAGCTCGAGCTGCGCACGCCCGCGATGAACCTGGTCGGATTCGAGCATGCCCCGAGCAGCGATGCCGACAGACGCAAGCTCGCCGATGCTCGCGCCCACCTCGAGCGGCCCGATGCGCTGTTCGGATTGCCCGCTGGCGCTGGCTGCACGCTGGCGGATACGGATCTCGAAAGCCCGCTCTTCGAGCAAGACACTGCGCACGATCACGACGCCGAGCACGGCGACCACAGCGATATCCATGCAGCCTACCGCTACGACTGCACCGCCCCGGATGCATTGCAAGCTCTTGACCTGAGCGGCCTGTTCAAGACCTTTCCAGGGACCGAAAAAATACAGGCGCAACTGATCGGCCCCAACGGCCAACGCGGCGTGCAATTGAACAAGGGTAATGCCCGCGCATCCTTCTAACCCTCGGCTGCCCGGGTACACGCCGAGGCAGTACACTGGCGCCCCCTGACGATAGATGGCTTTCGATGACACCTGCGCTTCTCGAACTCCAGGACCTCGGCTTTTCCTGGCCGGGCCAGCCGGAACTGCTGGATATCCCCAGCTTCCGGCTGGAGGCCGATCAGAGTCTCTTTCTCAAGGGCCCTTCGGGTAGCGGCAAGACCACACTGCTCGGGCTCATCGGCGGTGTGCAGAAGGCCAAGCGCGGGCAGGTCCGGCTGCTCGGGACGGATCTGGGCGCGCTGCCCGCCGGCGCCCGCGATCGCTTTCGGGTCGACCACACCGGCTACATCTTCCAGCAATTCAACCTGCTGCCTTTTCTGTCAGTGGCGGAAAACGTCCATCTGCCGTGCCACTTCTCTGCGTTACGTTCCAACCGGGCCAAGGCACGCCATGGAAGTGTCGAACAAGCCGCCGCGCACCTGCTCATGCACCTCGGGCTGTCCGCGGAGCTGCTTGAGCGACGCGCCGATTCGCTGTCGATCGGCCAGCAGCAACGGGTGGCCGCCGCGCGCGCACTGATCGGCCAGCCCGAGCTGGTCATCGCCGACGAACCCACCTCCGCACTCGATACGGACAGCCGCAAGGCGTTCATCCAGCTGCTGTTCGACGAATGCCGGGCGGCCGGGGCGAGCCTGCTGTTCGTCAGCCACGACCAGAGCCTGGCCCCGCTGTTCGACCGCCACCTGTCGCTTGCCGAACTCAACCGAGCCGCCCGGCCAGCGGAGATCTGACCATGCCCCTGCTGCGTATCGCCCTGGCGAGTCTGAATAATCGTCGCTTCACCGCCCTGCTCACGGTGTTCGCCATCGCCCTATCGGTGTGCTTACTGCTCGCTGTCGAGCGCGTGCGGACCGAGGCACGCGCCAGCTTCGCCAGCACCATCAGCGGTACCGACCTCATCGTCGGCGCACGCTCCGGCTCGATCAACCTGCTGCTTTATTCAGTGTTTCGCATTGGCAACGCGACCAACAACATCCGTTGGGACAGCTTCGAGCACTTCGCCAATCACCCGCGGGTGAGCTGGGCGATTCCGATCTCACTGGGCGATTCGCACCGCGGCTATCGCGTCATGGGGACCAGCAGCGCCTATTTCGAACATTACCGCTACGGCCGCAAACAGTCGTTGGAACTGGCCGAAGGCCAGGTCTTCGGCGCTGACCCCTTCGACGTGGTGCTCGGCGCCGAAGTCGCCGAAGCGCTTGGCTATGCGCTAGGCGACGAGCTGGTGCTGGCGCACGGGGTCGCCACCGTCAGCCTGGTCCAGCATGATGACAAGCCCTTCCGCGTCGTCGGCATCCTCAAACGTACCGGCACGCCGGTGGACCGGACCCTGCACATCAACCTCGCCGGCATGGAGGCCCTGCACATCGACTGGCAGAACGGCATGCCCGCTCGCGGGGCGGCACGAATCGATGCCGAGCATGCCCGTCAGATGGACCTGCAGCCCAAGCAGATCACCGCCTTCATGCTGGGATTGAACAGCAAGATCGCCACCTTCACGCTGCAACGCGAAATCAATGGCCATCGAGGCGAGCCACTGCTGGCCATCCTTCCGGGCGTGGCGTTACAGGAACTCTGGAGCCTGATGGGAACGGCGGAAAAGGCGCTGTTCGTGGTCTCGCTGTTCGTCGTGCTGACGGGCCTGATCGGCATGCTCACAGCCATCCTCACCAGCCTCAACGAGCGCCGTCGCGAAATGGCTATCCTGCGCTCGGTTGGCGCCAGGCCTTGGCATATCGCCAGCCTCCTCGTTCTGGAAGCTTTCGCGCTGGCGCTGGCCGGGGCGTTGCTGGGGCTGATGCTGCTGTATCTGTCCCTGGTCCTGGCGCAAGGGCCGGTGCAAGCCCACTATGGCCTGTATCTGCCACTGGCCTGGCCAAGCCTCTACGAATGGTCGCTGCTGGGCGCTATCCTGCTGGCTGGCCTGCTGATGGGTGCCGTGCCTGCCTGGCGAGCGTATCGCCAATCGCTGGCCGACGGCCTGTCGATCCGACTATGAGGTACTCCATGTCACGCCTGCTCCCCGCTGCGCTGCTCGCCCTGCTCGTACCCTTCGCATCGGCCGAGGTGCGCGAGCTGCAGTGGTCCGATCTGATACCCGCCGATGCTCCGCCGCCGCCCCCACCCGTGGCCATGCACGACATGTCTCAGCTGGCCGATGCACTGGCGGCCGAAGCGGGGCCTGCTGCCGCCCAACAGTCACCCGCCGAGCCGGTGGTCGAAGCGCTCGACGGTCAGCAGGTGAAACTGCCGGGGTATATCGTGCCGCTGGACATGACCGAGGATGGGCGCGTCACCGAGTTCCTGCTGGTGCCCTACTTCGGCGCCTGCATTCATGTGCCACCGCCGCCTTCGAACCAGATCGTGCATGCCACCAGCGAGCTGGGCGTGAAAATGGATGCGCTCTACCAACCCTTCTGGATCGAAGGCCCCCTCAGGGTCGAGCACGCCAGCAGCGAGCTTGCCGAGGCCGGTTATCGCATGGCCGCGCAGAAGATCTATCTGTACGAACTGGAATAGCGCGTTTCATGAAAACAGCTGGAGCCATGGCGAGCATGCCCAGCGCTTGAAGCACGCGCCAGGCATTGCACCCTGCCTGCTTCAGCGAACGCTGGCGACCTGGCGCTCGCGCTCGAAGTTCAGCTCACCTTCAGCCCACTCGCGCCAGGCGCGTACCTTGCGGCGCTCGGCCCCGGCGCGCTCGGCCTGGCGTAACGCATCGAGACCGGCCTGCCAACGCGACTGCTCCAGCTCCAGCTGCGCGACGTTGAGCCAGAACTTGGCCGAGCCTGATTGCGCAGCCAGCTCGCGGTAAATCCGTGAAGCCGCCTGACGATCGCGCGCCTGCCACCAGAGCAACCCCAGCCGCTCCTGCCGCGTCGCCGAGATCGGCAGGAGCTTGGCCTCGAGCATGCCTTGCAAGAGTCTGGCGCCCTGCCAGGGCTGGCCTGCTGCTCCCGCGAGCAAGACAAGGTTATCCAGTTCGGATTCGCTGAAGCTCAACCCTTTGGTGTGGGCGGCGCGCAGGGTGGCGAGCGCCTTGTCTTCATCGCCCGCCAGCTGCTGCAGCCCGGCGAGCTGACGCCAGCGCTTGGCATCGTTGGGCGCTCGGGTCAGCAGCCGACGCTGCCAACGCTCGGCGGCGTCATAACGCTTGAGCTCGGCATTCGCTCCCACCAGAAACTGCAACCAGGTGTCGCTGGCGTTGGGGTTGGCCTGCACGTAGCGCTCCGCCAGTGGCAGTGCCTTCGCGTGCTGCCCAAGCCCCTGATAGGCCTGAACGAGCATTTGGAGAACCTCTTCGCTGGGCTTTTGCTGTGCACCCAACAGACTGACAACCTTCGTGTAGCGGCGCTCGGCAAGGTTCAGTTTGGCGAGGTTCAGACGTTCATTGGGCAGCATGGTGTCGTCGAGCTTGCCACTGTCGACCGCCTTTTCGAGCAGCTCCAGCGCCTGCCGGTTGTTGCCTTCGGCCCAGGCCAGGTATGCACGGCTGCGCCACAACAAGGCTTCCTCCAGGCTGCCGGCCTTCGCCTCGGCCTGGGTCAGCGCCTGGCGCGCCACGCTGTGGTCACCCTTGTCCTGGGCGGACCGGGCGCGCTCGAGTGCCTTGAATACGGCCGGATCGATGCTCTGCGCCGCCTGCGCAGAGGCGATGAACGATAAAAAAGCCAACAGCAGTAAAGGTCGCATCAGCGTTCTCCTTGCAGTCGGAAGTGAAGGGTCTTGACGGCTTCCCGCGATACCGCTGCGCCATTTTCAGTGCGCGGGGCGAAGCGCCAGCGCGCCGCGGCGCGGCGCGCCTCACGATCGAATACGTTCGGCGGCGAAGCTTCCATGACGCGGATGTTTTCCACCCTGCCGGCCGGCGTGATGGTGAACGCCAGCTTGATGTGGCCCTCGATGCCGCGCTGCCGCGCCCGGTAGGGGTATTCCGGGCGAACATCGTTCAACGGCATCACTTCCTGCTCCGGCCCGCCTGAACGCCCGGCTTCGGCCGCCGCGGGAGCCGGAGCCGGTGGCGCGGCAGCCGGCTCTGCGGCGGCGAGGCCGGACAGGCTCGGAGCCGGGGCGCTCGCCACCGCCATGCCGGTATCGATGTTCGGTACCGGCAAGTCGAGCTTGGGCAGGTTGGCATTCGGCGTAGCCATGTCGGGCGTCGGCGGGGTCGGCGGTTGCGGTGTTTTCGGCTGAGGCGGTTGAGGCGCCTGCTGCCGGGAGCGCGTGGCCGTGCTTTCGCTGCGCGTGTCCATGCGCACGAAGTTGGCAATCGCGATGGGATCCTCGACGACGTCGTTGCGCGGCGGACTGACCATGCTCAGCATGAGCACGAACAGCAGCACCGCGACCACGCAGGCGCCGATGAAGGACAGCCCGACACGGGTCAGTCCGCTCACCATCACTGCACTCCCGAACTGGCGGCGAGCGCCACGTCCTGCACGCCGGCCTGGCGCGCCTGATCCATTACCTGCACGACCAGACCGGTGCGGGCGTCCTGATCGGCCTGCACGACCACGGCGCCTTCCGGCTGATCGACGCGCAGCCGCTCGACATGGGCGCGGACGCTGCGTACGTCGACGGCCTGCTTGTCGATCCAGACCTGTCCGTCCGCGGTCACCGCGATAAGGATGTTGCCCTTGTCCTGGGCACTGGCGGTTTCCGCCTGCGGGCGCTGGACTTCGACACCCGACTCCTTGATGAAGGAGCTGGTGACGATAAAGAAGATCAGCATGATGAAGACCACGTCGAGCATCGGCGTCAGATCAATGCCGGTGTCTTCTTCCTGCTGATAGTGGTGGCGACGCATACGCATCCAGTAATCCTCAATCGTGACGCAGCTGGTCAGCCAGCCGGTCGAGCGCCTGCCGCGAGAGTCGTTCGAGACGCGCCAGGCTAAACAGTCCAGTAATCGCCAGCACCATCCCGGCCATGGTCGGCAGGGTGGCCTGCCACACGCCAGCGGCCATGCCGCGCGGGTTGCCGGTGCCATTGAGCGCCAGCACGTCGAAAACCGCGATCATGCCGCTGACGGTGCCGAGCAGCCCCAGCAGCGGATACATCGCCACCAGTGTCTTGCTCATGCGCAGCGGCCCGGCGAGCTGCTGCTGGGCCTGGGCCAGCCACGCGCTGCGCACGGCGCGCTGCCAGCTGCCCGGCTCCGAATCGAGACGGGCCCAGGCCTGCCGACGCGTCTCGACCCAGCGCGGGAAAACGCGGCGCATGTACCAGATCCGCTCGAACACGAGCGTCCAATAGAGCACGCACAACGCGGCCAGCGCCCACATGACCGCACCGCCCGCCGCCATGAAATCGAGCAGCGCATAGGCGCCGTCGACCAGGCTCAGCCAGCGCAGATGCAGATCAGTCACGGCGTGGCGTCCCCGATAGGTGAAGGGCGATCAGGCCGGCGCTCTGCTGTTCGAGCAGCTGGATCAGCGACTTGCTGCGGCTGGCGAGCAGGCTATGCAGGAACAGCAGCGGAATGGCCACCACCAGGCCCAGCACCGTGGTCACGAGGGCCTGGGAAATACCGTCGGCCATCAACCGCGAATCGCCACCGCCGCTCTGGGTGATCGCCTGGAAGGTGACGATCATCCCGGTGACGGTACCGAGCAGCCCAAGGAGGGGCGCAACGGCACTGAGCAGTTTGAGCAGCGGCTGGCCGCGTTCGAGGGGCGGGGTTTCCTGAAGGATCGCCTCGTCGAGCTTCAGCTCCAGCGTTTCCAGATCCGCCAGTTGCGGCTTGGGCCCCAGCACACCGATAACGCGGCCCAGGGGATTGTCATCCCGCGGCGAGCTCAGCTCCGCCATCTGCCGACCAACGGCACGGCCGACGCCGGACAGGTAGACCATACGCCAGAGGGCGATCAGCAAACCGACCACGCCCAACGCGATGATCACCCAGCCAACCAGACCGCCCTGCTGAACACGGTCCCAGAGCTGCGGCTGACGCTGCAATTGCGCCAGCAGCGAGCCGCGGCTGGGGTCGATCGGCAGGGTCGCCAACGCATCGTTGCTGCTCAGGTAGTCGTTGACCTGGCCGATACCGGAAGGCTGTCGCGCAGGCGCCAGCAGCTCGCCGGCATCGCTGTCATAGCGCAGGAAGGCGTCATCGGTGTAGGCGGCGAAGCCTCCGACACGCAGCACCTGTTCGGTGCCGCGCTGACCGTCGGCATGCACTACCGGCAATTCGACCTGTTCGATTCGCCCGCTTGCGGCAAGATCTTCGAGCAACGTCATCCAGAAGCTGTCGAGATCCTCGGCCGAGGGCAAGGCACGACTTTCAGCCAGCGCACGCAGCCGCTCCAGGCGATCCGGGTACTGCACGTTAAGCAGACTGTCCTGCCACTGCCCGGCGATGTCGCCCGCACTCTGGCGCACGACGCCGAACAGTTCGCCAAGATGGCCCACGCGCTGAGCCAGAAGCTTCTCTTGCTCGGCGAGCTCGGCTTCCTGACGATCGAATTCGGCCTTGAGGCGCTCGGCCTCGGCCTTCTGTGCCTCGAGCGCGGCCGTCGCTGTTGCCAACAGCTGTGCCTGTTCGCCACGGTTCTGTATGAATTGTTGTTCACGCGCCTGCATGGCCTCGACCTCCGCCGCGCGCTCGCTGCGGATGCGCTGCAACAGCTGGTCAGGGCTCAGCGGCTCGGCAGCCATGGCGAAAACCGGCAGGCAGCCGATCAGCAACGATGTCAGCAGGCGGGTCATTGCGCAGCCTCCTTGGCCAGGGTCTTCACAGGGAGTTCGAGCCAGCCCGGTGCCTGCTGCTGTCGAGCAATCGCGATCGCCTTGGTGAGCGGCCGGCGCGCACTGCCGTCGAGCACTTCCCAGGCTTTCGCCTGCGGGTTCCACCAGCCGCTCTCATGCGCGTCCAGGGTCTGGTAATAGAGCATCGTGCGTCCGAGGCGGAGGAACTCGACGCTGCGGCTACCGCCTTCGGTCGGCAGTTCACCGCGCCAGGCTTCCAATGTGCGGCCGTAGTCGCTTTCGATCTGATAAGCCTCCAGGATACGGCGGTATTTCTCCGCCAGGCTGACGTCCGCACGCCCCTGCATGTCTTGCAGGCTCGCCAGACGGTCGGCCCGCTCTTCCGGCAGGAACGGCAGATCGGCGGCAATGAATTCTTCGAGCACCTCGATCATCCGTCCCATCTGGGGAGCGACCGCTTGCTGGGTCCGCTCGATGCTATCGAGCTGGCGCTGGAAGCCGTCGAGCTCCTTGCGCTGCGCGTCGGTGAGTTCGGTCAATTGAGCGTTGTAGGCCTTCAGCGCTTCGGCCTGCTGCACGGCATTGCGGTAGTCGTTGAGCATTTGCCGGGTCGTGTCGTCGAGCTGCTCGATGCGCGCCTGGGAAGCCTGGGCTTCAGCGGCCAGCCGCTGGCTTTCGTTCAACGCATCATCCAGGGGAGCGGCCTGCAGAGGCAGGCATAACGACAAGAGAACGCCTGGCAGCAAGCGAGTCGGGTGCAGATTCATGCGGAGTGGACCCTCAGTTCACAGCAGCTTTAGAGCGTTATGTTATAACACTTTCAAGACGGCAACGCAGCCATCCGAGTGAGCGTCATTGACAGTCTCGCCGCAGCGGATTCAGAAAGAGAAACATTATCATCTGCAAGCAGAGGACAACGCAACCTGCTCAAACGTGCCGCGCGGCCGCCGCTGCGTTTATTGAGCTGGATCAAAATGGTCCTGATGCAGGCCTCTACCATGGGCGCCATCGCAACACACCCTGTCTCGATGGAGTTCCAATATGCGCAAGACCCTGTTTACCGCGTCCGTGCTGGCCATGGCGCTCACTGCCCCCTTCGCCCAGGCCCATCAGGCAGGTGATGTCATCGTTCGTGCGGGTGCGGTAACCGTAGATCCGCGAGAAGACAGCAGCGATATCTACGTTGGCGCGTTGTCGACCAGCGTCCCGGGAACCAAGGCGACATTGGACAGCGACACCCAGCTGGGCCTCAACTTCGCCTACATGTTGACGGACAAGGTCGGTATCGAACTGCTCGCCGCAACGCCATTCAGCCACGACGTCGGTGTCGCCGGCATGCCAGGCGGCTTTTCTGGGCTGAACGGCAAACTGGGCGAGCTCAAGCACCTGCCGCCAACCCTTAGCGTTGTGTATTACCCCCTGGACAGCAAATCGGCGTTCCAACCTTACGTGGGCGCCGGCATCAACTACACCTGGTTCTTCGATGACAAGCTGACCAGCGAGGCCGAGAACAAGGGCTTCAGCGGTTTGAACATGAAGGACTCATGGGGCTTGGCCGCCCAGATCGGCATGGATTACATGCTGACCGACAACATGATGGTCAACGCGCAGGTGCGCTACATCGACATCGACACCACCGGCACCACCAGCTATGGCGGAGCCAAGGTCAAGGTCGACGTGGATGTCGACCCGATGGTCTACATGGTAGGTCTGGGCTACAAGTTCTGAGCCCCTGCGCCAGGCCTCGATCCTTCGCTTATGCGACAAACCCCGCCAAGTGGCGGGGTTTGTTATTTGAGCGGGCGCGATCAGAAGCCTGTGAATTGCTCAGCAGAACGTCAACGCTCCAGCAAGCGGGCAAGCCCCTCACGCATCCCGGTCACGGGGTTCGGCAAGCGGTAACGTTGCAACAGCCGCGCATTGTCGGCACGCGAATGCCGGATATCCCCGCTGCGGGCTGCCTGGTAGCTGACCGGAGGCAGCTCACCCACCACATCGCCGATCGCCGCCAGCAACTGATTCAGGCTGGTCGCGCGATTGAGACCCACATTGATTGCGCCAACATCGATCTCTTCCTGCTTGAGCGCCTGCCCCAGCAGTTCGACCAGATCGCCCACGTAAAGAAAATCCCGAGTCTGCTCGCCATCGCCGAACACGGTGATCGGCTGCCGCTTCAACGCCCGCTCGGTAAAGATGCTGATCACACCCGAGTAGGGTGAAGACGGGTCCTGCCTTGGCCCGTAGATATTGAAAAAGCGGAACACCACCGGCTCCAGCCCGTGCTGGCGACGATAGAAATCCAGGTAATGCTCGCTCGCGAGCTTGTCTGCCGCGTAGGGCGTCAGCGGCGCCTTGGGCGTCTCTTCGTCGATGGCTTCACCGTCCCCGTTATTTCCATATACCGCTGCGCTGGACGCAAACACCACACGCCGAATCCCGGCCTCGCGCATCGCCTCGCAGATATTCAAGGTGCCAACGAGATTGCTCTGATGCGTACCGACCGGATCCTCGACCGAGGCCTGCACGGACGCCACCGCGGCCAGGTGGACCACCGCCTGGCAGCCCTGTACGGCGCGGCGCACCAATTGCACATCGGCGACATCACCCTTGATGAACTCGACACGCGGATGGCTGGGAAGGTTGGCCTGCTTGCCCGTCGACAGGTTGTCCAGAATGCGCACGCTGTGGCCGTGGGCGAGCAAAAGGTCTACGAGATTGGAGCCGATAAAACCGGCGCCGCCGGTAACCAGAACGGGAGATTTATCCATGGCGGTAGTAACGCTCCAGCAGGGTGGGAAGCCCCGCACGCCAGGCGCGCGGTTTGATGCCAAAGGTGTTGAATATCTTTTTGCATGCCAGGACGCCGTGCTGTGGCTCGTCCGCCGCGTCGGGGCAGTCGGCGTGGGCGATGGGCGTCAGCGTCTCGACACGAAGCCGTCGGTGATGCGCAGCTTCGGCCATCAAGGCCTGCCCGACGACCAGAGGCGTCGAGGCCTCGTGCCCCCCGTAGTGGTAGGTTCCCCAGAGTGGCGCCTGACAATCGAGCTGTTTGAGGACGGCGAGCATTACCCGCGCCGCATCGTCCACCGGCGTTGGGTTACCGCGTCGATCGTCGGCGAGGCTCAAGCTTTCGCACGTCTCGAGCCGATGCAGAAAACGACCGAGCAGGCCATCCTTGCTGTCGTCGAGCAACCAGCCAAACCGCAGCAAGACGTGCTTCGGGCATAGCGTCCGAACACTTTGCTCGGTTCGCCACAAGGCCCTGCTCCGAGCGTCCAGCGGAGCAACCTCGTCCTTTTCGCTGTAGGCGGTGGTGCGAGCACCATCGAAGACGCGATAGCTGGAAGGCTGCAGCAGGGCGAACTGGTGATGCTGGCAGAGCTCGGCAAGGCGCTCGACTGCTCGCTCTTGCCGCGACAGCAAGGCCTCGTCGACCTGCCCGCTCTGGAACCAGTCGTAGTAGTAGGCCAGGTTGATGACGACGTCGGGTCGATTGACGTCGAGCAACTCTGTAAGGCTGGGCGCGTCCCAGCCTTCTGCAGGCGGACGCGGCGCGAGGAAGCCAATGTCCTCCTCGGCACCCAGGCGGATGAGCGCCTGCCCTAGGGCATTACCGCCGCCCAACAGCATCAGGCGCATTCGCATCGAAGGCTCTCTAGAAGGGGATATCGTCGTCGAAGCTGTCGTAATCCGGTGCGGGTTGCTGCGCCGGTTGCGGCTGCGGACGCGATTGCTGAGGCTGCGCCTCTCGTTGCGGGCGTGGCTGTGACTGACGTGGCGAGTCGTCGGAGCTGCCACCGCGACCACCCAGCAGTTGCATGGTCCCGCCCATATCCACCACTACCTCGGTGGTGTAGCGCTTGACGCCGTCCTTTTCCCACTCGCGCGTTTGCAGACGACCTTCGATGTAGCACTGCGAGCCTTTGCGCAGATACTCGCCCGCAATTTCGGCGACCTTGCCGAACAACACGACGCGATGCCACTCGGTGCGTTCCTGCAGCTGCCCGGTCTGCTTGTCTTTCCAGCTATCGGTGGTGGCCAGCGTAATGTTGGTCACCGCATTGCCATTGGGCATGTAGCGGGTTTCCGGATCGCCGCCGACATTGCCGATCAAGATGACTTTATTCACCCCTCTGGCCATGGGTAACTCCTTTCTGAAACACGAATTTAAGTTGGCTCACTGGAGCGAATCCCGCATACGGGAAAAGCCAATGACCGCGAATCTTACCTCAGGCAGACCAAGCCGGCCAAGGCGACCGCTCGAGGAGGCGCCAGGCGTGACGCCTCGCACAGCATGTCAGGCCACCAATCTGTCCAACGCCTCGCGATCCAGGATCTGCATGTCCACTTTCAGGTATGCGACAGCCTCATCGCCGATGATGAGCGCGTCCGAGACCCCCGGCACAGCGAGCATGTCCTCGGCCAGTTGTGGATTACCCAACGCCAACTCGGACAGTGGCAACCGCAAGCCTGTCACGTAAGGCGGTTCCTGCATCCGCCAGGTCACGAGCAGCCACAACGCGCAAAGCACAGCGCAGCCCCCGAAGACCAGCCCCAGCCCGCCGGTCTGGAACAGCCAGCCGCCTAAGATGCCGCCCGCGCCTGCGCCAAGGAACTGGCTAGTCGAGTAGACGCCCATCGCCGTCCCCTTCCCACCAGCGGGCGCGACCTTGCTGATCAGCGAGGGCAGCGACGCCTCAAGGAGGTTGAACGCGGTAAAGAACAGGATCATCCCCACGACGAGCGACCACAGGCGATCGCCCAGCCCCAGGAAGAACAACTCGACGCACAACAACGCAGCCACCGCGCCCAGCACGACGCGCCGCATTTGCCGCTTCTTTTCGCCATAGATGATGAACGGCACCATGCCGAAAAAGCCGACGACCAGCGCCGTCAGGTACACCCACCAGTGCTGCTCGCGCGCCAGGCCCGCCTCGCTCACCAGGGCCAAGGGAAGTGCAACGAAGCTGGCCATGAGAATGGCATGCAGGGCCAGGATGCTGAAATCCAGACGCAACAGATCGGGATGGCGAAGCGTGGGCCAAAGCGCCTGCCCCGCCACGCCAGACTCTCGGTGATGAATATGACGGTGCGCCCGCGGCAGCGTTGCTACGACGCCGATGCCGGCCAGGGCCATAGCCGCCGTGACCCAGAACAGTCCGGAGAGCCCGAACGCACGGGTCAATAGCGGCCCGACGACCATGGCAACCGCGAACGATACGCCGATGCTCATGCCAATCAAGGCCATCGCCTTGGTTCTGTGCTGCTCTCGAGTGAGGTCAGACAGCAGCGCCATCACCGCTGCCGAAATCGCACCGGCGCCTTGCAGAACACGCCCTGCGATCACGCCCCAGATGGAGTCGGCAGACGCGGCCAATGCGGCGCCGGCAGCAAAAATCACGAGGCCAAAATAGATCACCGGCAGACGGCCGATACGGTCCGACAGCATTCCGAAGGGAATTTGCAGCACCGCCTGGGTCAAACCATAGGCACCGATCGCGAGACCGATCAGTGCCGGCGTCGCCCCCTGCAGGTCCGTGCCGTAAGTCGCCAGCACCGGCAGGACCATGAACATGCCTAGCATGCGGAACGCGAAAACCAGGGCCAGACCGGACGCAGCACGGGTTTCGCTCGCGTTCATGCGCTCGCTGTATGGATCCTGCATGTGGGGTCTCGCTTGAATGAACCGGCGGCGATTCTAGCAGCCATCCCCTGCTCGGCACAGGCGCTCGCTTTTGCCGCACAGTCGCACCGGCCGTATAATTTCGGGTTTCCCGCCCGCCACGCGAGGCTGCTTTGGACAAGATTCTGATTCGTGGGGCTCGGACCCACAACTTGAAGAACATCGACCTGACCCTGCCGCGCGACAAACTGATCGTGATCACCGGCCTGTCAGGCTCCGGCAAATCGTCGCTGGCCTTCGACACGCTCTATGCGGAAGGTCAACGCCGCTATGTCGAATCCCTGTCGGCCTATGCTCGGCAGTTCCTCTCGATGATGGAAAAGCCCGACGTGGATACCATCGAAGGGCTCTCTCCAGCGATTTCGATCGAACAGAAGTCGACCTCGCATAACCCCCGCTCTACCGTTGGCACCATTACCGAGATCTACGACTACCTGCGCCTGCTCTATGCGCGCGTCGGCACACCCCGCTGCCCTGACCACGATGCACCGCTGGAGGCGCAGACCGTCAGTCAGATGGTCGACCAGGTCCTTGCGCTCGAGGAAGGCCGCAAACTCATGCTGCTCGCGCCGGTGATTCGCGAGCGCAAAGGCGAACATCTGGCCGTATTCGACGAGCTTCGCGCGCAGGGATTTGTTCGTGCGCGTATCAACGGGCGCCTGCATGAACTGGACGAACTGCCCAAGCTTGATAAGCAGAAAAAGCATTCGATCGATGTGGTGGTGGACCGATTCAAGGTGCGCGACGACCTGCAACAGCGGCTCGCCGAATCTTTCGAGACCGCGCTCAAGCTCGCCGATGGCCTTGCGCTGATCGCCCCGATGGACGAGGACGATAACAGTGAAGAGATGATCTTTTCGGCTCGCTTTGCCTGCCCGGTGTGCGGCCATTCGATCAGCGAGCTCGAACCCAAGCTCTTCTCGTTCAACAATCCGGCCGGCGCCTGCCCGACCTGTGACGGGCTTGGGGTCAAACAGTTCTTCGACGCCAAACGTCTGGTCAATGGCGAGCTCACGCTGGCCGAAGGCGCCATCCGCGGCTGGGATCGGCGCAACGTCTACTATTTTCAGATGCTCGGGTCGCTGGCAACACATTACGGGTTCAGCCTCGATGCGCCCTTTGACTCACTCAGCGCCGACCACCAGAAGGTCATTCTTCGCGGCAGCGGGCGCGAGAATGTCGAGTTCCGCTATCTGAACGACCGCGGTGATATCGTCAAACGCTCCCACCCGTTCGAAGGCATCGTCCCGAACCTCGAGCGCCGCTATCGCGAAACGGAGTCGAATACGGTTCGCGAAGAGCTTGCCAAGTACCTGAGCACCCAGCCCTGCCCCGAATGTCGCGGCACACGCCTGCGTCGAGAAGCGCGCCATGTCTGGGTGGGCGACAAGACGCTGCCCGCGGTGACAGCACTGCCTATAGGTGATGCGACCGACTATTTCGGCGGACTGGCGCTTACGGGCCGCCGCGGCGAAATCGCCGACAAGATTCTCAAGGAGATTCGTGAGCGGCTGCAGTTCCTGGTCAACGTGGGTCTCGACTACCTGACCCTTGACCGCAGCGCGGACACCCTCTCCGGAGGCGAAGCTCAGCGTATTCGCCTGGCCAGCCAGATCGGTGCGGGTCTGGTTGGGGTCATGTACATCCTTGACGAGCCCTCCATCGGCCTGCACCAGCGCGACAACGAGCGTCTGCTGGGGACCCTGCGACACCTGCGTGACATCGGCAATACGGTGATCGTGGTCGAACACGACGAAGACGCCATTCGCCTGGCCGATTACGTAGTCGATATCGGGCCGGGAGCAGGCGTCCATGGCGGACAGATCGTCGCCGAAGGCACGCCGGACGAAGTGATGGGCAACCCGGCGTCGCTGACGGGCGGGTACCTATCCGGGCGGGTCAAGATCCTCTACCCCGCCCAGCGCACCCCGCGTGATAAAGACCGCCTCTTGAAGCTAAAAGGCGCCCGGGGCAACAACCTGCGTAACGTCGACCTGGAAATCCCGGTCGGCTTGCTGACCTGTATCACCGGGGTTTCCGGGTCCGGCAAGTCGACGCTGATCAACAACACGCTCTTTCCAATCACCGCGACCGCGCTCAATGGCGCCACCACGCTGGAAGTCGCCCCGCATGACAGCTTCGATGGGTTGCAGCACCTGGACAAAGTCGTCGACATCGACCAGAGCCCGATTGGACGCACGCCACGCTCGAACCCAGCGACCTACACCGGACTGTTCACGCCCATTCGGGAGCTCTTCGCGGGTGTCCCCGAAGCCCGCTCTCGGGGTTATGGTCCCGGCCGTTTCTCGTTCAACGTAAAAGGTGGCCGATGCGAAGCCTGTCAGGGCGACGGGGTGATCAAGGTCGAAATGCATTTCCTGCCTGATATCTACGTACCCTGCGACGTGTGCAAGGGCAAGCGCTACAACCGCGAAACCCTGGAGGTCAAATACAAGGGCAAGAGCATCACGGAAGTACTCGACATGACGATCGAAGAGGCCCGCGAGTTCTTCGATCCGGTACCAGCGGTCGCCCGCAAATTGCAAACGCTGATGGACGTCGGACTGTCGTACATCAAGCTGGGGCAAAGCGCGACAACGCTCTCCGGCGGCGAGGCGCAGCGGGTCAAGCTGTCGCGCGAACTGTCCAAGCGCGATACCGGCAAGACGCTGTACATCCTCGACGAGCCGACGACGGGGTTGCACTTCGCCGACATTCAGCAGTTGCTGGACGTGCTGCATCGCCTACGCGATCACGGTAATACTGTCGTGGTAATCGAACACAACCTGGATGTAATCAAAACGGCCGACTGGCTTGTCGACCTTGGCCCGGAAGGGGGTTCGAAAGGCGGGCAAATCATCGCGACCGGCACGCCAGAGGATGTCGCCGCGATTAATCACTCTCACACCGGCCACTTTCTGAAACCGCTGCTGGAAAGGGACCGCGCCTGACCGCTAAGCGAAAGCCGGGCCCCTCCTCGGAGCCCGGCTCGCGGCCACTGGGTCAGGCGACTTCGCTGGCGTCTATGCCGAGTCCCTTGGCAACACCGGCGCCATAAGCCGGATCGGCTTTGAAGAAGTGCCCCAGCTGGCGCAACTGCACCGGTCGGCTTACCGACTTCATCGCACCCACGACATTGTTGATCAGCAGTGTCTGCTGCTCGGCGTTCATCAGGCGGAAGAGCGCACCCGCATAGCTGTAGTAATCTTCGTCCATGCGGTGGTCGTAGCGGTCCGCGGCGCCGCTCAGCATCAGGCCTGGCTCCGCGTAGCGCGGCGCCTGCTTCGGCGCGTCGGAATAGCTGTTCGGTTCGTAGTTCGGCGCCGAGCCACCATTACCATCGAAGCGCATGGCCCCATCACGCTGATAGTTCTGATAGGGGCAGCGCGGCGCGTTGACGGGTAGTTGCTGATGGTTGGTTCCGACACGATACCGATGAGCATCAGCGTAGGCGAACACCCGCCCCTGCAGCATCCGATCCGGTGACAAGCCGATACCGGGCACTACATTGCTCGGCGCGAAGGCAGCCTGCTCCACCTCGGCAAAATAGTTGCTCGGATTACGGTTCAGCTCGAGCACCCCTACTTCGAACAACGGAAACTCCTTTTGCGACCAGGTCTTGGTCACGTCGAAGGGGTTCTCAGCGCGGCGCGCCGCCTGCGCTTCACTCATGACCTGTATGCACATCCGCCAGCTAGGGTACTCGGCACGCTCGATAGCCTCGAACAGGTCTCGCTGCGCGTAGTCCGGATCAGTGCCCGCCAAGCGCGCAGCGTCCACCGGGGAGAGATTCTTGATGCCCTGCATGCTCTTAAAGTGAAACTTCACCCACGAGCGCTCCCCCTCCGCATTGATCATGCTGAACGTATGGCTGCCGAAGCCGTGCATGAACCGGTAGCCGTCCGGGATGCCCCGGTCGGAAAACAGGATGGTGATTTGATGCAGAGCCTCGGGGGACAGGGACCAGAAGTCCCACATCATCTGTGGGCTTTTCAGGTTGGTCCAAGGGTCGCGCTTCTGGGTATGGATGAAATCAGGAAACTTCAGCGGGTCGCGAATGAAAAAGACCGGCGTGTTGTTACCGACAATGTCCCAGTTACCTTCTTCGGTATAGAACTTGACTGCAAAGCCACGCGGATCGCGTTCCGTATCGGCCGAACCTCGCTCACCACCGACCGTGGAAAAGCGCAGGAACAAAGGTGTCTGCTTGCCAACCGTGTCGAACAACCTGGCGCTGGTGTATCGGGTGACATCCGCAGTGACAGTGAAAGTGCCATATGCTCCGGAGCCCTTCGCGTGCACGCGCCGCTCCGGAATGACCTCGCGATTGAAGTGCGCCAGCTTTTCTACCAGATGAAAATCATCGAGCAGCAGCGGACCGCGAATGCCAGCTGAGCGGGAATTCTGGTTGTCAGCGACGGGGGAACCGGATGCGGTGGTAAGAATCTGGGTATCGCTCATGACGCTCTCCTTGAAGGCCAGTAGATCGGCTTGGGAAGAACGATAAGCGAAACGGCGAACGAGCTCTAATTTATTGAAGCGAGACCGCTAATAGTCTAAGACTAACGCAACAACCATAAAAAAGCCGGACAGTCGTCCGGCCTTCTTATTGGCTAAGAGCGCTTATTCAGCGGCCTCTACCTCACCGGTAACCGGACGGTCAACCAGCTCGACGTAAGCCATGGGCGCGTTGTCGCCAGCGCGGAAACCGCACTTGAGGATCCGCAGGTAACCACCCTGACGGGTAGCGTAGCGCGGGCCCAGATCGTTAAAGAGCTTGCCAACGATGGCTTTCGAACGAGTGCGGTCGAACGCCAGACGACGATTGGCGACGCTGTCTTCCTTGGCCAGGGTGATCAGCGGCTCGGCAACGCGGCGCAGTTCCTTGGCTTTCGGGAGGGTAGTTTTGATCAGCTCGTGCTCGAACAGCGACACAGCCATGTTCTGGAACATGGCCTTGCGGTGTGCGCTTGTGCGGCTCAGGTGACGGCCACTTTTACGATGACGCATGATTGATATTCCTTACCAAACGATCAGTTCGGTGACTACGGACGATCAGGCAGTGGCCTTATCGTCCTTCTTGAGACTTGCCGGCGGCCAATTGTCGAGGCGCATGCCGAGGGAGAGACCACGCGAGGCCAGAACGTCCTTGATTTCGGTAAGGGACTTCTTGCCCAGGTTCGGCGTTTTCAACAACTCGACTTCAGTGCGCTGGATCAGGTCACCGATGTAGTAGATGTTTTCTGCTTTAAGGCAGTTGGCCGAACGTACGGTCAGTTCCAGGTCATCAACCGGACGCAACAGGATCGGATCGATCTCGTCTTCTTGCTCGACCACGACCGGCTCGCTGTCACCCTTCAGGTCGACGAACGCGGCCAACTGCTGCTGCAGGATAGTCGCGGCACGACGGATCGCCTCTTCGGGATCCAGGGTTCCATTGGTTTCCAGGTCGATGACCAGCTTGTCCAGGTTGGTGCGCTGCTCGACACGAGCGTTCTCGACAACATACGCGACACGACGAACCGGGCTGAATGTCGCGTCGAGCTGAAGACGGCCAATACTACGGCTTTCGTCTTCGTCGCTCTGGCGCGCATCGGCCGGCTCGTAGCCACGACCACGAGCAACCTTGAGCTTCATGTTGATCGAGCCGTTGGCCGCCAGGTTGGCGATCAGGTGATCGCCATTGACGATTTCGACATCGTGATCCAGCTGGATATCGGCAGCGGTCACAGCGCCCGCGCCCTTCTTCACCAGGCTCAAGGTCACTTCATCACGGCCGTGCAGCTTGATGGCGATACCTTTGAGGTTCAGCAGGATTTCAATGACATCTTCCTGCACGCCCTCGATTGCGCTGTACTCATGGAGCACGCCGTCGATCTCTGCCTCGACCACGGCGCAGCCGGGCATGGAGGACAACAGGATACGACGCAGCGCGTTGCCCAGGGTGTGGCCGAAACCACGCTCGAGAGGCTCGAGCGTGATCTTGGCGCGGGTCGGACTGACCACCTGCACATCGATATGGCGGGGGGTCAGGAACTCATTTACCGAACTCTGCATGGATACACCTATTTTCTAGCCCTTACTTGGAGTAGAGCTCGACAATCAGGTTTTCGTTGATGTCGGCGGACAGATCACTGCGGGCCGGAACATTCTTGAAAACGCCAGATTTCTTGTCGGTATCTACCTCTACCCACTCGACACGACCGCGCTGTGCGCAAAGTTCCAGGGCCTGGGCGATACGCAGCTGGTTGCGGCACTTCTCGCGAACGGCAACCACGTCACCGGCCTTGACCTGGTAAGACGGAATGTTCACCGTCTGACCATTGACACTGATCGCTTTGTGGGAGACCAGCTGACGCGACTCGGCACGAGTAGAACCGAAGCCCATGCGGTAAACGACATTGTCCAGACGGCACTCAAGGAGCTGCAGCAGGTTTTCGCCAGTGGCGCCTTTACGGCTGGCGGCCTCCTTGTAGTAGCCGCTGAACTGACGCTCGAGCACGCCATAGATGCGACGAACCTTCTGCTTCTCACGCAGCTGTGTACCGTAGTCGGACAAACGACCACGACGCTGGCCGTGAACGCCTGGAGGGGTTTCGATATTGCACTTCGATTCAAGCGCGCGTGCGCCGCTCTTCAGGAAAAGATCGGTGCCTTCACGACGAGACAGTTTGCACTTGGGACCAATATAACGAGCCATCTTTCACTGTCTCCTGATTACACGCGGCGCTTCTTCGGCGGACGGCACCCGTTGTGCGGGATCGGCGTCACGTCGGTGATGCTGGCGATTTTATAACCACAGCCATTCAATGCACGAACGGCGGATTCACGACCTGGGCCTGGGCCTTTGACATTGACGTCAAGGTTCTTCAGACCGTATTCCAGAGCAGCTTGCCCAGCACGCTCTGCCGCAACCTGTGCGGCAAACGGGGTGCTCTTACGCGAGCCACGGAAGCCGGAGCCGCCGGAAGTAGCCCAAGAAAGGGCGTTACCTTGGCGATCGGTGATCGTGATGATGGTGTTGTTGAACGACGCGTGGATGTGGGCGATGCCATCAACCACTGTCTTTTTGACTTTTTTACGAGGACGAGCAGCAGGTTTTGCCATGATTAGATTCCTGTCGATGCGCTAATGCAGATTACTTGCGGATCGGCTTGCGCGGGCCCTTACGGGTACGGGCGTTGGTCTTGGTGCGCTGACCGCGAACCGGCAGACCACGACGATGACGCAGGCCGCGATAGCAACCCAGGTCCATCAAGCGCTTGATCTTCATGTTGACGTCACGACGCAGGTCACCTTCAACGATGAACTTGGCCACTTCGCCACGCAGCAGTTCAACCTGCTCGTCCGAGAGATCCTTGATTTTTGCTGCCGGATTTACGCCGGTAGCGGCACAGATGCTCTGTGCGCGAGTGCGACCGACACCATAGATGTAGGTCAGCGAGATAACAGTGTGCTTGTTATCCGGAATGTTTACGCCTGCAATACGGGCCATTCAGTGAAACTCCAATTGACAGCTACCCAACGCCCCGGAAGCCAAGAAAAGGGCGCGAGATACTAACGCTGTAATAACAAATAATCAACCCGACAGCGCACTAGCTGCCGGGCTCGAGCCTTAGCTCACACTCAGCCTTGGCGCTGCTTGTGACGCGGTTCTGCACTGCAGATAACTCGAACGACGCCGTCGCGACGTACGACCTTGCAGTTGCGGCACAGCTTTTTGACCGATGCACGAACTTTCATGACAACTCCTGGAACCTTACGGGTGATCAGCGGAGCATGCCGCTGCCATAACCCTTCAGGTTGGCTTTTTTCATCAGGGAATCGTACTGGTGAGACATGAGGTGCGATTGAACCTGGGACATGAAGTCCATGACAACCACAACCACGATCAGCAACGACGTCCCGCCAAGGTAGAACGGCACATTTGCAGCCACGACCAAGAACTGGGGCAGCAGACAGACAGCCGTCATGTACAGAGCACCGAACATGGTCAAGCGAGTCAACACGCCATCGATGTAACGCGCGGACTGCTCACCAGGACGAATACCCGGGATAAATGCACCGGACTTCTTCAAGTTCTCCGCTACATCCTTCGGGTTGAACATCAACGCCGTGTAGAAGAAGCAGAAGAAGATGATCCCGGCACTAAACAGCAAAATATTCAGCGGCTGACCAGGTGCGATGGCCTGCGAAATATCCGCCAGCCAACCCATGTTCTCGGATTGACCGAACCACTGCCCTAAAGAGGCCGGGAACAGCAGGATGCTACTGGCAAAGATTGCCGGAATCACACCCGCCATGTTGACCTTCAAAGGAAGATGGCTGGTCTGCGCAGCGAAGACCTTACGCCCTTGCTGACGCTTGGCGTAGTGAACCGCAATCCGACGCTGGCCACGCTCGATGAACACGACAAAGCCAATGATCGCAACGGCAAGCAGGCCAACCGCGAGCAGAGCGATGATATTGATATCGCCTTGACGCGCCGATTCGAACGATTGCCCAAGCGCCCCCGGCAAGCCCGCAACGATACCGGCGAATATCAGCATCGAAATGCCATTACCGACACCGCGCTCGGTGATCTGCTCGCCCAGCCACATCATGAACATCGCCCCAGCCACGAAGGTGGTGATGGCAACGAAATGAAAGCCAAAGTCGTTGCTGAATGCGACACCCTGCCCAGCCAGACCAACAGACATACCGATCGCCTGCACGATAGCCAGTACCAGCGCACCATAGCGCGTGTACTGACTGATCTTGCGACGACCGGCTTCACCTTCCTTCTTCAACTGCTCGAGTTGCGGACTGACAGCGGTCATGAGCTGCATGATGATCGAGGCCGAAATATACGGCATGATCCCCAACGCAAAGATGCTCATGCGCTCCAGCGCACCGCCCGAAAACATGTTGAACAGGCTAAGGATGGTCCCTTCGTTCTGACGGAACAGCTCGGCCAACCTGTCGGGATTGATCCCAGGCACCGGGATATGCGCTCCAATCCGATAGACGATGATCGCCATCAGCAGGAATCGCAGACGAGCCCAGAGTTCAGACAGCCCGCCATTACTCAGCGCGGAGAGAGCACCTTGCTTAGCCATTTAGTCCTCGAACTTACCGCCAGCTGCTTCGATAGCCGCACGCGCACCCTTGGTGGCGGCGATACCCTTGAGGGTTACCGCTCGACCAACCTCACCGGACAGCATGACCTTGACACGCTGTACGTTCTGGTTGATCAGATTGGCGTCCTTCAGGCTCTGCACAGTTACGACGTCGCCTTCGACCTTGGCCAGCTCGGACGTCCGGACTTCGGCACGATCCATGGCTTTCAGGGAAACGAAGCCGAACTTCGGCAGCCGACGATGCAGCGGCTGCTGACCGCCCTCGAAACCGGGCGCGATCTTGCCGCCGGAACGCGACGTCTGACCTTTATGGCCGCGACCACCGGTCTTGCCGAGGCCGCTACCGATGCCACGACCGGGACGCAGCTTTTCGCGACGAGCACCAGGCGCGGAACGTAGATCGTTCAGTTGCATGGCTTAGCCCTCCACACGGAGCATGTAGTAAGCCTTGTTGATCATGCCGCGATTCTCAGGCGTATCCTGAACCTCGACGGTGTGACCAATGCGACGCAGGCCAAGACCCTTGACGCAAAGCTTGTGATTAGGAATACGACCGCTGACGCTCTTGATCAGCGTGACCTTGACGGTATTTGCCATGATCAGGAAATCTCCTCGACGCTCTTGCCACGCTTAGCAGCGATCGACTCGGGCGACTGCATGGCTTTCAAACCCTTAAAGGTGGCATGCACCACATTCACAGGGTTGGTGGAGCCATAGCACTTAGCCAGAACGTTCTGCACCCCGGCGACTTCGAGGATCGCGCGCATGGCACCACCGGCAATCACACCGGTACCCTCGGATGCAGGCTGCATGTAGACCTTGGAAGCGCCATGCGCTGCCTTGGTCGCGTACTGCAGGGTGGAACCGTTCAGATCGACCTGGATCATGTTGCGGCGCGCCGCTTCCATGGCCTTCTGAATAGCAGCCGGGACCTCGCGAGACTTGCCGCGACCGAACCCAACACGGCCTTTCCCATCACCAACCACGGTCAGCGCCGTGAAGGTAAAGATACGACCACCTTTTACAGTCTTGGCGACGCGGTTAACTTGAACCAGCTTCTCAATGTAGCCTTCGTCGCGCTTTTGCTCGTTATATGCCATAACTTAGAACTCCAGCCCGCCTTCACGAGCAGCATCAGCCAGTGCCTTGACACGACCATGGTACTTGAAGCCAGAACGGTCGAACGCCACTTGGGTGACACCTGCGGCTTTAGCCCGCTCAGCGACCAGCTGACCAACCTTCTTGGCAGCGTCGACGTTGCCAGTGGCACCGCCGCGCAGTTCTTTGTCGAGCGTCGAGGCGCTGGCCAAGACCTTGCCGCCGTCGGCGGAGAGGACCTGGGCGTAGATGTGCTGGGAAGAGCGGTACACACACAGGCGTACGGTTTCCAGCTCGCGCATCTTCAGGCGTGCCTTGCGAGCGCGACGCAGACGAGTAACTTTCTTTACGCTCATTTGCTATGCCCTACTTCTTCTTAGCTTCTTTACGACGAACCACTTCGTCCGAGTACCGCACGCCCTTGCCCTTGTACGGCTCGGGACGACGGAAATCACGAATCTCAGCGGCCACCTGACCAACCAGTTGCTTGTCGACACCCTTGATCAGGATATCGGTCTGACTGGGAGTTTCAGCGGTGACGCCTTGTGGCAGTTCATACTCGATGGGATGCGAGAAGCCGAGAGCCAGGGACAGCACTTGACCTTTGGCTTGCGCCTTGTAACCAACACCAACCAGCTGAAGCTTGCGCTCGAAGCCCTGGCTGACACCGATCACCATATTGTTGACCAGCGCACGAGTAGTGCCGGCCATCGCACGATTCTGCTGATCGCCATTGCGAGCAGCGAAACGCAGTTCGCCCGCCTCGTGAATCACTTCCACGGACGAATGAACGTTCAGCTCCAGAGCACCCTTGGCACCCTTTACCGAAAGCCGCTGACCGGACATGTTGAACTCAACACCAGCAGGCAGCTTGACGGGGTTCTTAGCAACGCGAGACATGCTTATCCCCCCTTAGAACACAGTGCAGAGCACTTCGCCGCCAACGCCGGCAGCACGAGCAGCACGATCAGTCATCACACCTTTATTGGTGGAAACGATCGAGACACCCAGCCCGCCGCGAACCTTCGGCAACTGATCGACGGATTTGTACTGGCGAAGGCCAGGACGGCTTACACGCTTGAGCTCCTCGATGACCGGACGGCCTTCGAAATACTTAAGCTCGATGGACAGCTGCGGCTTGGCGTCGCTGCTGACGTTGTATCCAGCGATATAGCCTTCACCCTGAAGAACGTTGGCTACTGCCACCTTCAGCGTAGAAGACGGCATGCTTACGACGGACTTTTCGGCCATCTGGGCATTACGGATACGAGTTAGCATGTCCGCTAACGGGTCCTGCATACTCATGGGCTCTTGGCTCCTAAAACAAAAAAATAAGCCCGCAAGGGCTCGTGTCGCCTATTGAGCGAGCGAACACCCACAGGCGTGGCTCTGGCGAGCCGGACATTCTAGAGACACACTAGAAACGAATCAAGCCCCATCTGGGGCTTGATCGATAAGAGCAGGACGGCGCAAGCGCCGCCCTATCCCTGGTTACCAGCTGGCCTTGACCAGACCCGGTACGTCACCACGCATCGCAGCCTGACGCAGCATGTTACGCGCAAGACCGAACTTGCGGTAAACACCATGCGGACGGCCGGTCAGACGGCAGCGGTTACGCAGACGCGAAGCGGCGGCGTCACGCGGCTGCTTCTGCAATGCCACCTGAGCCTCCCAACGCGCCTCCGGAGACGATTCCGGGCTCGCGATGATCGCCTTCAGCGCAGCACGCTTCTGTGCATATTTGGCAACCGTGCGCTGACGCTTCAGCTCGCGGTTCTTCATGCTTTGCTTAGCCATGTGCCTACTCCAATCAGTTACGGAACGGGAAGTTGAAGGCACGCAGCAATGCGCGACCCTCTTCATCCGTCCGAGCCGTGGTGGTCAGAGTGATATCCAGACCGCGGAGTGCATCGATCTTGTCGTAATCGATTTCCGGGAAGATGATCTGCTCCTTGACACCCATGCTGTAGTTCCCACGCCCGTCAAACGATTTAGCGTTCAGACCACGGAAGTCACGAACTCGCGGCAGCGAGATCGAGAGGAGGCGATCCAGGAACTCGTACATACGATCACTGCGCAGGGTGACCTTGACGCCGATCGGCCAGCCCTCGCGGACCTTGAAGCCCGCAATGGATTTCCGAGCGTGAGTCACGACGACCTTCTGGCCAGTGATCTTCTCGAGGTCAGCAACAGCGTTATCGATGATCTTCTTGTCACCGATTGCTTCGCCCAGCCCCATGTTGAGGGTGATCTTGGTGATACGCGGAACTTCCATCACGTTGCCAAGCTGGAGTTCTTCCTTCAGCTTGGGCGCGATTTGCTTCCGATAAACTTCTTTTAGTCGTGCCATGGTTATCTACCTAGCAGTCTCAAGCTTCAACCGGCTTTTGGGTCGACTTGAAGACACGAATTTTCTTGCCGTCTTCAACCTTGAACCCAACGCGATCAGCCTTGTTGGTTTCACTGTTGAAGATAGCGACGTTAGAGGCGTGCAAAGGTGCCTCCTTCTCGACGATACCGCCCTGAACGCCCGACATCGGGTTCGGCTTGGTATGGCGCTTCACCAGATTGACCCCACCAACAACCAGACGGTCGTCAGCGAGCACCCGGAGCACCTTACCGCGCTTGCCCTTGTCCTTGCCGGCGATGACGATGATCTCGTCGTTGCGACGAATCTTTTGCATGCGGCTTCTCCTTACAGCACTTCAGGCGCGAGCGATACGATCTTCATGAACTTCTCGGAACGAAGCTCACGCGTCACGGGCCCGAAAATACGAGTACCAATGGGCTCCTGCTTGTTGTTCAGCAGAACAGCAGCATTGCCGTCGAAGCGAATGATGGAACCGTCCGGACGACGAACACCGTGCCGGGTGCGAACCACGACAGCCGTCATGACCTGGCCCTTCTTGACCTTGCCACGCGGAATTGCTTCCTTGACGGTCACCTTGATGATGTCGCCGATGCCGGCATAACGGCGGTGCGAACCACCCAGGACCTTGATACACATGACGCGACGTGCGCCACTGTTGTCCGCCACATCGAGCATGGATTGAGTCTGAATCATATAATTTCTCCGACCCCTAGCCCTTAGACTTCGACGGCACGTTCGACGACGTCAACCAGCATCCAGCACTTGGTCTTCGCCATAGGGCGAGTCTCGCGAATGGTGACCTTGTCGCCAATACGGCACTGGTTGGTTTCGTCGTGCGCGTGCAGTTTGGTCGAACGCTTCACGTATTTGCCGTAGATCGGGTGCTTGACGCGACGCTCGATCAGTACGGTGATGCTTTTGTCCATCTTGTCGCTGACGACACGGCCAGTCAGCGTGCGGACAGTCTTTTCAACTTCAGCCATGATCACTTACCTGCCTGCTGGTTGAGCACAGTCTTGACACGAGCAATGTCGCGCTTGACTTGCGAGAGCAGGTGAGACTGCCCCAACTGGCCCGTTGCCTTCTGCATACGCAGATTGAACTGGTCGCGCAGCAGCTCGAGCAGTTGCTCGTTCAGCTGCTGGGCGGATTTTTCACGAAGCTCGCTCGCTTTCATCACATCACCGTCCGCTTAACAAAGGAGGTGGCGAGCGGCAGCTTTGCAGCGGCCAAGGCAAAAGCCTCACGCGCCAGCTCTTCGGAAACACCCTCGATCTCGTAGAGCACCTTGCCCGGCTGAATCTGGGCTACCCAGTACTCGACGTTACCCTTACCTTTACCCATACGAACTTCGAGGGGCTTCTTGGTAACAGGCTTGTCGGGGAACACGCGGATCCAGATCTTGCCGCCACGCTTCACGTGACGGGTCAACGCACGACGTGCGGATTCGATCTGGCGGGCGGTGAGCCGACCACGCGAAACGGACTTCAGCGCGAATTCGCCGAAGCTGACCTTGCTACCGCGCTGAGCCAGGCCACGGTTGTGACCCGTCATTTGCTTGCGGAATTTTGTACGCTTTGGTTGCAACATTTGGCGTACTCCTTACTTGGCAGCTTTTTTACGAGGCGCAGGCGCTTGCGGCTTGAGCTCTTCGTGGCGGCCACCGATGACCTCGCCCTTGAAGATCCAGACCTTCACGCCGATCACACCGTATGTGGTGTGCGCTTCGTAGGTGTTGTAATCGATATCGGCGCGCAGGGTGTGCAGCGGCACACGACCTTCGCGATACCATTCCGTACGGGCAATTTCTGCCCCACCCAGACGACCGCTCACCTGGATCTTGATGCCTTTGGCACCAATGCGAATCGCGTTCTGTACGGCGCGCTTCATGGCGCGACGGAACATCACACGACGCTCCAGCTGCTGAGCGACGTTCTGTGCTACCAGCATTGCATCGAGCTCCGGCTTGCGGATCTCTTCGATGTTGATGTGCACCGGCACACCCATTTGCTTGGTCAGGTCCTGACGCAGCTTCTCGACATCCTCACCCTTCTTGCCAATCACGATACCCGGACGAGCAGTGTGGATGGTGATGCGGGCTGTCTGAGCCGGGCGATGGATATCGATACGGCTTACGGACGCGCTTTTTAATTTGTCTTGGAGATACTCACGCACGTTCAGATCTGCAAGCAGATAATCGGCGTACGTACGACCGTCTGCATACCAGACGGAAGTGTGCTCCTTGACGATTCCCAGGCGAATGCCAGTGGGATGTACTTTCTGACCCATCTGATCGACTCCGTTACTTGTCCGCAACCTTGACAGTGATATGGCAAGACCGCTTGACGATGCGATCAGCGCGGCCTTTGGCACGCGGCATGATGCGCTTAAGCGAACGCCCCTCGTTGACGAAGACAGTGGACACCTTCAGGTCATCCACGTCTGCGCCTTCGTTGTGCTCGGCGTTGGCTACAGCCGACTCCAGCACTTTCTTCATGATCTCGGCGGCTTTCTTACTGCTGAAAGCCAGGAGGTTGAGCGCGTCGCCCACCTTCTTCCCGCGGATCTGGTCGGCGACCAGGCGGGCTTTCTGGGCGGAGATGCGAGCGCCCGACAACTTAGCGGCTACTTCCATCTTTCCTTACCCCTTAGCGCTTGCCTTTCTTGTCCGCCACATGCCCGCGATAGGTGCGGGTAGCAGCGAACTCGCCGAGTTTGTGGCCGACCATGTCTTCGCTCACAAGAACGGGGACATGCTGGCGACCGTTGTGCACAGCGATGGTCAGACCGACCATTTGCGGCAGGATCATCGAACGGCGCGACCAGGTTTTAACTGGCTTGCGATCGTTCTTTTCCATCGCCACCTCGACCTTCTTCAGTAGGTGAAGATCGATAAAAGGACCTTTTTTCAGAGAACGCGGCACTGTCGTATCCCTCTAGTTACTTGCGACGACGGACGATCATGTTATCGGTGCGCTTGTTAGAGCGAGTCTTCGCGCCCTTGGTCGGGAAGCCCCATGGCGACACCGGATGACGACCACCGGAGGTACGACCCTCACCACCACCGTGGGGGTGATCGACCGGGTTCATTGCAACACCGCGAACGGTCGGACGCACACCGCGCCAGCGCTTCGCACCAGCCTTGCCCAGCGAACGCAGGCTGTGCTCGGAGTTCGAGACCTCGCCTAGCGTTGCACGGCACTCAGCCAGAACCTTGCGCATCTCGCCGGAGCGGAGACGCAGGGTGACGTAGGCGCCTTCACGCGCGACCAGCTGGGCCGAAGCGCCGGCGGAACGTGCAATCTGAGCGCCCTTGCCCGGCTTGAGCTCGACGCCATGAACGGTCGAACCCAGCGGAATGTTGCGCAGCGGCAGGCTATTGCCGGCCTTGATTGGCGCATTAACGCCGGAGAGCAGCTGATCACCTGCAGTCACGCCCTTCGGCGCGATGATGTAGCGACGCTCGCCGTCGGCGTACTTCAGCAGTGCAATGTGTGCAGTACGGTTCGGATCATATTCGACGCGCTCAACGATGGCAGGAATGCCATCCTTGTTACGGCGAAAATCGACCAGACGATAGTGCTGCTTATGACCACCACCAACGTGACGAGTGGTGATGCGGCCATTGTTGTTACGACCACCGGACTTCGACTTCTTCTCGAGCAGCGGAGCATAAGGAGCGCCCTTGTGCAGCTCCTGATTGACCACCTTGACCACAAAACGGCGGCCCGCGGAAGTCGGTTTGCATTTAACGATTGCCATGATGCACCCCTTCCTTACTCAGCGTTGCCGGAGAAATCGAGATCCTGGCCCGGCTGAAGGGCGATGTACGCCTTCTTCCAGTCATTGCGCTTGCCCAGACCGCGAGCGGTACGCTTGGTCTTGCCCTGAACATTCAGGGTGCTGACCTTGGCTACCTTCACGTTGAACAGGCTTTCGACGGCCTTCTTGATTTCCAGCTTGGTTGCGTCGGTTGCAACCTTGAAAACGAACTGGCTCTTGCTGTCGGCCAGCATGGTTGCCTTCTCGGAGACGTGCGGACCAAGCAGGACTTTGAATACGCGTTCCTGGTTCATCCCAGCAGCTCCTCGAATTTCTTCACGGCCGACACGGTGATCAACACCTTGTCATAGGCGATCAGGCTGACAGGATCGGAACCCTGCACGTCGCGAACATCGACATGCGGCAGGTTGCGAGCAGCCAGATACAGGTTCTGATCAACGGCATCGGAGACGATCAATACATCGTTCAGCCCCATGTCAGTCAGCTTGCTTGCAAGCAACTTGGTTTTCGGGCTGTCGACAGCGAAATCTTCCACGACCACTAGGCGCTCGGAGCGCACGAGCTCGGAGAGGATGGAGCGCAGGGCTGCGCGGTACATCTTCTTGTTGAGCTTCTGGTCATGATTCTGCGGACGAGCGGCGAAGGTGACACCACCGCCACGCCAGATGGGACCGCGGGACGTACCGGCACGCGCGCGACCAGTACCCTTCTGACGCCACGGGCGCTTGCCGCCACCGGAGACATCGGAACGGGTCTTCTGCTGCTTGCTACCCTGGCGACCGCCAGCCATGTAGGCCACTACAGCCTGATGCACCAGCGTCTCGTTGAACTCACCGCCAAAGGTTTGCTCGGAGACTTCGATGGCCTGTGCGCCATTAACATTCAATTGCATCTGAAATCCCCCTTACCCGCGAGCCTTGGCAGCGGGACGCACGACAACGTCACCACCGGTGGCGCCGGGCACTGCGCCCTTGACCAACAGCAGGTTACGCTCGGCATCGACGCGCACGATTTCCAGGGACTGCACGGTTACGCGCTCAGCGCCCATGTGCCCGGACATCTTCTTGCCCTTGAAAACACGACCTGGAGTCTGGCACTGGCCAATGGAGCCCGGGACGCGGTGGGATACGGAGTTACCGTGAGTATTGTCCTGACCACGGAAGTTCCAGCGCTTGATGGTACCGGCAAAGCCTTTACCCTTGGACTGACCGGTCACATCTACCATCTGCCCAGCCTGGAAAATCTCGGCACTGATCTGGTCTCCGACCTGAAATTCTTCGCCATCGAGACGGAATTCCCAGACGCCACGACCAGCAGCCACGTTCGCCTTGGCGAAATGACCAGCCTGAGCCTTGGTAACACGAGACGCACGACGCTCGCCGACAGTGACCTGCACGGCGCGATAGCCATCGCTCTCTTCATTCTTGAACTGAGTGACGCGATTCGGCTCGATCTCGATGACCGTAACCGGAACAGAGACACCTTCTTCGGTGAAAATGCGGGTCATGCCGCACTTACGACCGACTACACCAATAGTCATGTTGTAACCTCTTGAGTGTACGGGGCTTTCACCCGCTATGGCCGCCCATTTCAGAGCGTTACACGACCAAAGCTGAAGCTTTAGCCGAGGCTGATCTGCACTTCCACGCCAGCCGCAAGATCAAGCTTCATAAGCGCATCGACAGTCTTGTCAGTGGGCTGAACGATGTCCAGCACTCGCTTATGAGTACGGATCTCGTACTGGTCGCGCGCATCCTTGTTGACATGCGGGGAAACCAGAACAGTGAACCGCTCTTTGCGGGTCGGCAGTGGAATCGGACCACGCACCTGAGCACCAGTACGTTTCGCGGTTTCCACGATTTCCTGGGTTGATTGATCGATCAGGCGATGGTCAAAAGCCTTCAACCGAATACGGATTTGTTGGTTTTGCATTTTGACCTCAGACTCCAATTAGCCATCCCTACCAAACGCATACGCCTGGTAAAAGGAGGCGCAATTGTACGGATGCGTCCTAGGGGTGTCAATAAATGATCAACAATAGAAAAAGGGCCCCTAGGGGCCCTTTTCGACGCCGAAATGCTTATTCGACGATCTTGGCAACCACGCCGGCACCGACGGTACGGCCG
>NZ_JALGRD010000049.1:0-601 GCF_022810315.1 Stutzerimonas marianensis | reverse complement strand
GGGTATCCGGATTTTTTGGTTGATTGGCTCATATCATGATGACGGAACCAACCATCAGCTCAGCGGATTACCTGGTTGATGACGACTCTTCTTCACGGCCCCTGCAAGTTTGCAGCAACGCCCAGGTTCGCATGCCGAGATACGCAGTGAGGCTTCGCGATCAACACACCATGCATTCACAATGTCACTGCAAGGTCCGGCATGTCTCTGCTCAGTCCTTAC
This sequence comes from Stutzerimonas marianensis, assembly GCF_022810315.1. NCBI lineage: Bacteria > Pseudomonadati > Pseudomonadota > Gammaproteobacteria > Pseudomonadales > Pseudomonadaceae > Stutzerimonas > Stutzerimonas marianensis. The sequence continues at coordinate 379 of NZ_JALGRD010000049.1, read as the reverse complement.
GGCCTGAGCTAGCCCTATACAGCTGTTGTTTGCTCTCCTCGCTGATCCCCGTCAGGATGCCGCAGGCATTGATCTCCCGACCCTCGTTGCAACTCGCCCTCAGTGAAACGAGTTGTTGCTCAAGCGCTTGCAGAGCAGTTATCTGCGACCGCACATGAGAGATGTGGTCATCGAGCATGGCGTTGACGGCGGTACAGGGCTGGCGAGGGTCGTCCTGATAGCTCTGTAGCTCGCGAATCTCTGTCAGTGACAGGTCCAGAATTCGGCAGCGGCGGATAAAGGCAAGCCACTCGCCATGCTTCTCGGTATAGACACGGTAACCATTCTCCTGCCGTTCTGGCGGCGGCAACAGGCCCTGCTGCTCATAGAAGCGGATCGT
>NZ_JALGRD010000048.1:368-662 GCF_022810315.1 Stutzerimonas marianensis | reverse complement strand
ATATTCTACGGCAACGTAACTGAATCTCGAGACGCCAGCGTGGGTCCTGGGAAGAGTTCTCTTTTCTTTTTAACAGTCAATGCCCGCAAGGGTGATGCCCCTGGAATCAGATTACCTGGAGATAGGGGTGCAGGGCTGGTAAAGTGCTTCTCTCTTTGAAGCATCCGGTGCGCTCACGTTGGTCCATGAAAATCGAGAGGAAAACATAATTTTCTAGCCTCGGCGTACGCATAACCGCATCAGGTTTCCAAGGTGTATAGCCTCTAGTTAAGTAGAACAATGTAGATAAGGGAA
>NZ_JALGRD010000048.1:0-340 GCF_022810315.1 Stutzerimonas marianensis | reverse complement strand
AAGGTGTATAGCCTCTAGTTAAGTAGAACAATGTAGATAAGGGAAGTCGGCAAAACAGATCCGTAACTTCGGAAAAAGGATTGGCTCTAAAGGTTGGGTCTAGGGGTCTCGTTGGCGAACCTTGCGAACGACGGTGGAGCTGCGCGCAGTTAGTCGATTAGGGGCAACTCGAAAGATCGATTGCGTGCGGAGCTGCTGTTGGTTGCTTGGCAAGTCTGGCGAGGATGGACGTGCGGGTTGGGCGGGGCGCAGGCAACTGTGTTTCGTCAGGCTCGTGCGGACTGTTCTCTAGACATCTGAACAACTGATTTAGAACTGTTTCGAACAAGGGGAATCCGAC
>NZ_JALGRD010000047.1:0-708 GCF_022810315.1 Stutzerimonas marianensis | reverse complement strand
GACCTGGGTGACATCCGCCACGTTGGCGGCAGTCCCTACCACGCTGTGCACGAGTCCCGATGTGGCGTCGACACCAACGTGGGCCTTCATCCCGAAGTGCCATTGATTGCCTTTCTTGGCCTGATGCATCTCAGGATCACGCTTACCTTCTCGGTTCTTGACCGAGGGCGGCGCGGCGATCAGGGTAGCGTCGACGATAGTGCCTTCCTTGAGCAGCAGACCCCGGCTGGCCAGATGCTGGTTAATCGTTTCAAACAGCACCCGCGTTAGCTGATGGGTTTCCAGCAAGCGGCGAAATCGCAACAAGGTAGTGGCATCCGGTGCCGACTCACGGCCCAGGTCGATGCCGATGAAACCACGAATGGCCTGGCTGTCGTAGACGGCATCTTCGGTACCTTCATCGGAGAGACCGAAACACTGCTGCACGACATACATGCGCAGCATGCGCGACAACCCAATCGCAGGGCGTCCACGCTTGCCTGTGGTGTCGCTATAGAACGGCGCCACTTGCGCCTCCACTTGTGCCCAGGGCACCAGCTGTTCAAGGTCAGCCAGGAAGCGATCTCGGCGAGTCTGCTTTTTCTTGCCGGTATATTCGAGTTCGGAGAAGGTCTTCTGCACGCGCGTAACAAAGCTCATGGAGGGGGCTGGTTGAGGGGGCTCAGTGTGCCAAGGGTGGGGGCGGCTGGCTATTTATGCAGTGTCTCC
>NZ_JALGRD010000045.1:0-728 GCF_022810315.1 Stutzerimonas marianensis | reverse complement strand
AGTTAATATTCTTGTACTAAGTGTCGGAGATTGTTTAACTTTACGTTGAACATATGTGGCAACACAAACGAGCTCAAATACATCACAAGTGGTCCTGGAAAGAGTTTTCTCTTCTTTGTTACTTCATCAGACGACCCTGGAATCAGTTCAACTGGAGATAGGGTTCAAATGAAGGTAAAGAGTAGCCGTTCTTGCTACTTCCTCGGTGCATCATTTGTGATCCTTGAAAATTTGAGCGAGATAATCAATTTCGCACTTATCTGTACTCTAAACCGCATCAGGTCTCCAAGGTGAAAAGCCTCTAGTCAATTAGAACAAGGTAGCACAAGGGAAGTCGGCAAAATCGATCGGCAACTTCGGGATAACGATTGGCTCTAAGTGCTAGGGTGTTCGGGCTTTATGATAAAGCAGTAGACTTGCCATTGGAGCTGAACTTTTGGGCGTAGCAATACAACTGATCGTTCGGACTAGTGACTTGTCTTGCTGTGGAATCGTTTTGCTACGGTATGCGGTTCGTTCGCGGATCGTATTACTTCGGGCATCGTTTAATAGCAAACTTAGAACTCGCTGCGTCTAGGGGAATCCGACTGTCTAATTAAAACAGAGCTTTGCGATTGGCCGGAAAACTTGGTGTTGACGCAAAGTGATTTCTGCCCAGTGCTCTGAATGTTAACGTGAAGAAATTCAATTAAGCGCGGGTAAACGGCGGGAGTAACTATGACTCTCTT
>NZ_JALGRD010000044.1:345-776 GCF_022810315.1 Stutzerimonas marianensis | reverse complement strand
TTAACAGAGACGGGTGTCGATACTGGATCGTTCCTGGGTACAATTGCTGTCAGTTCAGATAGCACCTTGATCAATACGAGGATAAGAGCTGCAGTAGGCGATACACTGACAACTACTTTCACTGATAATCCAAATGCAGACGGAGGGGTTTCTACAGTTACGGATACCTCTTTGGTAGGTGAGGCAGTTCCAACTCCGACACCAGGGGCTTCGCCAACACCAGGAGTCACGCCTACGCCGGGCGTTACACCGACACCAACCGGGGTTGGTAGAATTTTAGGTCAAGTTACTGACTCTATATCAGGCGCAGGTATCAACGGCGCGGCTGTGTCCCTCGATACAGGCGAACAGACTGTCACTAGCACAGTTGGAGGTCAGGATGGTGTTTATTCATTCGATAATGTGGCTGTTGGAGACCGAACGATAACTGC
>NZ_JALGRD010000044.1:0-251 GCF_022810315.1 Stutzerimonas marianensis | reverse complement strand
GGTGTTTATTCATTCAATGATGTGGCTGTTGGAGACCGAACGATAACTGCGGCTGCGACAGGGTACATCACGAACACAAAGACCGTCACGGTGACAGATGGTGGCGTCGCTGATGGAAGAATAGAATTAACTCCTGGAGTTACTCCAACTCCAACGCCGCCTTGCGAACCGGTAGAATTAGATGCTGAACCGGAGCCTCTGAAGCTGTTGAGAGAAGAAAGCGCAACGGAAACGGTAACGGTGACATGCAG
>NZ_JALGRD010000043.1:0-792 GCF_022810315.1 Stutzerimonas marianensis | reverse complement strand
AGAGAGTTAAATAGTACGTAAAACCGTACAGAAGAAAACGAATGGCCGCATTCATCAGATGACTTTGGATTCAATCTTATTCTCTTGTGATCCTAGTTGATTTGGAACTTCAACAGTCCGTCGGCTAGTTATTGCTTGGAATTTGGTGCATTTTCAAAGTATTACTGAACCTGGATCTATAACATACAGCTAGTCGAATCAGCCAATCTTGGTAGCGACTTTCGTCGTGATAGGATTTGGTTTGCATAAATAACAAATTCGACTTGGCGTTATAGGTAAACAGACATGTTTTTGATTTCAGTACCTCGTGTACGGCATGCCGTAAGCATTGTTTGTGTCGCATGAGTGACTAATGTCTAACCGGCTTTAGTTTCATTTATGTTGGTGCCTAATGTTTTATGGCTGTCAATGAAATCGGCAAGTCTACAGGAGTTTTGAATGCCGAGTTATTCGACCCGTCTTGAAACACGGTCTAAGGAGTTCACTGCATGTGCAAGAGTTCGGCTGTATGAAAAGCCTTGCTCGTAATGAAAGTAAAGAACATTCTCGCAATGTTTTAAGTGTGATTTCTGTCATCTGGTGCAAATCATGACCATGAACGCAACACTGACAGGTTCTATTGCCGCTGGCAAAGAGCTTAGTAAGAGTATATGCAATGAGACCCGAAAGATGGTGAACTTAATGTGTGTAGAATGAAGCCAGGGGAAACCCTGGTGGAAGTTCGTAGCGGTTCTGACGTGCAAATCGATCGTCAAACATGCATTAAGGGGCGAAAGACTAATCGAACCATCT
>NZ_JALGRD010000042.1:0-849 GCF_022810315.1 Stutzerimonas marianensis | reverse complement strand
GTCAGGACGAATCGTCGCACCGATACGGCGCGGAGCTGAACTCCGGTCGGGCAGTCCGGCGCTCCTAAGAGGTTTCCCGATACTAGCGTACGGAGACCGAGGCGAAGCCATAAGCCCGGAGCAAGCGTTGCCCTAAGAGGCTTCACGTCGACAAGGTGCCAAACCCCAGGAAGGCAGGCAGTCTCATGAGAGACCAGGCCGCTTCCGCCACTGAAGAGCCCCTGCAGTCCGGGCTGGGCGTGGTCCGTAGGGAGCATCCCCAGCAGCAGGACAAGAGGGAAGAGGCCCGGGAAGCCGGGCCGAAGGTGGTCGGAGGAGAAAGCCTTGGAGGGGCACAATCCCAAGAGGGCAAGGTTCGGCCGTCTCCGCCTTCGGGCGGCGGCGAGTCGGGCCCCTCTTCCGCCGGAGCCAACCTCTGGAGTCGCGACCACCCGCCTTCGGGCGGACTGGAAGAACGACAGGAGAGGCGAGGCCTCGAGAGAGGTACCGCTGGCGGGGGGGAGCAAGGCCCTGAAGGGCGAACCCCATGGGCGCTGNGGAAGAACGACAGGAGAGGCGAGGCCTCGAGAGAGGTACCGCTGGCGGGGGGGAGCAAGGCCCTGAAGGGCGAACCCCATGGGCGCTGCGGCGGTCGACGGGCCGTCGCGAGGCGTGGAGGAGAGCAAGCCGCCGGGAGGGTAGCCAAACCCTGAGGGCGGAAGGTGCCGGGGGCAGGGATCCCCGGGTGGACCGGATCCTCCGCGTCGGAACGTGCCGTAGGGGAAGGAACCCCAGGAGAGCTTTCTCTCGACCTTCGGGTCGGGAGGGGGATCACGGGATCGGACACTCCAGAGGGCGGGCCAAGCGCAC
>NZ_JALGRD010000041.1:0-858 GCF_022810315.1 Stutzerimonas marianensis | reverse complement strand
CTCCGGTTGCGCCGAGGACTTTCGGGATAATCCCGGGCAACCGGGGAACGATCAGGTCCGGCTGGTGGTCCTGGTCCCCCTGGATCCGCGTCTCCAGCGCGGGTTTGTGGGCAGCATTCACCAGTTCCTCCGGTGACGGTCGCACGTCACCGCACGCGACTGAGGGACTGAGCGGCAAGGGGCGATGAGAAACCGTTCCGAGCCGAGTCAGCGATCCGAGCCGGTTTCGAGCTCGGATCAGTCGCAGTCACCCAACGGGTGCACGGCTGCTACTGCGAGCCAGCACGGAGGTTCCGACTCTGGCGCGCCACTCCTAATCCCGGTGCGCGCCCAACGAAAAACGCCGAGAGGCGCCACAAAAGGAGCGGGACATCCGCGAGGCGAGCCGCCATGGCAGAGCGACCCGCCTCCGCAACGCCGGCGATGTCACAAGACACCGCTGGCCTGTGAGGCCAAGGCAGCCTGAGAGGTAAGAGGCCAGACCCGTAACACCGGGCCAACGCCCCGCTAACCGCGGGGGCAGACCCGGCGAAGCCGGTCCAGACGCGGATGCCACTCACAGGCGTGTCTGAACCCGGTCCGCGGCCCGGCGGCGCAACCGCCGGACCAAGCGGGCTNCCGGCGAAGCCGGTCCAGACGCGGATGCCACTCACAGGCGTGTCTGAACCCGGTCCGCGGCCCGGCGGCGCAACCGCCGGACCAAGCGGGCTAAGAGGCCTCACTCGAAATCCGCAGGTCGAAAGACCTCGGACGGCCCTGCTGCGAGGCCGATAACTCCGCTTGCCGTGGAGAACAGCGTCGGGGAGCCGGCGGCCCACAGTGGCGCCTAACGTCGGCGATCGGGAAAGAGAGCGTGGC
>NZ_JALGRD010000040.1:0-923 GCF_022810315.1 Stutzerimonas marianensis | reverse complement strand
GGTCTGCCACGGCTCCGATGCCAAGGGGGCCAACGGCTTCCCCAACCTGGCCGATACCGATTGGCGCTGGGGCGGTGACGCCGAAACCATCAAGACCTCGATCATGCATGGCCGCGTTGCCACCATGCCGGCCTGGGGCCAGGTCATCGGTGAAGACGGTGTCAAGAATGTCGCAGGTTATGTCCGCAACGGACTGGCCGGGCTGCCTTTGCCCGAGGGCACCGAGGTCGACCTGAACGCCGGCAGCCAGATCTATGCTCAGAACTGCTCCGTGTGCCATGGTGCCAACGGCCAGGGCACGCCCGCCATGGGCGCACCCAAGCTCACCTCTGCGGCCGGCTGGATCTATGGCTCGACGTTGCCGCAACTGCAGCAGACCATCCGTCATGGCCGTAACGGCAAGATGCCTGCGCAGGAACCCTACCTGGGCAACGACAAGGTTCATCTGCTGGCAGCCTATGTCTATAGCCTGTCGCACAAGCCCGAGCAGGTCGCCAAACGCTGATCAGGCCTACAGGGCGATACCCGGTATCGCCCTGTTGTGGATCAAGCGCTGCCCCAAAATGCGGCCGTGCGACGCTCTGTCGCAGACCGCCCGGTCCATCCCCGCTTGGCCTGAAAAGGCCCTCGCTTCTATATTCTCCCCCACTCGCCGCACTTCGCAGAACTAGAAGGCGAAACTCTCGATTCGGCACATCGGCATGATGTGTAAAACGACCCTGCAAAGAGCATGGAAAAGGCTTGGAATCAGGGTCCGAACGGCACGAGATGGCCTGGGCCTTGATTGCATTGCCCCCCTCCTTTCTCCATACTTGCCGCCGTTTTTGCCCCCTGAAATGCCATTAGCGTGGAAGCCTTGCATGAGCACAGCAATAAGTGAGACTGCATATAACTATAAGGTGGTTCGCCAATTCGCCATCATG